>NZ_CP072203.1:1206775-1508469 GCF_017654315.1 Gordonia polyisoprenivorans
GATGGTCAGCGGCAGCCCGGACGCCAGATCGATGACCCCGACCTCGCCGAGCGCGAACTGGTTTCCGGCGCTGCCGTCGTCGGTGGCCGAGGCGCGGATCTGCACCCACCGGGTCGGTCCGCTCGGTGCGGTGACCGTCACGGGCTTGCCGGGTTGGAGACCGGAGACCACGGTCGACCCGGCCTCGGTGGTCACCACGATCGACGAGACGTCCGGTCCGAGTGCCTTCGCTGTTGTCAGCCGCAGGGCGAGATCGCTTCGCGGACGGTCGAAGTCCAGGCGCATCCACTGTCCGACCGCCGAGGTGAGACCTGCCGACACCCACGCCGTGGAGGGATCACCGTCGAAGGCGGCGGCCGCGGAGTTCGCCGGTGAGGTCTGTCCGGGCTGGGTGGCATCGGACGCCGACCCCGACGTCGAGACCCGCACCCCGTCCGGCTGGTTGTCGAGAAGCCATTGCCCTTCGGTGAGTGGTTGTCCGGCAACGGGATAATCCGGAGCCGCATTCTGCGTCCGGCGCGGATCCCCGGGCGCACGGATCGCCGAGCTGTGGTCGTCGACACGGCCGAAATCGGTCTCCCGGTCGGCCGGGGTGTCGGTGAGGATCACCGGCACCGACGGCAGGTCTGCGCGTTGCGCGTCGGCCTGCATCAGTGTGGGGCCGGCGGGGGGTTCACCCAACCGTGCACGCAGATCCGCCAGTGCGGCAAGCGCTTCGGGTCCTCCGGCGACACGCGGCATCGACGCGGTATCGGTCAGCGACGGACCCGTGCCGCCCGCCGCATCGACCCGGTAGATCTGGATTGCGCGCATCGGTGGGCGTAAACCGTTGTCGCGCACCACACCCTTGGCGCTGGGCTGGCTCACCAGCGGACCGAACGACGCAGCACGGGTCAGGCCGGGCGACCCGTCGAGGGCCTGTTGGGCCAGCAGCGGACGCGCCGACCGCGAGGTGTCGGGGTCGAGATCGGCGCGCAACACGACGATGCCGATCCCCTGATCGGCCAGTGTCGCAGCGAGACCCGGCGATGCCCGCCCGTCGGCCAGATCGCGCTGGACCGAGTCGAGAGCCCGGATCGCCCCCGGCGGCGTCAGCGGGATCGCGTCACGGATGGCCCACGGGGAGTCGGCAAGTGGTTGCAGTGGCTCATCACGCGTCAATCCCCACAACTGATCGGCCGACGGTGCACCCGGAACGACAAGCGCCCGTTGTTCGACACCGTTCTGGGAGACACCACCCTGGGATACACCGTCGTGGGCGTGCGCACCGAGCCACGACGCCGTCTGCGTCCAGTAGTCCGGGATGGCGCGATATGCGCCGTCGGGGGCGAGTTGACCGGTCCACATCAGCGAGCCGGCGCCGGCCGAGGCGACGAGGACGACCAGCGCCGCGGCCACCGGCCGTGATCGTTGCGGATGTGCGAACGCCCGCAACCACTCTCGGGTCGGCGCCGACCCCGGCAGCGGAACGCGCGCCAACAGGTGTGCGACACCGAGCACCAACGGCAGCCGCACGAACGGCTCGAATTTGTGGACGTTGCGCAGGAATGCGCCCGGGCCGTCGAGGAACACCCGGACCGGCTCGGCGATCGGTGACCCGAGCCCGCCCGCGTATCCGGTGCACATGAGCAGCAGCCCAATCGTCAGGATCGCGATCCAGCGTCGCCGATACGGCATGTGCCGCATGCACAATCCGGCCAATCCCGCGGCGGCCAGGGTGCCGGTCGCCAGGACCGCGGCGGGCTGGGTCACCAGCACGGCGCCCGCCACGCGCTCGGTGGAGACGAACGGTGTCCACGAACTCGTGCCGCGCAGCACCTCGGTCAGCGACGTCCACTCGGTGGTCACCCGCGACGACTCGATGAAATCCAGGAACGGCGGCGACACCCGCGACAGGATGAGCAGTGGCACGATCCACCACGCGCATCCCAGCGTCAGCCCGGCCGCCCAAGCAACCCCGAAGCGCCACCACCGGCGCACGTCGGTGCGTGCGCACAGCAGAAACCACACGACCGCGACGCCCAATGCCGCGAGCGTGGCGACCGCGTTGACCGCGCCCATCAGCGCGACGGCCACCGCCGAGCGCATCGCGTGCCGCCACACGGGCGTGTCGTCGCGGCGATCCAGCGCATGTACCACCGGCAGTAGCACCCAGGGGGCCAGCATCATCGGCAGTGTTTCCGACGAGATCGAGCCGATCGTCGTCAACACCCGCGGCGACAACACGAAGATCGCGCCGGCCAGCAGACGTGAGCCCATCGATCCCACGGCCAGCGCCTCGGCAAGACGGACGAGACCGACGAAGCCGACGAGCAGGAGCACCGCCCACCACAGCCGCTGGGTCACCCACGGCGCAAGACCGATCAGCTCACCGGCCGCGTAGAACGCCCCGTGCGGGAAGAAGTAGCCGTAGGCCTGGTTCTGCACCTGGCCCAGCGGTGCCTGCGGCGTCCAGAGGTGCGCCGCGCGCGCGAGGAAGCCGAGCGGGTTGGCGGTGAGGTCGAGTTTGGTGTCGGCGGCGGTCAGGCCGGGCGACTGCAGGAACGAGACGACCAGCGCGACGAGGGCGGCGACCGCCACACCGCTGTGTCCCAGGGCGGCTCCGCCGCGGCGCTCAAGCGTGCGCTGCGCGGCCGGGTCGCTCGAGCTCACTGCGGCCGGGTCGCTCGAGCTCACTGCGGCCGGGTCGCTCGAATTCACTGGCTGTCGCCGGAGCCACCCCGTGATCCGTAGTCCACCGAGCCCTGGACGAAGCCGCTGTTCGGATTGATGTTGTTCAGGTCCGTCGACGGGCTCGTCTGCGCCGACAGGACCCCGCCGAGGAGCACCGCGCCGAGTCCGACCAGGATGCCGGCAACTCCGGCGACGGCTCCGGCGATCAGGCGGTTGTTGCGCATGGTGGCCAAACTACCATCGGCGCGCAGAGCGCTCGCGTGAGCGCGCGGGTGCCTCGCCGTGCCCGCGTTCAGTCGGCAACCAGCCGGGACCCGTCCAAGCGACTGAATCGGCTGAACGGCCAGGCGAGTCCGTAGAGCTCGTCGGCCGCCTCGCGTTGGCGGCGGATGACGTACCGGCCGGGGGCGATCCCGCTCGCGCCGTGCTCGGGATGTAGCAGGTAGGCGACCGACGATGCGTCGACGAAGCCGAGGGTCAAGCCGTCGCCATCGACGAACCATCGCCCGGTCCAGGTGCACTCCCCGTCGGCGAGCAGGGTGTGCGGGTTGCCGCCGCCGGCGCTACGGAGGATCTCGATGCCTGTCGGCGGCACCGGTGTGGGCGTCATCGACGCCCCCGACCGCGCCTCGGCGGCGGCGACCATGCGCCACGGGACCACGAGGAGGTCGCCCTGCGCCTGCAGCCCGGCGGTGACCGGGATGGTGAGTGCGGTGTCGAGGTGATCGAGGACGCCGAGACCACTCTGCTCGGTGAGTTCGGCGAGGGTGGTGGTGACCGATGCCGTTGAAGTCATGTGTGTCTCGCGTGTGTTCTGGTGCGGTGGTGTGTTCCGGTGCGGTGGTAGGCGGGATGCGCCTCAGGTTCGGCGCACGAGTTGGGCGTAGTCGGCGGCGTCGAGACCGTAGGTCCAGGCCGCGGCGGTCAGAGCGGTGGGCACCCAGCCGGGCACGTGGATGCCGTAGCGCCGGCGCCGGCCATCGCGTTCCCGGGAGCCGTTGGTCACCACCAGGATTCGTTGATTGGTCCGCCATTGCCGTGGGCTGGCGTACAGCGTGAGAGTGGCCGCCTCGTTACCGGGATCGTCGGACTCGTCGATCAGCTGCATCCCGGCGTCGTCGATCCATCGATCCCAGCCGATGCGTTCGATCGCGGTGCGGCGGATCTCGATGTTGCGTTCGGCGGCGATGCGCTCGGGTGTCGGATCGTCGATCACCCACTGCGGCACGATCGTTCCGTGAATGGCGTGGACGGCACAGCCGTCGGCGTAGGCGACGGCGCGACCGTCGTCGGAATGCAGCCGCCGTGTGCCGTGCGGGCTGTACGGGATGGGTTCGGTACTCACCGATACGGGCCGTTCGGCAAGGACGCAGACGTCGTCGAATGCCCACCACCACCCGGCGGAAACGGCCAGGGCCGTGGTGATCTCGAGGAGTTCGACTTCGTCTGGCGGCAGCCGCACCAACCCCCATCGGTGGACGACGAGCCCGAACGCGCTGCGATGCGCCTCGTGCTGGCCGAACCACGTGCCGACGCCGGGCATCACCGGCAGCGTCGACTTGATCGGACGGCCGATGTTGTCGAAGAGGCTGGTGCGCAACGAGTCCCGGATGGTTTCCCGGATGACGTCGACGACGTCGGCTCCGCTCTCGAGTGCCTCCGCCGGGCTCAGGGCTCGTGTATGTCCGGCGGTCGCACGTGCATTCGGGAAGGCCGGCGTCAGCCGATCGAGACGCTTCTCGACGGCGTCGCGTGAGCGTGCCAGCATCGCGGCGATCCGATTGGGGGCGTCGTCACGTCCGGGAGCTGTCGTGGTGTCGAGCTTCTCGGTCCGGATGGACCGCACCGCTGCGTGCGGTGAACTCTCCCAGATGAATTGTGGGGGAGGGTTTTTGGCGATCCGGTAGAGATCGGAGATCGCGGCTTCGGTGGTGGTGCGATCGGCCCGCCGGGTGTCGAGTCCGTGCTCGAGCCAGGCCTCGCGGGTGTGGATCAGGTGGTCGGCGATCGCCGACGACTCCGAGTCACCTGGTGGTGTTGGTGGAAAATGATTGCTGGAGAATATCTTCCGGCGATCGATGCCGGCTCGGTGGAACGGCACGGGGCTCACGCGAGGGAGGCGGTGGCCGCCTTTCCGGTAGTCATGACTGTCAAGGATGGCACCATCGGCGCGTGAGCGCAAGACGCCGCGGGGATCACGGTGTCACCTGGGATCACGGTGTCACCGGAAATTGCTTGTCGCACTTGGCCGGAACGATGAACACCGGTCGGTGACAGTGCTTCAGCACGCGGCCGGCCACATTGGATCGCAGGAGCGCCTTGAGCCCGGAGTCGCCGCGGGTACCCGTCACCAACAGGTCGACGTCGAGGGCATCGGCAGCGGCGACCAGGGCACCCCACACCGTCGACTCCACCTCCACCAGCGTTCCGGTCGCATCGAGGCCCGCGTTCCGCGCCATCTCGACGCCACGCGTGTTGGTCTCGGCGGCCTCCGTGCGCAGGGCATCATCGACGTCGAGTTCGAGCGGAGAGGTGTCGACGAAGGGCTGGATGCCGGCCGAGAGACTCGACAGCCGCGCCGGATTCAACGAGCCCGGCTGCCAGGCCGTGACCACGTGTGCGGTCGTCGCCCGCAGGAAGTGGGCGGCGTAGGTGATGGCCCGCTCGGAATTGGCGCCGCCGTCGAACGCGATCATCACCGACTGGGGAACCGGACCGGAGCCGGACACGGACTCAGCCGGGGCGGAGTCGGTCCGCGCGCCCTGCTCCCGGTGTCGAGAGTCCATTGCCCAAGGGTACATGCAACACTCGTGCCATGGGCCCAACTCGACGACGCCGTTTTCGCCAGGTTCGTGACCTGATCGCGCTGGTGGCGGTGACAAGTATCGCCGTGGTCGGCTGCGGCACCGACTCCTCCTCGTCGGCCGCCCCGACGTCGTCGAGCACGTCCTCGTCGGCGTCGACCCGGTCGTCGGTGGCCGCGTCCACGAGTGCCGCGGCGCCCGTCGGTTGCGGTGCGGCGACCCTGGCGAAGATGTCGCTGCGACAGAAGCTGGGCCAGTCGATCGTCGTCGGGGTGACCGGAACCGCCGACGCGCTGTCGTTGGTCAAGCGAGAGCCGGTGGGCGGCATCTTCATCGGCAGCTGGACCGACAAGTCGATCCTCACCGACCCGGCCGCCCTCGAGAAGGTCACCGCCGCCTCGTCGATCCCGTTGATGGTCACCGTCGACCAGGAGGGCGGCCGCGTCTCCCGGTTGTCCTCCCTCGGAGTCGACAGCCCGTCGGCGCGTGAACTCGCCCGCACCAAGACGCCCGAACAGGTCCGTGCCCTCGCGGCGAGCGAGGGCAAGAAGATGCGGGCGCTGGGCATCACCGTGGACTTCGCCCCCGACGCCGACGTCAGTGACGAACCCGACGACGCGGTCATCGGCGACCGTTCGTTCTCCGACGATCCGGCCACCGTGGCCCGATACGCCCAGGCCTTCGCCGAAGGACTCCAATCCGCCGGTGTGATGCCGGTGTTCAAACACTTCCCGGGGCACGGACACGGTTCGGGCGACTCCCACCTCGGTGTCGTGCGCACACCGCCGCTCACGCAACTCGAGCGCAGCGATCTCGTCCCCTACAAGACGCTGCTGGCAAATCCGGGAAATGCGGCGGTGATGGTCGGGCATCTGATCGTGCCCGGACTGACCGTTGGCGACACACCGGCCAGTCTGAGCGTCAACGCCATGCGTATGTTGCGGACCGGGCAGCCCTACGGCGGCCCGGCCTTCGACGGCGTCGTCTTCTCCGACGACCTGTCGGGGATGGGTGCCATCACCCAGCGGTATCCGCTGCCGCAGGCGGTGCAGCGCTTCCTCGTCGCCGGCGGCGACATCGCCCTGTGGATCACCACCGACAAGGTGACCGCCGTCCTCGACAGCCTCGAGTCCGCGGTTCGTTCCGGGAAACTGCGCCAGTCGCGCGTCGACGAGTCGGTCGTGCGCATCCTCAAGGCGAAGGGACAACTGCGGTGCTGATGACCGCCGGAGGAAAGCGGGGTGAACACGCGTGAGTGATCCCCATCCGCCGCATCGGCCGCCGCCGCCACGCCCGCGCGTTGCCGTCACCCCGTTGGCGCAGCCTCCGGTCGTGCGCACGCGTCGCACACATCTGGCCGTCGGATTCGCGGCGCTCGAGGTGGTCCTGCTGGTCGTCGCCGCGGTGGTGGTGCTGATGTCGCGTGACGCGTTGACGACTGCTCTGCGTGCCGAGCTCGCGGCCGACAATCAGGGCGCGAGTGCCGCCGATGTCTCCACCACCGTGTCCATCGCGCTGCTGGTCGCCGCGGGTGTCGCGGTGCTGGCCGTCGTCGCGGCGGTCCTCGGTGCGCTGCTCGTGCGTCAGGGTGCGGCAGCGGCTCGGCCCGTGCTGGTCGGCTCGGCGGTCCTCGTGACGCTGCTGGCAATCGCGTGGATCGTGACGACGAGTTCGCTGCCCGCCGATACCGATACGGTTCTGCCGATGATGTGGGTGTCGTGGTACCTGCCGTCGGCGGCGGCGCTCGCCGGGGTTCTCGCGGGTGTGGCGGTCCTCATTCCGGACGGCGGTGTGACCCTGCGTTGAGGGTCCAGCCGGTGGTCCGGCCGATGGGCGGGCCCGTCGACGGGTCCGGCCGACCGAGGTCGGCGAGAATGCCCTCGGCGCTGCGCACCGCCACCATGGCGGCATCGACGACCTGCGGATCGGCGAGCGGGTGGGCCGCGCGCGTCCGCCACCTGCCGGCCGCGTCGATGGCCGCGCCGCGCACCTCATTCGGGGTCGCGTCGTGCGCAAGCCCCAGACGGACGGTCGCGTGCACGCCGCGGTCCCCGACGAGACGGCTCAACTCGTCGAGTGTCTCGGCGGGCAGACCGATCCGTCCGGCCCGCACGGCGCCGATCAACCGCAGCTCGCGGAAGCCGTGGGTGTCGGCGAGCGCACGTCGCACCGACGAACGCAGTTGGGCTGCCGCGGGTTCCGGGCTTCCGGTGAGCACTCCGTCGAGGGTCCGCAGAGCCGAATGCGACTTGAGCTGCCAGGCCCGCTGACCGAACTGCACGGTGATCAGGGAGCTGAGCTCCGAAAGGCCGCTGCGCGCCAGCAACTCCGCCGACAGTGCCGACGACGTCGTCGTCCCGAACCGGATCAACGTCACCGCCAGTCGGATGCCGAAGACGCCCAGCCGGTCGGCCAGGGCCTGCCGGGCCTGCGGGTCGACCGCGGGCAGGATGTCCGGGCGGGTGAACCGGTCCATACTCAGCAACGCCGACTCCAGATCGTCGGCGGACACCGAGGCCAGTGCGAGCAGCGCCCGGAACTCCCTCTCCCGCAACGTCTGTGCCCCCAACGCCAGCAGCCCCGACACCGGGAGGACCGAGTGACACAGGCCGTTGCGGGTGAGTTCGCCGGTCAGACGTGCGGCGATCTCCTGCGCCGACAGCATCGCATCCACCCGCCCGGCGCCGAGCTCGTCGGCCCGGGAGACCACCCCGACGACCCCGAGCGGACCGGCCGAGGAGCCCATGGCCGCCGTGATCCGCCGCAGCATGGCGGAATCGGCGGCGGTGAGCGTGCGCAGCAGATAGACGACCGCATCCACCCGAGGTCGCCCGTCCTCGGGTGCGAGGAGACGTTCGGTCGACGCCGACAGGTCCGACGACAACGACGCCAGCCCCGGGGTGTCGACCAGCGCGCGATGCTCGAGCGCCCGTGTCGGCCAGGTGACCTCGATGCGATCGAGACGATCAGCGGTCAGGGTCCCGAGGTCGAAGCCGAGCCGGCCGTCGATGCGGGTCACCGGAACCGCAACGGCGGCACCGTCATCGACGCATGCGGTGACCGACGCCGTGCGGCCCCGGCGATACCAGGTGACCACCCGCGTGCACTCGGTGGCGTCGGTCGGCGCGATGTCCTGCCCGACCAGGGCATTGAGCAGGGTGGACTTGCCCGCCTTCAGCGAGCCGGTAAGCGCGATCCGCAAGGGCGCGTGGAGTTGTCGTTCACACTCCTCGATTCGATCGAGTGCGCGTCGATCGCCGGCCATGGCCGTGCGCGCGGCCGCGATGAGGTCGGGAGCCTGGGGAGTGCGGCCGGGTGCGGGACTCATCAGGCGGCCGGTCCGGTGATCTGGTTTCCGGTGATCTCCTCGGCCGCGCGACGCAGCGCCGCCACCGCCGACAACTCGCTCTCCAGCGTCGCCACCCGGGTGGCGCGCTCGGAATCCTCCAGTGCCGCCGCCGATTGCGCGGCGCTGAGCGACTCGTTGATCGAACGGGCCGCCTGTTCGGCGATCTCGGCGAAGTGATCGCGCAGGATGCGCTGCATCGTGCGCAACCGGTCGCGGGATTCCTTGCCGACCTGGAAGCTGACGTCGTCGGTGAACGAACGCACCACCACCTTGGCCTTGTTGCGGCGATCGGCGAGCCGGGCCTGCTTGTCGTCGCGATAAGCCTTGCTGCCTAACAACAATCCCGCACCCACCGACACCGGATTGATCAGCGCCATACCCATCATCGTGGAGATCAACCCGAACATCAGCACGCCGCCGTAGGAGCCGCGCATCCCGACGATCACCTTCTGGGTGATCGACATCGACGACGTGTTGGGCGCGCTGAGCTCGGTGACGGAATCGAGGATGCCGTCGACACCGGCGAAGTCGATGGCCGGCAGATCGGCGTAGCCGGCCTCGGCGAAGTGCTCCGCGAGCCGCTCGGCCAGCCACACCGAGCGTTCATGCGCCCACACGAAATTGTCGCCGACCGCGGTCGCGGTCTGATCGATCAGCCACTCCGACAACCGATCCCAGTCCTTCTCTGGATCGCCGTCGTCGATGGCGCGCTCGGCCTCCCGGGTCACCGCCCGCAGCCGGTCCCGCAGGTCGTGATCGATGTCGGCGGCCAGGTCGGAGATCCCGTCGGTGAGGGTCTGCTGCCAGTGTGAGGACGACCGACGCAGTTCCTCGGCCTTGGCCCGGGCCTCGCGCAGACCTCGCACCGCACGATCGGCGGTCTCCGGATTCTTCAGTGCCGCAAGCTCACTGCCCAGGGTCAGGGCCAGATGCTCGGAGACGGTCCGCAGGTCGGTGCCGGCCGCGGTGCGCGCGGACCGCCGTGCCGAGGGCACCACGGTTTCCCGGAGATACCGATAGAGGTCGGCGAAACCCGCCTCGGCATTGAGTTGTTCGTCGCCGAGACGCAGGGCGTGGGCGCGCATCGTCGACGAGACGGGAAGCAGCGGGATGTCGATGCCCGCGGTCTGCAGGTGTCCGCGGTCGGCGTCGGCGATCCGACGCCAGTGCGGGTAGAGGTCGGTCTTGGTGAGCAGGCAGGCCACGGTCGGGCACAGATCGACCACCTGACGCAGAAACGCCATCTCGGGTGCGGTGAACTCCTGGCTGGCGTCGGTCACCATGAACACCGCATCGGCGGCCGCGACCATTCCGAGAGTTGTTGCGGCATAAGGATGTCCGTGGCCCCCGACGCCCGGGGTGTCGATCACGACGAGTCCGTCGGCCAGCAGTGGTCCGGGCGCGGTGATCTCCAGTCGCATCACCTCGCGTCCCTGGGTGTGGGTGCTGGAGGGGGTGACGGCGGTGACCTCGTCGAAGGGGATCGGGATCGGCTGGTCGGTGCCGGCGACCACCAGCTGGGCGGCGGGCTGCTCGGCGTGGGAGATCAGCGTGGGCACGGCGGTGCTCTCGTCGTCGCCCACCGCGCACACACCCAGGTTCAGCAACGCGTTGACGAACTGGCTCTTGCCCTGTTTGAGGTTGCCGACGACGACGATGCGCAGTCGGGGATCGGAGAGTCTCGCGTGGGCGCCCTGCAAGCGGGCGGTCAGGTCGTCGCGCCGGGTCTGTGCCGCCAGTGCCGCGACCCGACCGATGAGATCGGAGATCGTCGATCCGGTGGGGCGAAGATCGGAGGAAGCGGGCGCGGCGCCGTGCGGCGCGGGAGTATTCGGCGTGTTGTCTTGTGGCGCGGCCGGATACATGACCTGTTGTTCGGCGGATGTGTGCGACATGGTGCTCCCACGGTAGCCCGACCGGTGCCTTCGGGTCGCGGCATCCCGGTGAGAAAGCGAAGACCCTTTCCCTGCCCGCGGCTCCGGTCACGCGGGCAGGGAAAGGGCAGGGGGGATGTGGTCGGTGATCCCCGAGGAGATCACCGACCACCATCTCCTCGGCGGCGCGAGCCGTGAGGCCACGCGCGCGACGGTGGACGTCGTCGTCAGCCGCCGAGAAGTCCTTCGTGGCCCCCGATGCCGTGTCCGGCATCGGGATGCGGGGTCGTGGACTCGGTGCCGGAATCGGCGCCGGTCAGGCCACCCCCGAGGCCGCTCTCGAGTCCTCCGGACAGGCCCGAGGTGAGATCGCCGGTCGCGTGGGTGGTGGCGTCGAGGGTGTGGCCGAGCGGGTTGTCCGCGGCCGCGGAACCCGTTGTGCCGGAATCGGTTGCGCCGGTACCCAAAGCGCCGGCCGTCAGACCGGACGAGCCCGGGTCGGAAGTGCCCGGATCGGTGGTGCCCGGTCCCAGGCCGATACCGTTCGCGCCGACCTGGGCGATCGATCCGAGTGCGCCGTGGCCGCTTTCGGTGACGGTGCCCTCGGTGGTCGTCGTGTTCTGCAGGCCGGAGAGTGCGGTACCGGCCAGGCCGTGACCGTCGATCGAACCGCCGGCGTCACCGCCGGTCAGCCCACCGAGGTGCGAGCCGATCTCGCCAACGAGCCCGCCGGCGGCCGCGCCGCCCCCACCGAGGCCCAGACCACCGGTCAGATCATTGCCGACGTGGGTGAGCCCGGTGCCCAGATCGGTGCCGGTGCCGATGCCCGACTCGCCGGTACCCGCGCCGGTGAGTCCGGCGCCGCCGAGCGCGCCGAGGCTGCCGTCCAACGCCCCGTCCACCGTTGCGCCGAGGTGGTGGCCCGCGTCGGACGTGCCCGTCAGTCCCAGTCCGAGGTCGGGCGTGTGGTTGAGATCGGTCGAGAGCCCCAGACCGCCGGTGAGGTCCGAGCCGGCGCCGGCGAGGCCGTCGGCGATCGCCGCGGTCTGCAGGGCTGCGCCACCGCCGGCGGAGATCACACCACTGCCGACGATGCCGTTCTGGCCGAGTGTCAGGGCGGGCTGCGCGACGGCGACGAGGTCGGCGTCGACGATCCGGTCGATGCCGCCGCCGGCTTCGAGTGTCGAGGTGAGGCCCGCGGTGATCGACCCGGCCTGGCCGGTGTCGAGGTTCAAGGCGCCGCCGAGCGCCGAGGTCAAAGAGGTGCCGAGATCGGCGCCGTCGACGAGCGAGCCGGCGACGGCGCCGCCGAGGTCACCACCGAGGGCCGAACCGAGGACGGCCCCGAACGATCCGCCGAGCGCGGAGCCGATCTCGCCGCCACCGCCGAGTGCGGAGGACAGCGCGCCGGACAGCTCGCCGGTCGTCGCGGTGAGCGCCGCGGAGTCGAGGCCCCCGATCAGTCCACCGCCGATCAGTCCACCACCGGCGAGTTGACCACCGAGTGCTGTGTCGAGGGCGCCCCCGAGTTGCCCGATCAGTGCCCCGTCGACGCCCAGAGCGGTACCCAGGTCGGCCGCGAGGACCTGCCCCAATGTGGCTTGCGTTGCGCCGCTGAGGCTTCCGTCGATGCCGGTGGCCGCGGCGAGCATCCCGCCGAGCGACCCGCCGAGCGCGGCGGCGAGGTCGCCGCCGAGTCCGCCGACGGCGCCGAGTTCGGTCGCCAGCCCCCCGGCGAGGCCACCGTCGAGCAACGCCGACAGTTGCGCGCCGCCCACCCCGGCGGTGTCGAGCACGCCGGCCAGCGCGCCGCCGAGATCGAGAGCGGTGGAGGCGCCGAGCGCCGAGCCGATCGTGGCGCCGAGGGTCGAGTTCAGGGTGGCGCCGAGCGCGGTGTCGAGGCCCGCGCCGGTGGCGAGCAGGCCGCTCACGGTGCCGTTGGCGTCGATTCCGCCGGCGAGCGCGGCACCCAACGCGGCACCGAGGTCGCCGGCGACGGCACCGCCTGCGCCCAGGGTCGAGGCCAGGCTTGCTCCGAGAGCGGCGCCCAGGTCGGTGTGTGCGTCGAGGGCCGTCGCGAGTCCTCCGGACAGGGCCGTGGAGATGCCGCCGGAAAGGGCGGAGTCGAGTGCGGCCGTCAGTCCGGCGCCGCCCGCGCCACCGATCCCGAGTGCCGCGGTCAGTGCCGCCGACATCGCGGTACCGGCCCCGGCGCCCGCGGTCAACGCGATGCCACCGGCAGCGGCTGCACTGCCGGCCAGCGCGGCGCCCAGCGCACCGCCGAGCCCGGCGGCCACCGAACCGCCGGCGGCCAGACCGGTCGCGAGTGCACCCGACAGGGTGGTGGTCAGCTCGCCGGCGAGGGAGGCGACGGCGCCGGCGTCGAGAAGCCCGGTCAGTTCGGCACCGACCCCACCTGCCGCGGCGAATGTGCCGGTCAGTGCGGTGCCCAGCGCGGCCGACGCGCCTGCACCGAGGTCCAGGACACCCGAGAGACTCGCACCGAGCGCGGTGGCGGCGTCCAGGCCTGCGGTCAGTCCGGCCGCGAAGTCGGCTCCGAGGGCTCCGCCCGCGCCGAGCGCGGCACCGAGGGTGGCGCCCAGCGACGCGGCGAACGCTCCGGCGATCTGGCCACCCGCGGTCAGCCCGGCCGACAGTACGGCGCCGAGTTCGGCACTTCCTGCTCCCACGAGACCGGCACCGACGGACAGCACCGCGGTGAGCGAGGACGACAGTTGGGCGGCGAGCTCGCCGCCGAAGCCCAGCGCACCGATCAGCGTCGTTGCCAGGTGGCCGCCGATCTCGGCTCCGCTGCCGAGTGCACCCCCGACCAGGGCGTCACCGCCGAGCAGCAGGTCGAATGCGCCGCCGAGCGCGGCACCCAGTTGGCCGGCGACCGCGCCGCCCGCGCCGACGCCTGCGGCCAGGGTCGCCGCGAGTCCGACCGCGAGTTGTCCGGCGAGGTCCAGCTCGGCGAAGGCGATGCCGCCGAGATCGATTGCGGTCAAGGCGAATCCGGAGAGATCGGCGCCGCCGACCCCGATGCCGCCGAGGACGCTGCCGAAGTCGATGGAGCCGAGAGAGAATCCGCCGACGTTCACACCGCCCAGCCCGAGACCACCCAGCCCGACACCACCCAGCGCTGCGCCGCCGAGGCCCAGTCCGCCCAGTGCTGCGCCGCCGAGACCGAGTCCGCCCAATGCCCCGCCGCCGATGCCCAGCCCGCCGAGCGCCCCGCCGCCCACAGCGCCGCCTGCACCCACAGCGCCGCCTGCACCGGCGATGGCGCCGAGCGCGCCACCGGTGCCGCCGCCGGCGACCAACGGTGCCGCCGCGGCCACCTCGGCCGGGCTGACCCCACTGAGTCCGGCCGCGGCGAGCACGGTCTGCGGCGATCGGCAATACCCCTCAAGGGCTTCGTCGTCGCGCAACAGCCCCAGGATGAAGTCGAGAACGGCATTGTTGCTGCTCATGGGAAGTCTCCTCAAATGACATGCGGTGGATGACGACCACGCTATGGCGACCGCCGGGCCGGCACATCGGGGAAAAATCCCCCCTTGCCCGGCCACCCCCTGACACGCCCGGCGAGGGGGTGTTTCCCCTACGGCCCATGCGCCGGGTGACCAATGCGGGGAAAATCCCCCATCTTTGCCCTGTCGGCTAACGACACGCCGGGCTGTCGCGACATGATGAGCAGTGTGACCTGCGGGTCACCCGGCGCGTCCACGCCGGTTGAGGAGACTGAGGAGAGACGATGACCGTCGACATCCGGCATGACGCGACACCCGAGCCGGCCGGGGGTGTGGGCGATCATGAGGCGGCGACCGCGTTGGCGATCGGCATCAAGATCGGCACCGACCTCTCGATCGCGGTCGGTGCGTACGCCGACGGCTGGGCGGGTACCGTCACCCGTCCGACGGTCGAGCTCGCCGGACGTGACGACTTCTTGCATCGCATCGGCGATCCGGTCGGTCTCGTCGACGCCGCAGGGGATCCGGTGTTCGCCGAGGCGCTCTACGCGCAGGCCGTCCATCGGCTGCTCACCGAGATACTAGATGCCACCGGCGCGGACCCCCAGACCGTGCATGTGACGTTCGCGGTCCCCGACGGGTGGTCTCCGGCGGTGATCGCCGACGTCGGCCGCGCGGTGCAGGCGGCCACCGGGCTCACCGCGGACCGCTGCGACTGGACGAGTGCGGCGGTGACCGCGGTGACCGCCGCCGAACACAGCACGGGGGCCTTCGCCGACGGTGATCCCGTCGTCGTCTACGACTTCGGTGCGTCCGCCACCACGGTGACGGTGCTCGCCGCCGGTACCGATCCGACACCGTTGACGCGCCCGCTGACCTCGACGCTGGTGAGCGGCCGCGACATCGACCGGCTACTGCTCGATCACACCCTGGAGGCCACCGGGCTCGGCCACACGTTGGGCGCCTCCGTCGACAATCCCTCGATCCTCGCCGACCTCACCGAACTCCGCGGGCGCTGCCGCACCGCGAAGGAGCGGCTGTCGACGGATACCGGTACCGCCGTGGACATCTCGGTCGGAGAGCATCGCACGCAGGCCCGGCTCGTGCGGGAGGACGTCGACGAGCTGGTGCGTGGGCCGGTGCTGGAATCGGTGAGCCTCGTGCGCGACGCGCTCGCCGCCGCGGGCGTCGATCCGCGTCGGGTGGCGGCGATCGTCGCGGTCGGCGGCGGCTCGTCGGTCCCCATCGTCTCCGAACTGCTCGAATCTGCACTGCACATCCCGGTGATCCTCGACCCCGATCCGTCGGGCGCCGCCGCGGTGGGCGCGGCGTTGATCTCCGCAGACCGTCTTGCTGCGGACCGTCTTGCCGCTGCCGGTGGCCCCGACGACGCCACCGCGCTGCTTGCCGCGGCCGCGCCCCTGCCCGCACCCGCCCCGATCCACGCCGTCGAACCGGCACCGGTCTCCGAAAGTGCTCCGGCGCAACGCCTCTCCAATCGCAAGCGCGGTGTTCTGGTTGCGCTCGGTGTGGCGGTCATCGCGGTGTTCACTGCCGCCGGATTGTCGGTGGGTACCGGACTCGTCGGCTCGACCAAGCCGGCGACACCCGCGCCGGCCGAGGGTGCGGTGCCCAGCGGAGCACACGGGGCATCGACCCCCGCGCGATCGACGGCGGCGTCCGCCGCGGCCGGTGGCCCGACGACGTCGAGGTCGGGCGGTGCCGCCGCGACGACGGGAACCGCCGGGCGCACTGCCACCACCGGAGCGCCCACCTCGACGGCCGCCGGTGCCCCGGCCGCCTCGAGCGGCGCGCAGCCCGGTCAACCGGCCGCGTCCACCGCGGCACCGCAGCCGTCGACCTCCAACGGGGGTACCGACAACGGTGGCGCGACAAACGGGGGCACGGGCAGCGGTAGCGGCACCGGGAACACCGACACCGGCGGCACCGACGACGGCTCTGGCGGTGGTACGTCGTCCGGCGGCTCCGGCTCCGGCAACAGTGGCTCGGGTGGCGGAATCGGTGGCGCGGTGCGCCAGTTGCCCGGCGACGTCCTCGGTGGCGTCGGTCAGATCACCTGTGGTCTCGTCGGACTTCCGGCGTGCCCGTGAGCGAGGGCCTCGCGGCCCCCGCCGTGGCGCCTCTGCCCGCCGATGATTCCGATCCCTGGGCGCTCCGCGTCGTCGACGAACTCGGCCACCACGATTGCGGTCTCGATCTCGCCGTTCTGGTCGGTCCGCCCGGCAGCGGCCGGTCGCGGGCGCTGACGAGCCTCGCCGAACGCCTGCGTGCCGCCGGTGCGCGGGTCGTCGTCGGCATCCCACGGGATGCGCAGACGCCCGACACCCACGGTCGCCGGCCCGTCGTGGTCGCCGACGACGTCCATGCCTGGCCCGTCGCGAGCATCGCCCGGTTGCGTTCGGCGCTCGACGACGGTCACCTCGCCGTGCTCGCCGCGACCGAGAACAGGTTGCGCGACACCATGATCACCGGTCTCATCCAACGGTCCCGTCCGGGTGGCGGAGTTCGCGTGTGCACTCCGGTGTCGACCGCGTGGGTGCTCGATCGGGCCCTGCTGCGGCGCGTCGACCTCGATCCGACGCAGGCCTCCCACATCCGACGCACGTGCGCGGGTGCACCGGGCCTCATCGACGAGATCCTCGTGACGCTGGCATCCGAGTTCGGTGCGGCACATCCGGATTCGCCTCCGCTCAATCCCGTCGAGAGGGCGGCGGTGCTCGCACGGAAGGCGTACCGGCGGCGCCTGGAGCATCTCGATGACGCCGTGCTCGGCGCCCTCGCCGTCGCCGTCGAGGGCAACGGGCTCGACACCTCGGTGGTCGCCGAGGCCCTCGACATCGACGAGCAGAGCGCGATCACCGCGGTCGACCGGGCTCGGGGCAGTGGTCTGCTCCTGAGCTCCGACACCCTGGTGCCGACCGCTCGGGGACCGCTGGTGGAGACCCTGGGTCCGGGGCGTGTTGCGCAGGTACGGCGCGCGAGCGTGGTGCGCCGCATGGGAGTCGGCTCGATCTCGCCGGGTGATGCGATGGCCGCAGCGGAACTGGGTATTCGTGAGCCCCGGGTGAGTGCGGCGCTGCTCGAGGCGGCGGCCCGGGCGTCGGCGTCGGAGGCGGAGGTGCTCCTGACCGCGGCCGCGGGCGCCGGTGGTGATGCGTCCGAGATCGCCATGCGCCGAGCACATCTGGCGCTGGCCGCCGGTGACGTCCACCGTGCATCACGGATCGTCGACGAGATCATCGGAGCCGCAACGAGTCCTGCGGCCACACACGTCGCCCCGACCATTCTGGCGGCGCGGATCGCGCTCGCCGCCGGCCGGCCGTCGCACGCCGCCGACCTCATTCGCTGGCTGGGCCCTAAGTATGCTGCGACGCAACCGATCACGGCGGTCCGCGCCTTGCTCGACGTCGGGGATCGCGACGCCGCCGCCCACTACCTGACCGACACCGGTGCGGCGCCGACGGCCGCGCGCACGGCGCAACGTGACGCGCTGCGAGCCCTGTTCGGTGAGCCGATCAGCGGCCCTACGCTCGACGGACTGCTGCGGGCGCTGCCGATGCTGACCGATCGTGACGACATCGCGTGGCCCGCGCTGATGCTCGCCGTGCAATCCGGGGATGTCCTCGCCGCCCGGGTGGTGGCCGACGAGGTCTTCGACGCCGACCGCCGTGATCTCGCCCTGCGGTGGATTGCGCTGCTGCTCGATCCGCACACCGCGGCGGGCGCGCCGACGCTTACGCCGGTCACGCCCACGCCCGCCGATCGGGTGCGTGCGGAGGTCGCCGCGCTCGGCCCGCTGCCGACTCCCGGCGGCTGCGGACAGGTACTGCGTGCGGCGGCTGCCGTCGAGTTCGGGCTCGCCGACACCCTCACCCTCGGCGAGTTGTGGCTGTCACTCGCCGCAGCGGGCGAACAGGCGCGCGTACGGGGTCAGGTCGCCGCATTCGACGAGGTCGTCGCCGGAATCGGAACCATGAGCGGTTGGGCGGTGACGTGGAACTGGTACGCGATCCGCGCGTGCGCCGCCGCCGGTGACCGGACGGGCACCGAGGACCGGCTCGCCCGGCTCGAGACGGCGCTGTCGGCGAATCCCGGCGACGAGCGCACCGCGACCCTGGCGGCGGCCGCGCGTGTCGTGCACGATCTGGCCTTCGCCGCAACACCGATCGACGATCCGCGGGTGGTGCAGGCCCGCACCGGACTGGTCGCCATCGGCGCACCGACGGACGCCGCCCGTCTGTGCGCCGACACCGCCGCACCCGACCTGCCGAGCCCGCGTCCGACGAGCGCCGAAGCGCCATCCCCGCAGCTCACACCCCCATCGGGGCCGTTGACCGATCGTGAGGCGCAGGTCGCCCACGAGCTTCTCGCCGGCTGCACGTACGCCGAGATCGGCGCTCGGTTGTTCATCTCGGCGAAGACCGTCGAGCATCACGTCGCCCGTATTCGCCGGCGCTTCGGGGGTGGGTCTCGATCGGAGGTCCTCGCCGCGTTGCGGGCGGCTGGTTACCGCTGAATCTTACTGAACGGTAAGATGATCTGATCCCTGCCGCGCGGCGGGGGTGTGGCGAGTGTGAGGAGCCATCATGGTCGGCGGGACCAAACGACTGCCCCGCGCGGTGCGCGAGCAGCAGATGCTCGACGCCGCGGTCTCGGTGTTCGCCGAGAACGGCTTCCGGGACACGTCCATGGATTCGATCGCAGCCCAGGCGAAGATTAGCAAACCGATGCTCTACCTGTACTACGGGTCCAAGGAAGAGCTGTTCAGCGCATGTATCGCCCGCGAAGGCGGCCGATTCATCGACGCGATGGCGGTCGGTTTCGATCCCAAACTCCGCCAGAGCGAGCAGGCCCGCACAGTGGTGCGGGAATTCCTCCGGTACGTCGACGAGAACCGCGAGTCCTGGCGGGTGCTCTACCGCGTGGCCGTCGGCTCGGCCGCCTTCGCCGACACCGTCAGCACCAGCCGTCGCCACATCGTCGACATGGTGTCGGATCTGATCCGTCGCGGCACCACGGTCGAGGGGGCGCTCGACATCGATTTCGAGCTCACCGCGATCGCCCTCGTCGGCGCCGGTGAGGCCGTCGCCGACCGCATGAGCGAGGGCGACGTCGACCTCGAGACCGCCACCGATCTGCTGGTCGGCATCACCTGGCGCGGCCTGAAGGGCGTCGGAATCCACACCCCCTCCTGAGACGAATCACCGGTACGAACGCAGAACTCCCGCCCGGCACTGCCGGGCGGGAGTTCTGGTATCCGTGGTGCCTCAGTTGGTGCGGGTGGTCGCCGTCAGATGCGGATACCCCTTGCGCCGGTTCAGAATCGAGATATCGAAGCTCCCGGCGCCGTCTAATCTATGCGTGTAGACGTTCACCTTGGCCGGCAACAGAATCGGCTTACCCCACCGCACCGTGTAGGTGACGGCGTCGGGCAGT
The DNA here is from genome assembly GCF_017654315.1 of Gordonia polyisoprenivorans. NCBI lineage: Bacteria > Bacillati > Actinomycetota > Actinomycetes > Mycobacteriales > Gordoniaceae > Gordonia > Gordonia polyisoprenivorans. The sequence continues at coordinate 1,226,403 of NZ_CP072203.1, forward strand.
TGCGCCTCGACATTGGCGACAGCCGCTGCCGCACTCCACATCCCGTGCGCGATGGCCTTCGGGAAGCCGAACGCCTTGGCGGTGAGATCGCCCATGTGGATCGGATTGCGATCCCCCGAGGCCGCCGCGTATTCGCGGATCTTCGCCAGATCCACTGCGAGCACCGCATCCGGAGGCGGTGGCGCCTGATCCCGAGGAGCCGGCCCGCGCGGTTCGTCGGAGAGGCTGGTGCGTTGCTGCTTGAGGAACGTCGCCACCTGCCGGGTCACCAGCTCGGTGCCGACGCTGATCTCCGAGACCATGTCGACGAGCATGCCCTTGCGGTGTTCACGCAGATTCTCGGCGTGATTCTCGATGGTCAGCGGCTCGTCGATCCCGATCGGACGCAGTCGCGTGATCGTGTTCTCCAGATGCACCGAACCGACTGCGCCGAAAGGGAAGTCGCCGTCGGTCATGATCTTCATGGCCAGCGGGAACTGCAGCACGAACGGGTAGGTGATCGGCAACGTCGGGCCGAACTGCTGTCCGGTCGCCCGGGTGTAGGCCAGCAGCCGATCCGGATCGATACGGATGTTCTCGAGCCGGTAGCGCCGGTCCGGGATGGTCGCGTCGGCGCGAATCCGGCCGGGCTTGCCGATCACCGGGAGCATCGCGGTGACCGCCTTGGAGTAGACGTCGGCGGTGCTCGGCGGCGACGAGAGGGTGATGGTCTTGCTCATCACGCCCCCAGGAATCCCTGGCCGCAGACCCGGACCACGTTGCCGGTGATGGCGTTGGAGGCCGGATTGGCAAAGTAGGCAACGGTTTCGGCGACGTCGACGGTCTGCCCGCCCTGCTGCAGCGAACTCATCAGGCGGCCGGCCTCGCGGGTGGCCAGCGGGATCGCGGCGGTCATCTTGGTCTCGATGAAACCGGGGGCGACGGCGTTGATCGTGATGCCCTTTTCGGCGAGCAGCGGGGCATAGGTGTCGACGAGACCGATCACGCCGGCCTTGGAGGCGCCGTAGTTGGTCTGGCCGCGGTTACCCGCGATACCCGCGATCGACGACACGTCGATCACCGCGCCGCCGGGCTTCAACGCGTTCTTCTGCACGAGCGCGTTGACCAGTTGCTGCGGCGCGATCAGGTTGACCGAGATCACCGAATTCCAGCGCGCCGCATCCATGTTCGCGAGCAACTTGTCGCGGGTGATGCCGGCGTTGTTGACGATGATGTCGATGCCGCCGTGGCGGGTGAGCGCGTGCTCGGCGAGCTTCTCGCCGGCGTCGGGTGCGCTGACGTCGAGCGGCAGCGAGGTGCCGCCGACCTTGTTGGCGGTCTCGGCGAGGGCCTCACCGGCAGCCGGGATGTCGGCGCAGATCACGTGGGCGCCGTCGCGGGCCAACACCTCAGCGATCGTCGCACCGATACCGCGGGCGGCACCGGTCACCACGGCCACCTTGCCCTCGAGCGGCTTGTCCCAGCTCGCGGGAGCGGTGGCATCGTCGGCGCCGACCCGGATCACCTGGGCGTCGACGAAGGCCGACTTCGCCGACAGCACGAAGCGCAGCGTCGACTCCAGACCGGTGAGCCCGGTCTTGGCGTCGGGGGAGACGTAGACGAGTTGCACGGTCGAACCCTTGAGGAGTTCCTTGCCGAGCGAGCGGGTGAATCCCTCGAGGGCCCGCTGGGCGATGTGCTCGTCGGGATCGGTGACGAGTTCGGGGGTGGTGCCGAGCACGACGAAGCGTGCACACGCCGCGGTCGAGCGCATGATCGGCTGGAAGAACTCGAAGAGCTGCTCGAGCTCGGCGGGGGAGGTGATCCCGGTGGCGTCGAAGACCAGACCGCCGTACTTGTCGGCGCTGCGGCCGGTGGTGGCGTTCTCGATCAGCGTGTAGTCGGGACCCGAGAGGAGCTCACGCAACGGCTCGACGAGACGGCCGGACCCGCCGAGCAACACCGGTCCCGGCAGCGGCGGCTCGGAGGCCTTGTAGCGCCGCAGGGGCGGCGGGACGGGCAGTCCGGCCTGCTTGGCGATGAACGCACCCGGCCCGGAGTGCACGAAACTCGAGTACAGGCCTGCGGTCGTGGAGTTGGCAGCCACGTGAATCTCCTCTGAATTGTTCTCACGCTCGGTGTGATCGAGGACGCTGCTGGGGGGAGCGCCGTTCGACATCTAACTTACTCTGGAGTAAGAATACGTTAAAGGTACCAATCGACACCTGGGAGATCTCTCGTGGCCAACACACCCAAGACCCGCACCGAGCGCCCGGTTGCGATCCTCGGCGGCAACCGCATTCCGTTCGCGCGGCAGGACAAGGCATATGCCAAGGTCAGCAACCAAGACATGTTCACCGCGGCCCTCGACGGCCTCGTCAGTCGCTACAGCCTCCAGGGCGAACGCCTCGGCATGGTGGCCGGCGGCGCGGTGTTGAAGCTGTCGCGTGATTTCAATCTCATCCGCGAGTCCGTGCTGGGATCGGCGCTCTCGCCCTACACCCCGGCCTTCGACATCCAGCAGGCGTGCGGCACCGGCCTGCAGGCGATCACCGCCGTCGCCGACGGCATCGCACGCGGTCGCTACGACGTCGCGGTCGGCGGCGGCGTCGACACCACCTCCGACGCACCCATCGGTGTCTCCGAGGGCTTCCGTCGTGGCCTGCTCGAGGTGAACCGGGCCCGCAGCACCCAGGATCAGGTCCTCGGACTCCTCAAGGCGCTGCCCAAGCTCGGCATCGAGATCCCGCGCAACGGCGAGCCCCGCACCGGGATGTCGATGGGCGAGCACGCGGCGATCACCGCCAAGGAGTTCGGCATCAAGCGCGCCGACCAGGACGCTCTCGCCGCGGCCAGCCACCAGAAGATGGCCGCCGCCTACGACGCCGGTTTCTTCGACGACCTGGTCACCCCGTTCCTCGGCCTGACCCGTGATCAGAACCTGCGCGGCGACTCGAGTGCCGAGAAGCTCGCCAAGCTCAAGCCGGTCTTCGGGGTGTCGCTGGGCGACGCCACGATGACCGCGGGCAATTCGACGCCGCTGACCGACGGTGCGTCGACCGTGCTGCTCGCCAGCGATGAGTGGGCGCAGGAGAAGGGCATTCCGGTGCTGGCGTACTTTGTCGACTCCGAGTCCGCGGCGGTCGACTACGTCAACGGCCCCGACGGCCTGCTGATGGCCCCGACCTACGCCGTCCCGCGACTGCTCGAGCGCAACGGCCTCACCTTGCAGGACTTCGACTTCTACGAGATCCACGAGGCCTTCGCCTCGGTGGTGCTCGCGACGCTGCAGGCGTGGGAGTCCGAGGAGTACTGCAAGGAGCGGCTGGGCCTGGACAAGGCGCTCGGCGCGATCGACCGCAGCAAGCTCAACGTCAACGGCTCGTCGCTGGCTGCGGGACACCCCTTCGCCGCGACCGGCGGACGCATCGTGGCCCAGGCGGCCAAGCAGATCAAGGAGAACGGCGGCGGTCGCGCGCTGATCTCGATCTGCGCCGCGGGCGGCCAGGGCGTCACCGCGATCATCGAAGGCTGAGTGAGATTCTTCGCCGCACGATTCGTCCGATCAATGGACACCCCGTGTTGTAACGAAGGCGAAAGTCCCGTAGATATACGGGGTAGCTTCGGTTGAGCTGTCAGACCCCCGACCCGACAGCTCAACCGGAGCGCCTCTCACAGAGGGCCTGATCAGCGTGTAATCGCCGGTCAGGCCCTCGATTGCGTTATGGGGAGAAGCCATCGGAGTCGCATTGGCCGGATTTGTTCGGTATGAGTGACAGCGTGAGTTCAGCGCGGCGACGTCGATGGCGGGTGGGCGCACGAATCACCACGGGTGTGATCTCCGTCATACTTCTGACGTTGTCCATGGATCTCCTGGTCACCTCGGGGCACACCGCCCGCGGAGCGGTCACCGCAGGCCGCGACGTCGGCAACCTGTCCCCGGTTCGCCTGGACCACCGGCTCGACGAGGTGACACAGCAGGCCGGTGAGCCCGTGCGGTTGCGCACCGAGTCGGGCTCGGCCACCGTCGACGCCGCAGCGTTGGGCGTGGCATTCGACGCCGATGCCACCGCGACGGCGCTGCAACGTCAGCCGCGCAGTCCGCTCACCCGATTCCTGGCCCTCTTCGGCCGCACACACGACGTCGCGCCGGTGGTCCGTGTCGACGCCGCGCGCTTCGACGAGGCGATCGCCGGTCTCCATCGCGATCTGGAACGGTCGGCGGTGGACGGTGGGGTGCACTACGACGGGGCCCGCCCGGTCGCCGATCTGCCCGCCGCCGGTCGGCGCGTCGACCGTGACGCGGCGCGCGCGGTGCTGGCCCGCGAGTGGCTCGACGGTGATGTCGTGGAGCTGCCGATGGAACCGTTCGCGCCGACCGTGAGTGCCGAGGTGGTGCGGGCGACCGTCGCGGGTCCGGCGGCGCGTGCGGTGTCCGACGACGTCGAGATCACCGGTCGCGGAGGCGTTCGGGTGAGTCTGTCACCCAGGCAGATCGGCGCCATCCTCACCTTCGTTCCGGACGGGCGGGGCGGGCTCGTCGCGCACGTCGACCGCGAACGCGGTCGTGCGGCGCTGGCCGCGCTCCGCGACTCCGAGACCCGGCCCGCCGATGCGAGATTCTCGCTGGCGACGGGCCGCCCGCGCGTCGTGCCGGCCCGCGACGGTGCACACGTCGACTGGGACAAGACCTTCGCCGCACTCGAACGCGCCGTCGTCGGCGCCGGGCGACGCACCGCCGCAGCCGTCTACCGGACGGTGCCGCCCGCGCTGTCCACCGAGAAGGCCCGTTCGCTCGGGGTCACCGAGGTGATCGGTGAGTACACCACCGGCGGTTTCTCGTCGGCGTCCGGCGAGAACATCCGGCTGGTGGCGGCCGAGGTCGACGGCGCGCTGATCCTGCCGGGCAAGAACTTCTCCCTCAACACCCACACCGGGCCGCGGGGCACCGCGCAGGGCTACGTCAGCTCGACGATCATCGATCACGGCCGCGCGTCGAACGCGGTGGGCGGCGGTATCTCCCAGTTCGCCACCACGCTCTACAACGCCGCCTACTTCGCCGGACTCGCCGACGTCGACCACACCGAACACGCCTACTACATCTCGCGGTACCCCGAAGCGCGGGAGGCGACGGTGTTCGAGGGCGCCATCGACCTCGTCATCGGCAACACCTCGCGCCACGGCGTCCTGATCGAGACCACGTGGAGTCCGTCGTCGGTGACGGTTCGGCTGTGGGGCACGAGAAGTGTCGAGGTCCAGTCGATCACCGGTGAGCGCTACGCCTACACCGCGCCGGAGGTGCGGCGGGTGCCGCGCGGGCCCGACTGCATCGCGAGTCGCGGCAGCCGCGGATTCACCACCAGCGACACCCGGGTCATCACCGATGCCCGCAGCGGCGCACTGATCAGCCGGCACACGCGGACCGTGCGCTACGCGCCCGAGCCGACCGTGCGGTGCATCTGACGCCGACAGCGCTCTTCTCACCGCCGACAGCGCTCTGCAGTTCGCCGACGGCGCTCCACATGTCCTCGCCCTAAACTGCAGTGCGTGGATGTGGCCCAGAGAACCGACGATCGTTCCCCCAAAGACCTGATCGCCGAGACGCTGCGCGAGGAAATCCTCGGCGGCGACCTCCCTGCGGGGCAGCGCCTGATCGAAGAATCAATCGCCAAACGTTTCGGTGTCTCGCGGGTGCCGGTTCGAGAAGCGCTGGCGCAGCTGGAGTCCGAGGGCTTTGTACTCACGGTGCGGTATCGCGGAGCCACGGTCGCCCAGGCGCCCCGTACCGACGGTCTCGGGCTGCTCCAGGTGCGCCGGGGGCTCGAGGTGCTCGCGGCACAGTTGGCCGCCGAGCGGCGCGGCGGCGTGAGCGTCGACGAACTGGCCGCGGTCGCGCGCTCGGAACGACCCGTACGCGCCGGTGACGGACCCTCCTTTCACGAACTGGTCGTGACCGGTGCCGGCAACTCGCAGCTCGCAACGATGCTTGCCGATGTCAATCGCCGTGTGGCGTGGGCACTCGGCGACGATCGACACGGAGCGACTCTCGATCACATGGCCATTGCACACGCGATCGTCAGTGGTGCAGTGGTTCAGGCCGGATTCTTGATGGAGGAACACCTCCGGAAGGACGAGGAACGGTTCGTAGATCAAGAGTGAGAGTTTCGTATACGAACATGGGTAGAGGATTCACTAAGTAACGCAATTGACGCGGTAGTTCACCGGTATGCAACACTGTTTGTATACAACTTTAGGGGTCGCGGTGCTGCGGCAATCCACTTCCACCTCTCACCTGGAGCACACGCTCATGTCCACCACCTCACCTTCGGCCGCGCCGAAAGACGTCTCCTCCACACCCGAGCCCACCCCGTCCGCAGGCGATTCCCCGCAGAACGGTCGCGATGCCGTGGCGACGGGATCGCTCGCCGCAGCCCTGGACCGTATCGGATTCTCCCGCGCCCAGGGCTGGGTGATCGTTCTGCTGATGGCTGGGCTGTTCTTCGACAGTCTCGAACAGAACTCCACCGGTTCCATGGGCCCCCTGATCAAGGACGCGCTGGGGATCGGCAACGCCCAACTCACCGCGATCAACACAGCGACCGTGATCGGAGGGCTCGTCGGACGACTGATCGGCGGTTACGCCGCCGATCGGTGGGGCCGGCGGTTCGCACTCAGTTTCAACCTGCTGATCTACACGCTCGGGGGACTGATCAGCGCGGTGGCCGTCAACTACGAGATGCTGCTCTGCAGCCGGTTCATCGTCGGTGTCGGATTGGGTGGTGAGTTCACCGTCGGTCTCGCGTTGCTCGCGGAGGTCGTGGCCACCCGCTATCGCGGGTCGGTGCTGGCGAGTCTGAACATCTCTTCCGGGGGAATCGGCAACATCGCCTCCTTCGGCTTCTTCGCGCTGGTCCTCGGACCGCTCGGCGGACTCCTCGGTGGCGACGCGCACTCCTGGCGCTGGACCTACGTCATTCTCGCGGTGCCCGCATTGCTGGTCGTCGCGTTCCGTCGCTACCTTCCGGAGTCGCCACGCTTCCTGGTGGACAAGGGACGCGTCGACGAAGCCAACGAGAGCCTGAACCGTCTTGGTGGGAAACGGCTTTCGGATCTTCGTCGCAAGGGCTCGCCGACCTCGTTCGTGGCCACCACCGACATCCCGGTGGTGGCGCAACGGGTGTCGATCGTGGAGGTCTTTCGCGGCAGCAACCTCCGCCGTACCGCGGCCATCGGGACGGCGTCGTGGATGTCTTTCGGAGCGCAGGTCACGCTGCTGTTCCTGATGCCGATCCTGTTGGTGTCACGCGGATACTCGCTGACCGACTCGCTCGTGTTCACCATGATCATGAACATCGGCAGTCTTGTCGGTGCCTGCGCCGCAGCAGTTCTCGCGGGGCGGGTACCGCGGAGGATCACCGTCATGTCGGCGGCCACGCTCGGCTGCGCCTCGGCGATTTGTTTCGCCGCCTTCGCCGATTCGGTGGCCACCATCCTCATCCTCGGCGCGGTGTTCCAGTTCTTCACGATGCTGCTCAACACCATGCTCTCGGTGTGGGCGCCGGAGCTCTTCCCGACCTCGGTGCGGGCGATGGGCGCCTCGGTGGTCAACGGCATCGGCAATGTGGCGGGTGCGGTCATGCCGTTCGCCGCGCTGTACTTCTTCGGCCTCGCCGGCGTTGCCGGCGTCTTCCTGATGATCGCCGCGATGTACGCACTCCTGGTTGTCGCCGCCCGATTCGGCCCCGAGACCTTCGGGCGGTCCCTGGAAGAGATCCACGCCGAGTCCTAGATCAAACCCTTTCCGCACGTTGACGATCCATCCATTACCGAAAGGTTCTGCAATGCAACGCCTGACCATCAGTGCGACCTCCCACGCTCTGAACTATCTGCCCGCCTACCTCGCCGACTCCGACGGTCTCTTCGCCCGACGTGGCCTTGATGTCGAGTTCATCGCACGCGACCCGTGGACCGGGGTCCTCGATGATCTCGCAGACAACTCCGCGGAGGTCGCGCTGGGCGGCCTCTGGGTGCCGGCGATGTACCACGGCACCACAACCGAATTCACCACTTTTGCCCAGCTGAACCACCAATTCCCCAAGGCGCTGGTGGTTCGTGACGCCGAGCAGGCCCAGGAGTTCTCGTGGAACAGCATGGAGGGGACGACGATCCTCGCGCCCGGCATCGGCGGCAGCGCCCCGTATGCGTTCACCGCCGGACTGATGCGAGAGGCCGGAGCCGATCCGCGATCGGTCACCTTCCTGCGGGACCTCTCGACGCCGATGTACCTGGACCTGTTCCGCGGCGGACTCGGGGACGCGATCGTGCTCGATCTGTCCAACGCGCTGGCGGCACAACGCCGGCGCGACGGCAGCATCGCGATCGACTACACGGTCTCCGGGGGACTCGGGCCCAACAGTGTCTTCTATTGTCGTCGTGATCGTTTCGACGAGCTCGTGCCGGCTCTCGCCGGCTTCGTCGACGCGATCGGCGAGGCGATGGATCTGTTGGCGACTGCGCAGATCGAGGATCTGGCGCCGCTGATGGCCGAGCACTGGCCCACCGCCGACCCGGCCCACCTGGCGCAGTCCTGCACCCGGCTGCAGGCGTCGAGGACCTGGGACACCCCGCGTATCGACCCGGGTGCCACCGATCGCTGGCTCCGAATCCTGTTCGACGAGAAGATGATCCGCACCCCTATGGCCTATGGTGATCTGGTCGACGAGTCGGCACTGGTGGTTTCGGCCGCCCACCCGGTGCGATGACCGGTCAGTGTGTCGAGGGGGTGGCCGTCGACGACGAGACGATCGACCGCCTCCTCGACCCACTGCGTCTGATGGCTGCGGTGGAGCAGGTGCACATCGATCTGCATCGTGGCGTCGTCGTCAACCCGGTGGCCGCCGACATCGTGGTGCCGGGAACGCAGGCGGCGGTGCATCCGATGATCGCGGTGTCGGCGATCGACGGTGTGTGCGTCGCGAAGATCATGACCGACTCACCGGATCGGGCCAACCGCGGTGCACCACGCCAACTCTCGACGATCCTGGTCACCGACATCGACTCGGGTCGGGTGCGGGCGATCCTGGCGGGTGGTCGGTTGACGGCCGCCCGGACCGCGGCGGCGAGCGCGGTGGCATCGAGTCATCTCGCGGCCGCGGGTGCCCGTGTTCTCGGGGTGATCGGTGCGGGCCGGCTGGCCCTCGAGCACGTGCGGTTCCTGATCGCGCGCATCGACAGCCTCGACACCGTCGTCGTCTGGTCCCGATCCGCTCGGCGTACGCAGGAGTTCGTCAGTGCGATCAGCCACTTCGATTGTGACGTTCAGGTGGTCGACGATCCCCGTGAGGTCTGTTCTCGTGCCGACATCGTCTGCACACTTACGCCGTCACCGACGCCGATCCTGCGCGGCGAATGGCTGCGCGCCGGAACGCATCTGAATGTCGTCGGTGCGCCACCCCGGCCGGATCATCGGGAGATCGACGCCGAGGCGCTCCGCCGGTCGCGGGTGATCGTCGACGATGTGGCCACCGCCAGGACAACCTCCGGGGCCGTCGTTGCGGCCCTGCGGCATGGAGTCGTCGACCTCGCCGATGTTGCCACCGACCTGGGGGCGGTCATTAGCGGAGACGCGATCGGCCGTGCCGGGGACGACGAGATCACGATGTTCGTCTCCGTGGGCCTCGGTGCCCAGGACCTCGCGGCAGTACGCGTTCTCCTCGACCTCGACACGGTCACCACGGCGCCTGCCCGACCGCGGTGAGAATGCAGGCGCCGAGCAGAACCACCGCCGTCACCCCGTGGATCCCGAGTGCGCGGGATCGGCTGCCGTGTTGCCCGAGCACGATCAGCATGTCGCCGAGCGGGATCAGCGCCAGCACGCCGAGGAGCAGGGGCACGCGATCGGTGCCGGCAACAAGGAATGCGAGTACCAGAACACCGGATGTCACGTCACGAATCCCTTTGACCTGCCACCATCCACGGTCGTGGGGCGACAGTGATGTCGGCAGGCCGAAACCGGCGGCGTTGGTGGCGCTGCGGGCCAAATAGGCGGCGCCGATCACGATGATGCCCAGCGCGATCGCCACACCGATCGCCGCCCCTATCCACCACAGGATGCTGGTCATGATTGCCGCTCAGATCGCCAGGGCAATGACGAGTGCGGCGAGCGCGACGGTCTGCAATGCGATGCGCGCCGGCATCACCGAGTCCCATCGCTCCTGCAGTTCCTCGGCGTCGGAGGGGATGACACCACTGAGCGCCGCACCAGTTTGCCGTGTGTTGATCGGTTTGGCGACGAAGGCATAGAGGGCGAGCCACACCGTCAATGCGGCCACCGCAACCGTGCACCACAGGGCCGTACCGGAGTGGCCGGTGACGAACGCGGCGATCATCGCGGCGACGGCCGTCGCATAGCCCGTGATGCCGACGATCGGCAGTCGCTTGTCGCCGTAGTGATGACCGAGACCTGCCATGACGGTCATCGTCGCTGTGTCGACCCGGGTGTACACCGGCCGCATGATCAGGCCGGAGAACACGTCGATGCCGTAGATGACCGCGTTGGTCATCACCGAGATCGCGATCGCCGACTGGATGAAGCTCGTTGTCATCGTTCGCACCTTTCTGGTAGTTACCGATGGAAATAAATCTAACAGCGATAACAAAATCTATCAATGGTAATTTTTCGACCATGGGTGCACAGGATCGGCGCGCACGAGAGCGTGCCGAACGTCGGGACAGGGTCGTCGAGGCGGCGCGGGTGTTGGCCGAGCGTGACGGATGGTCCGCGGTGACCACCCGCCGGCTGGCCGATGAGATCGAGTACACGCCGCCGGTGCTCTATCAGCACTTTCCCGGGGGGCGCGACGAGATCGTGACGGCGGTGGCGATGCTCGGATTCGCGGAATTCGTTGCCTCGGTGTCCGGCGACTCGGTGTCCGGCGACACGGACTCCGAAGGTCGGGTCGGTGGCCTGATCGATGCGTATCTTGCTTTCGCGCAACGCAACCCGGCCACGTACGAGGCGATGTTCGCCATGCCGATCGCCGCGCGGTTCGCTCACGACGAGACTCCTGAGATCATGCGTCGCGCATTCTCGACCTTCGTCGAGGCGCTCGGTGGCGGGGATGCCCTCGGTGAGGACGTCGGCGTTCAGGTGCGCGCGGAACTGCTGTGGAGCGCGCTGCACGGGGTGTGCGAGTTGCGCAGGTGCGGGCGGCTGGACCCCTCGATGGAGTCCGCGAGGCGGGCTGAGCTCGTCGCGTTGTTCGCGGCCCGGTCACTTACCGACTGATCGCTCGGCCCCGGGTTGTTAGACCAGTCACAGGGCGTCGTAGTCTGTCGACGTGGATATCAACGGAGCAAGTGCAATCGTGACGGGTGGGGCGTCGGGCATCGGCGCCGCGGTGGTTCGCCAGCTGGCGGCCAAGGGGGCGAAGGTCATCATCGCCGACCTCAACGCAGAAAAGGGCGGTGAACTCGCCAAGGAGGTCGACGGCAAGTTCGTCGCGGTGGACGTGACCAAGACCGATGATCTCGAGAACGCCGTCAACCAGGCGACCGAGCTCGGCCCGCTGCGGGTGCTGGTGAACTCGGCCGGTATCGGCTGGGCGCAGCGCACCATCGGCAAGGACGGTGACTTCGCATCCGCGCACAACCTCGACGCGTACAAGAAGGTCATCGCGATCAACCTGATCGGCACCTTCGACGCCATCCGGCTGGCTGCCACCGCGATGAGCCGCAACGAGCCGCTGGAATCGAACGAGCGGGGCGCGATCGTCAACATGGCGAGTGTCGCGGCTTTCGACGGCCAGATCGGCCAGGCGTCGTACTCGTCGTCCAAGGGCGGCGTCGTCGGCATGACCCTGCCGGTCGCGCGTGACCTCGCGGCCGTGGGCGTGCGCGTCAACACCGTCGCCCCCGGCCTGATCGACACCCCGATCTACGGTGAGGGTGAGGCCGCCGAGGCGTTCAAGGCCAAGCTCGGCGAGTCGGTGCTGTTCCCGCGTCGTCTCGGTGTACCCGACGAACTCGCGTCGATGGTCGTCGAGCTCGTCACCAACTCCTACATGAACGCCGAGGTCGTCCGCGTCGACGGCGGCATCCGGATGCCACCGAAGTAGTTCTGGCACAAGTTCTCTCACGGTCACGGCCGCGTCGGATCCTCGGATCCGGCGCGGCCGTGGTGGTTCTCGGGGGACCTCAGACGCTCATGATCACCTTGAGCGCCTTGGTTTCTGCCGCTCGGGAGAACACATCGTAGGCGTCGATGATCTCGCCGAGCCCGAATCGGTGGCTGATGAACGGTTCCGGGTCGATCCGACGTTGTGCCACCAACTTCAGAAGTGTGCCAAGGGTATTGGTGTTCACCAGGCCCATCGACATCACGATGTTGGAGATCCAGAGGTCCTGGATGGGCAACTCGACGGGCTTGCCGTGTACACCGACATTGGCGACATGGCCTGCGGGGCGGACGATGTCGAGGCACATCTGGAACGTGTCGGGAATGCCGACGGCCTCGATCACGACGTCGACGCCGAGTCCGTCGGTCATCGCCAGGATATCCTCGCGCCAACCAGACGCGGTCGACACGACACCGTCGGTCGCCCCGAACCGGCGGGCCTGTTCGACCCGGTTGGCGTCGATATCGACGGCGATGACCCGGCTGGGCCCGTAGAGACCCGCGGTGGCGATGGCGGCGAGACCGACCGGGCCGGTGCCGATCACCGCGACCACATCACCGGGTTTCACCGCCCCGTGGCGGACCCCGATCTCGTGGCCGGTGGGCAGGATGTCGGAGAGCAACGTGCCCTGCTCGGGGCTGACCGCCGACGGCAGCTTGTGGACCGAGTTCTCGGCGTAGGGCACCCGCACGTACTCGGCTTGGGTGCCGTCGATGAGATGGCCGAAGATCCAGCCGATACCCGACGTGCCCTCGCTGCCGAGGCAGTGCGAGTAGACGCCCTGTTTGCAGAACGAGCATTTCCCGCACGAGGAAATGCAGGACAGGATCACCTGGTCGCCGACGGCCAACGTGGTCACGGCGTCGCCGACCTCGGTGATCGTGCCGACTCCCTCGTGTCCGAGGATGCGTCCGGGAGTGACCGCGGGAACGTCGCCCTTGAGGATGTGCAGGTCGGTGCCGCAGATCGTCGTCGTGTCCATCTTGACGATGACGTCGGTGGGTTCGCTGAGCTTCGGATCGGGGACGTCCTCCCAGGCCTTCTGGCCGGGACCGTGGAAAACGAGTGCCTTCATCTGGTGTCACCTCACGTGGTCGGGTCCCCCGGTCTCACGCCCCCGCATCTCACGCTACGTATGCGCGCCCGGCCATGGGTGCCGATCGGTGCCTGCGAAGCGTGTCAATATGAGAATTCGCCGGACGGCCTCGCCGAATTCAGATGCCGGATCAGGCCGCGCCTGCCCGACCACATCATGTACCGGTGGTTGGCGTACAACACCGGACGGCCGACCCGGATGAGGGGGAGCGGCATCGGTGAGGTGAGGTCGACGACCTGACGGAACTCGGCCCGACAGCAGTCGGCGGACGTACACGCGTGAATGGTCCACCGGGTCCACCCCGTCAGGTCGCCGTCGACGCGTGCCTGCAGGACGCCGGCCGCGGGATCGACGACGTCCTCGTGCACATGCACCCGAAGCGATATCGGCAGCAGTGACCGCAGTACCGCATCGCCGGAGGTGTCGTCGACCCTCGTGGCCTCGCGGACCTGCGGCCACCAGGTGGGGTAGGAGTCGGCGTCGGCGAGTGCGGCCAGCACGGTGTGGTGGTCGAAGGGCAGTTGCCAGACGGAGTGCATCCGGAAGGTCCGTGCGCTCACGTCGTCCAGTATGCGCCGACGCCGAGGGGCCGGGATCTCGACGGAGATCCCGGCCCCTCGGCTCGTGCGGTGTTCTGTTGTGTCAGAAGGCGGCTTCGTCGAGCTCCATGATCTCGCCGTCGATGTTCTCGACGGTGGTACGGATCGAGGTGAGCAGCGGCAGCATGTTCTTGGCGAAGAAGCTCGCGACGGCGACCTTGCCCTCGTAGAAGGACTTGTCGTCGCCGGTCACGCCCTCATCGAGCTTGGCCAGCGCGATCTCGGACTGGCGCAGGAGCAGCCAGCCGATGAGCAGATCGCCGACCGACATCAGGAAGCGCACCGAGCCCAGACCCACCTTGTAGAGGTCCTTCGGGTTCTCCTGCGCGCCCATCAGGTCGCCGGTTAGGGATGCGGCCATCGCCTGCACGTCCTCGAGGGCGGTCTTGAGCAGCGCGCGCTCGGCCTTGAGACGGCCGTTGCCGGCCTCGGTGTCGATGAACGACTGGATCTGCCCGGCAACATGCGCGAGGGCCTGACCCTTGTCGCGAATGATCTTGCGGAAGAAGAAGTCCTGCGCCTGGATGGCCGTCGTGCCCTCGTAGAGGGAGTCGATCTTCGAGTCGCGGATGTACTGCTCGATCGGGTAATCCTGCAGGAAGCCCGAACCACCGAAGGTCTGCAGCGACTCATGACCGAGGTTGGCGTAGGCACGCTCGGAGCCGACACCCTTGACGATCGGCAGCAGCAGGTCGTTGACGCGGTGTGCCATCTCGGGATCGGCGCCGGAGACGATCTGTGCGGCAACGGAATCCTGGTGCGAGGCGGTGTAGAGGTAGATCGCGCGCAGCCCCTCCGCGTAGGCCTTCTGGGTCATCAGCGAACGACGAACGTCGGGGTGATGGGTGATGGTGACCCGCGGCGCGGCCTTGTCGGTCATCTGCACCATGTCGGCGCCCTGCACGCGCTCCTTGGCGTAGTCGAGAGCATTGAGGTAACCGGTCGACAGTGTCGAGATCGCCTTGGTGCCCACCATCATTCGCGCGTGCTCGATCACCTGGAACATCTGCGCGATGCCCTTGTGGACCTCGCCGACGAGCCAGCCCTTGGCCGGGACGCCGTGCTGGCCGAAGGTGACCTCACAAGTGGCCGACGCCTTGATGCCCATCTTGTGCTCGACGTTGGTGACGAAGGCGCCGTTGCGCTCGCCGAGTTCGCCGGTCTCGAAGTCGAAATGGAACTTCGGGACGAAGAACAGCGACAGCCCCTTGGTGCCCGGGCCCGCACCCTCGGGGCGGGCGAGCACCAGGTGGAAGATGTTCTCGGTCATGTCCTGGTCGGCGGAGGTGATGAAGCGCTTCACCCCGTCGATGTGCCAGGAGCCGTCCTCCTGCTGGACGGCCTTGGTGCGTCCGGCGCCCACGTCCGAGCCGGCGTCGGGCTCGGTGAGCACCATCGTGGCGCCCCAGCCGCGCTCGGAGCAGATGGCTGCCCACTTCTTCTGCTCGTCGGTTCCGTTGTCGTAGAAGATGTTCGCGAAGCCCGAGCCTGCGGCGTACATGAACACCGGCGGGTTCGCGCCGAGAATCATCTCACCGATCGCCCAGTACAGCGATCGGGGCGCCGGCATGCCGCCGAGTTCCTCGTTGACGCCGACCTTGTCCCAGCCACCCTCGACGAGGGCGTTGTAGGACTTCTTGAAGCTCTCGGGGATGGTGACGCTGTGGGTTTCCGGGTCGAAGACCGGCGGATTGCGGTCGGCCTCGGCGAAGGATTCCGCGATCGGGCCCTCGGCGAGAGTCCGGACCTCGCGGAGCATGTCTACGGCGGTCTCGTGATCCAGATCGCCGAACTCCCCCGACTCGAGCACCTTGTCCAGCTCGAAGACCTCGAAGAGGTTGAACTGCAGGTCGCGCATGTTGCTCTTGTAGTGGCCCATTTGGATTCCTATCTGACGCGGGCTGAATCCCTCGCGGGTGGTCGCTGGATGTGTCGACAGGTGAACTCGCGCAAGTGCCCGGAGGATGTTCTGAAGGAACACGACCGAACGACCGCTAAGTTACTCGCCGGTAACCCCAGGATACAACTCGTTTGCAGGGTCGACAAGCCGGGATCTCTGTGACGTCCGCTAACTTCTGCAAGCGCGATGTGCTGTATCGCGAATCTCTGGGCCGTTATCGAAAACCCCGGCGGCTAGCCTGTCCGCATGCCCACTGATTCCCTGGTCCTCGGATGTATGTACTTCGGCACGCGCACCGACGATGCCACTTCCCGGGTGCTGATCGAGCGATTCCTGGAACGCGGCGGAACAACGCTCGACACCGCGGATTGCTACGCGTTCTGGGCATCGGGGACGGGCTCGGGCGGACAGAGCGAAGAGATGCTCGGTCGGTGGTTCGCCGACAACCCCGGAGTGCGCGAACAGGTGACGCTGGCGACGAAGGTCGGGCCGGAGCCCGTCCCCGGACGGCCGGGTGAGGTTGTCGGTCTCGGTCACGACGTCGTCATGCGGTCGATCGAGGCGAGTCTCGCGCGACTTCAGGTCGATCACATCGATCTGTACTGGGCACACCTGGAAGACCGGCAGACTCCGATGGCCGAAGTGGTCTCGACGTTCGGCCGGCTCGTCGACGACGGCGTGGTCGGCCGGATCGGTATCTCGAACCATCCGACATGGCGCGTGGAGCAGGCGCGCGCCCTCGCGTCGGTCGCCGGCACCGCGCCGTTCACCGCACTGCAGTTGTCGACGTCGTACGTCCGACCCCGTCCGGACACCGCCGTGCCGGGTAAGGATCACCGCTTCGGATTCGTCACCGAAGAGACCATCGACTACGTCACCACCCATCCCGAGATCGAACTGTGGGCGTACAGTCCGCTGATCCAGGGCAGTTTCGACCGCGCCGACCGACCGTTCCCCGAAGCCTACGACCACCCGGGCACAACCCGACGCCTGGCCGAATTGCATGGCGTCGCAGATGAACTCGGTGCCACTCCCGGTCAGGTCGTCCTCGCCTGGCTACTCGGTGGTTCCCCGGTGATCCGGCCGATCGTCGGCGTCAGCACGCCGGCCCAACTCGACGCCGCCCTCGACGCCGCCGAACTGACCCTCACCGACGAGCAGCGCACGAGGCTCGACGCCGCGGTCTGATCGCTCGACCTGATCGCTCGACGTGTTCGGTGGTCGAGCGCTTCCTGCACCGGATGTTCGGCCCTTCCACCACCCGATGCTCGCTCCTTCCCTCCGGTGGTCGAGGTGCGAGCCGCGTGCGGTGAGCCTCGAGACTGCTTGTGCCGGTGCTGGTTCGGTTCGTCGGGTGGTGTGGATACTGATCGGCGAGCGGGGTCTCGAGGCTCTTCGCTGGCGCTCCTCGGCACCTCGACCATCGGATGGAAAGGTCCAGAGTAGAACGACGGCGCGTTTCCTGACCGATTGTCACCCCTCCCCCGGACGGTGGAGCGCTTCCGCCGCCGATGCTCGACCGTTCCTTCCCGGTGGTCGAGGTGCGAGCCGCGTGCGGCGAGCCTCGAGACTGCTTGTGCCGGTGCTGGTTCGGTTGGACGGGTGGTGTGGATACCTGTCGGCGAGCGGGGTCTCGAGGCTCGTCGCTATCGCTCCTCGGCACCTCGACCATCGGAGTAGAACGACGGCGCGTTTCCTGACCGATGCTTGCGCCTTCCCCCGACGGCGGAGCGCTTTCACCTTCCGACGCTCGCCCCTTTCCCCGGTGGTCGAGGTGTGAGCCGCGTGCGGCGAGCCTCGAGATCGCCTGCGCCGGTGCTGGTTCGGTTCGGCAGGTGGTGTGGATACCTGTCGGCGAGCGGGGTCTCGAGGCTCGTCGCTGGCGCTCCTCGGCACCTCGACCATCGGATGGAAAGGTCCGGAGTAGAACGACGGCGCGTTTCCTGACCGATGCTTGCGCCTTCCCCCGACGGCGGAGCGCTTTCACCTTCCGACGCTCGCCCCTTTCCCCGGTGGTCGAGGTGCGAGCCGCGTGCGGCGAGCCTCGAGACCCGGTGAGATGACAAGCATCGCAACCACATCCACTACCCACTCGACGACTTGTCCACAGATTTCCCCGGCCTGGCAATCACCGGGACGGTTTTGTCGGTACCCCTTCGTACACTTGTGCCCATAGGTTGAATCACCGATCACGGGAGGGGAGGTTGTTCGGATGTCGAGTGTGTTGACGTTCACCGACCCGGATGCCGACGCTGCCGCGATCACAGCCATGACACGCGACGAGCTCACCGAAACCGGCCCGGACCTGCTCCGCCAGTCCCGCAAATACGAGGCCCGGACAGTCCTGGCCGCTGCCGCGTTGGCGGAGCGGGTGTTTCGTGAGCATCTGGCCGGGCGGCCTGAGACCGGTGTGTGGGGGTCGGTGATCGAACATGCCGAGAGACTCGGCCGGGCCGAAGTGTCGTTGCAGTTCAAGGTCTCCCGCAGCAAAGCCGGCAACTGGATAGCGTTGGCGGATCTGTTGGAGAAGTTCCCCCTGATCCGCGCCGTCTACCTGAATGGGGAACTGTCGACGAATCGGGTCTCGATCATGGCGCGCGCCGCGCAGCGTGGCGAGGACACCGACACCGACAGCGTCGATACCGGTGACGAGTCCGGTGACAACGAGGAGATGACGTTCGAAGAGATCGTCCTGGACTACGGATCCCGCGCCACCACCGACCCAGTGCTGTCGCAACAACTCGACGCTGCGTTGATTTCGATGAACCCCGACAGTGTGATCGAGGACCGTGACACCATCACCGATCTGGTGGGAAACGTCACCATCACCCCCGATGTCGCTGGACACTCCACCTTGGATGCGGTCGTTCCCGCCCATTACGGGGTGTTCCTCACGACGCAGATCAACGCCCTCATCGACAAACGCACCTGCCGCAAAGACCCGCGCCGCGTGGGATCGCTGCGGGTGATCGCCCTCGGGGAGATCACCGGCGTCCCCGGCGCCCGGCTCGACTGCGAATGTGGACAAGATGATTGCCCGAAACGAGGTGGCGGCACCGACAGCAACGGGTCGGCGGAGACACCCGCTGACGCTGCCGATGCGGCAGCGTGGGACGACTTGCTACCCGAACCTGCCGACGCGGACGCTCCCGAAGTCGAGTTGGTGGAGCCGGTCGCCGAACCCGACGTCCCCGACCCGATGAACCCACCGACGCCGGATGAGGTTCCGGTGGCGTTCGGACGTGCCCTGGTCGTGCCCGGCGCACCTGTGTTGACGGTGTTGAAGGACCCTGACGGTGTGCTGGTGCCCCGGTTGCAGGGGTACGGGCCCATCGACCCCGACTACGCCACCACCCTCGCCGAGATAGCGAAAACCATCCACTACCCCGAAACCGCCCGCGCTGCGGGACCACTCATCCCGCAGATCTCCGACCGACCCCAAGCCCCACCGGCAGATCCGACCGGACACGGCGGTTTTACCGTGCCACCCCCTGGGGCATTGACCTATGCACCCAGCGCCGCCTTGCGCGCTGAGGTGCTCGCCAACGACGCCTGGTGCCGGTTTCCGTACTGCGGGATGCCGTCGCACCAGTGCGACCTCGATCATTGGCGACCGTTCAACCACACCGACCCCGAGGTCGGCGGGTGGACGGTGCTCGGTGACCTCATCCCGCTGTGCCGGGCCGATCACCAACGCAAGCATCTCGCCGAATGGGTGCCGATGCTCATTCTGGATCGGAGGGTGCAGTGGCGGAGCCGGCGGACGGGGCAGGTGATCGTCACCTATCCGCGGTGACGGGGTTTCGCTGTGGGGTGGAACCAGCTGCGGCTCACCGGGTCTCGAGGCTCGGCGCACGCGCCTCGCACCTCGACCATCGGGGGGAAAGTCCTCGACCACCAGGAAAAGGCGCCTCGACCATCGGGGGAAGGTCCTCGACCATCAGAAACAGGGCGCCTCGATCGCCGGGGCGCTACAGGGCCGACCGCAGGTAGTCGAGATCGTCGGGGATTCCTTCGGCCGGCGTCTCCAGGATGATGGGCGCGTCGGCCGCCGCCGCGACGGCGACGAGAACCTCGGGGTCGATGTGCCCCGACGCCAGGTTCGCGTGACGGTCGCGGCCGGAGTCGAATTCGTCGCGGGAGTTGTTGAGATGCACCAGATCGATGCGCCCGGTGATCTCCCGGACCCGCTCGACGAGTCCGACGAGATCCTCGCCGCCGGCCCACGCGTGACAGGTGTCGAGGCAGAAGCCGGCCTGCTCGAAGTCGCCGACCGCCTCCCAGAGCCGATCGATGGCCTCGAGGGTTCGGGCCATCGCATGGTCGCCGCCCGCGGTGTTCTCGATGAGGATCGGGACCCCGAAGCCGCCCTTGTCGACCTGACGGTCGAACAGCTTGCGCCAGTTGGCAAACCCTTCTGCTGAATCCTCCCCGTCGCGCAGGTGGCCGCCGTGGACGACGAGACCGAATGCGCCGAGGTCGGCGGCCGCGGCGGCCTGCTCCTCGACGGCCTTGCGGGAGGGCATGCGGAGCCGGTTGTTCAGACTGGCCACATTGATTTGATAGCTCGAGTGGACGACGACGTCGATCGGGGATTCGCGGAAGGCTTGCGCGTCCGGGCGGGGGACCGGCTTCTTCCACTTCTGAGGATCGGTGACGAACATCTGGAAGACGTCGACGCCGAGGTCCGTTGCGGTGGTCAGCGGGTCGTCGTCCTCCCGCAAGTGAGCTCCGATGCGCATGGTTGCCAGCTTAGGGCGCGCACCCCGACCCGAGCCCTGCAGCCCGCACCCCGCGGATCGGAGCTGCTCAGTCGTTGGGTTCGGTCTCGACGGTGATCGGTACGCCGGACGCGATCAGCAGTCGGCACGGTGCCTCGGTGTCGGGGTACAGGTTCAACCACTGATGACCGCCGCCGTGCGAGTACACGGACTCGAGCGCACGGTCGAGCCGCGCTTCGGCTTCCTTGGTGATGATGTAGCGCTGATCGCCGTAGCGCAGGAACCTGTTGGGCATCTACAACCTCCTGACCGGATGCCGGCCTTGCTGATCGGGCACGTGTCTCACAATCGCAGGCGCGTGTGATGCGTCCCACTCGAAGTCTAGGTCGCAAGGTCGACCAGCGTCGGCCCGTCGGCATCTTCGGCACTCCTGACGTGCGAAGGGGCGAGGCGACCGGCCACATTCAGGAATGTTCATTAGGCTGACTGCGGGTTACGTGTCGGTAGTGCGGTGATGAAGAGGCGGTTTCGCGTGAGTGTTGACGAGGCAATCGATGTGCCCTCGCCGGACGACCGCCGCCGACGGCAGGCCCCTGAGCAGGTCGTACGCGAATCCGTAGCGGAACAGGGCGACAATCCCGGCGTCGACGATCCCGGCGTCGAGGAGGCGGGGACCGACGACGCGGGGACCGACGCGACATCCGGCGCGGACGACCCGCCGGAACTCGGACCGATCCTCGCCGACATCGCCGCAGCCGCCGAGATGGAGTCCGAACCCGAGAAGCGCCGCGACCTGACGATGGTCCGTCGCGTCGCGATCGTCGCGTGGGCGCTGTTCATGGTGTGGGAGATCATCGAGCACGGGCTCGCCTTCGACCGCACCCGTCTGATCATCTTGCTGTGCCTCGGGCTGATCGCGGCCAGTATCGGGCGCCGCCGCGTCATCACGGTCGTCATCGACTGGGCGCCGTTCGCGCTGATCCTGCTGCTCTACGACTGGACCCGCAATGTCGCCGAGTTCATCCAGGTCCCGGTGGCCTGGCACCTCGCCCCCGACGTCGACAAGGACATCTTCGGGGTGGTTCCCACGGTGTGGCTGCAGGAGCACCTGAAGTCGCCGTCGGCGCCGTGGTGGGAGGTCATCACCAGCGTCGTCTACATGTCGTACTTCGTCGTCCCCTACGCGCTCGCGGCCATCCTGTGGCTGCGCGACCGGGCGACGTGGCGACGCTTCGCCGCATGCTTCATCGCCACCACATTCCTCGGGCTCATCGGATACACGTTCGTTCCCGCCGCACCACCATGGGCGGCCGCCCGGTGCACCTCCGCAGAGGTCGCCGACGGACCGCGCGAGGCGATCTGCATGACCACCCCGCAGGCCACCCAGCCCGGCGGGATCCTCGGCCCGTTCGACCCGAGTCACGCCGGCGCGGCACCGTACGTCGAACGGATCTCCGCGCGCGGGTGGGAGTTCCTCAACATCCACGTCGCGTCCAACCTCATCGAGATCGGTCAGGGGAAATCCAACCTGGTCGCCGCCATCCCCTCGCTGCACGCCGCGCTGACGATGCTGCTCGCCCTGTTCATGTGGCCGCGCGTCAAAGCGCTCGGCCGAACACTGTTCCTGGGTTACGCGTTCGCGATGGCGTTCACCCTCGTCTACACCGCCGAGCACTACGTGTTCGACATCTTGCTCGGCTGGGCGTTGGCGGCCCTCGTCGTCGCCGTCTACCAACTCGTCGACCGCAAGCTCATCGCGCCACGCAACAGACGCAGGGCGCAGGTAGACGCCGAGGCGTCGCCCGTCGGCTGAGCCGCCCCGCCGGTTAGGCTGGTCGGCGATGCGCGCACCACGAATCGACCACCGGCAGTGGTTGCTTCGGGTCTGCGTCATCGGGCTGCTCGCCATCGCGGTGCTGCTCATGCACTCCCTCGTCGCCGGCACCCCGCGCGAGGCACATGCTGCAACGCACCACAGCGCCGAACACTACGGCACTGAACACCACAGCGCCGCGACGATGACCGACGCCGCGGACCCGGAAGTCTCTCACATGAGCGACGCAGGCGACTGCGTCCTGGGTCATCACTGCGTCTTCGTGCGCGCCGACGACGCGCCACTGCCGCCGATCATTCTGTTGGTGCTCGTCTGGGGATTCGCGGCGCTGCCCGCCCTGGTGGGCATCGCCCCCGCACTCCTCGGGCACCTCGGGCGACCACCGCCCTGGGCGCAGCCCACACATCTGAGCCTGTCGGTGATCCGCTGCTGATGGACCGGTCCCGGACCAGTCATCACAGCCATATCGACTCTCACACAGGAGCTTTCAGATGTCTCTTCGCACCACCCGCAGGGCCGCCTCGGCGGCAACGGCACTCGCCGCGGCCACATTGATCGTGGCGGGCTGTTCGTCGTCGGAGTCCTCGTCGCCCGCCGGGCACGAGTCCTCGGGGCACGGCACGACGGCAACCTCGTCGACCCAGAACGCGGCGCACAACCAGGCCGATGTCATGTTCAACCAGATGATGATCCCGCACCACGAGCAGGCGGTCGAGATGGCCGACCTGGTGCCCAGCCGTACCGACAATCCCCAATTGCGTGCGCTGGCAACGCAGATCAGGAACGCCCAGCAGCCCGAGATCGATCAGATGACCGCACGGCTGAAGTCGTGGGGCGTCGCGGTCGACGACGAGGGCGGCCACGGCGGTCACTCGATGAGCGGTGACATGGGCGGGATGATGTCCGACGCGCAGATGGAGTCACTCGAGGACGCCCGTGGCGCGCAATTCGACACGTTGTGGTTGCAGGGCATGATCGCCCATCACCAAGGGGCGATCGCCATGGCCGATGCGGAACTTGCCGGTGGGATCGACCCCGAATCACGGTCGCTGGCAACGCAGATCAAGAACACCCAGCAGGCCGAGATCGATCGGATGAACGCCATGCTCGGCCGGTAGGTCCCCGCTCGACGCTGTATTTCACCCGCGATCACCCGCGACGCAACGGCAACCGCATCAGATAGACCTGATAGCCGAACGACACGGAGTAGGTGAAATACAGCGTCGAGCCCGACGTCGACCACGGATGGATGAACGGCGCGTACCCCGAGTACGGGTCGTCGCGGGAGACGACGAGTTCGCCGGCCGACCACGGTCCCTCGGGCCGATCCGCGGTCCGCAGTTTGACGCCCGGCTCGGTCTGTACCAGCGAAATGTATTTGCCCAGATACGAATCCCGCGCCACCGACATCTCGCCGTTCTTCGGCGCCATGATCGGTGTCGCCGCACCCGGGACGCGCGGCACCCACCGGCCGTTCGAGAAGTACTCGTAGGCGTTGATGTTCTCCATCTGCGACGCCGGGACACGCGCCAGATAGACTGCGCCCCAACGGCTGTCGGGTGTTCCGTACTGATACACGGTGTCGCCGACCTTGAGGTAGGCGGCCATCTGGAACTTGACGTTGCCGCCCGAGTTGGGGCGTTGCGGTCCCACACGCCGCCAGGTGCGTCCGTTGTCGTCGGAGCGGGCGAGGCCGGAGAAATTGGTGACCCAATGACTGTTGGCCACCCAGTGTTTGACCGACATGAAGTTCAGGTATTGCGTCTTGCCCACGGCCACACCGGCGGTCGGGATCAGGGTGATCTCCTTGCGGAGGTCGGGCTTGAGCAATCGGCCGGCATATCCGGGTGGGCCGGTGTGGCCGGTGAAGGTCATGCCGTTGGCCAGGTTGTGATCGGTGCTGCGCAACAACACATTCGAGCGCCAGTGGAACAAAGACCCGTAGAGCAGGGACCGTCCGTCGAAGGACTGGGTATCGCCGAAGGCGGTGAGGATCTCGCCGCGTCCGTTGTCCCACATGACGCCGAGGTCGGTGCCGAGGATGTCGTAGCGTCCGACGGTGTCGTTGATGGCGCCGGGGCCGGTGAGCCGGGCGACAGTACTGCTCATGCCTGCGGCATATGTGGTGGCGCCGGCCGGTGCGCCGCCCACGCCCGCCACCATCAGGCCGATCGTCGTGACCGCGATGGCCACCGCCGTTCTCGGGCCCAGGGGAACGGATCTCGGGCGCAGACGGGGCCGGGTCATGCGGTGGACCCTAGCAAAGGCGAGCGGATCACGCGTGTGCCGAGCGATCACGCTTCGCGATAGCGCCCGCGCACATCAATGCTGGTGAAGTCGATTTCGGCCGCCGCATTGTTCACCGCCGTCACCATCCCGATACCCCACATCCCGTCGACGTCGTAGAGCCCGGCCGTCGACGCCGAGATCCCGTCGTGCTCGGTGTGCGAGTCGGCCTCGACGCCGATGCGATCACCACGCGGCAACCGCGACAGGGCCACGGTCAGATCGCAATTGATGAAGCCGATCCCCGTGGTTCCCCAGTTGCAGATCAGGCTGGTCGATTCGGCGCTGGTCGCGGCGCGGACGAGCGGCGTCAACTCCCTGCCGACGAGGGTGGGTATGGCCCGCGTCCACACCCGTTTGCGGTATCCGTGCTGATGGTTGCCCATGACGGAGTCCCACTCCCGGGCAACATCGGAGGCGAACCGGGGCATCAGGTCGTCGATCGCAACCGCCGGTGGCGAGAAGGTGAGGGCCTCGGCGTCACGATGCCAGCGCTGCCCCGGCGGATTCTGCGACTCGCGCAGGAACACCGCGGTCGCCCGCGCCACGATCACCTCCGCTGCACCGTCTTGTGATCCACCGCCGCCGTCGAACTGCACGACGTCGACCTCGGCCACCCGAATCCGACCGCCGGAGCGCAGAATCCGGGCTCGGGTGGCCGTCGGGACCTCGCGTGCGGTCTTGAACAGGTCGATGGTGAAGCGCGCGGCCCGGAACCCCGGCTCGGCGATCTCTTCCTCGGCTGCGTGCGCGGCGAGCGCACAGACCGCCGGCCCGGTCAGGGTGCCCGGCGCCCACAGGCTGCGGGAGTAGGGCAGGGGCAGGACCCGCCCATCGGTGTCGGGCCGGAAGAAGGCGATGTCGCTCACGTGATCTTGTCTACCGGTTCACCCGCTGCGGGTGATGCGCGGGGCGGTCCGGCCATTCCGCCGAGAGTCCTTCGGCCCAACCTGCGCCGACCTCTCATCCCTCACACCGAATTCGGGATAATCTTCGGCAATGACATTCGGTGTGAACACCAGACAATTCCCGAACGAGATCATCGGCGCGGTCCGCACGGCATTGATCGTGACGTCCATCGTCGGGATCGTGCTCGGCCTCGTCGCCGTCTTCTGGCCCCGCGCGACCACTCTCGTGCTCGCCGTGCTGTTCGGCATCTCGCTGATCATCGCCGGGATCTTCCGGCTCTACCAGGCATTTGCCGCGACATTTCTTTCGACCGGGTTACGGGCGCTGCTCGGCGTCGTCGGGGTGCTGACCCTGCTCGTCGGCATCATCGCCCTGTTCAGCCCGGGTGACGCGGTGTGGCTGCTCGCACTGTTCATCGGCATCGGCTGGGTGTTCCAGGGCGTACACGACCTGTTCAGCGCGGTCTCCGGATCACAGCATTCCCCGACCTGGTTCCTGATCCTGTCCGGCGTGATCTCGGTGATCGCGGGCATCGTGATGATCGTCCTCGGCCAGTACGCCGTCACGGTCGTCGTCTTCGTCGGCGGCATCATGCTCGTCGTGATCAGCATCGTCACGCTGTGCACCCTGCCCAAGAAGATCGAGAGCGGCCCCGACACGCTCTGAAGCGGGTAGCCGCTTCAGAGGCCGCGTCAGCCGAACCAGGGCGCGATCGGATTGCCCTGCCACCGGGTGTGTGCGGGCACCACGTCACCACGCATCACCAACGACGCCGGACCCACCGTGGCCGACGTCCCGATCCCCGAGGCGGGCAGGGCGACGCAGTGCGGGCCCATCGTCGCACCCGGTTCCAGGACCACCCGGTCGATGGCCATCACCCGGTCGTGGAACAGGTGGGTCTGCACCACGCAGCCACGCTCGACGGTGGCACCGTCACCCAACGTCACCAGGTCGGCCTCGGGAAGCCAGTAGGTTTCGCACCACACGCCACGACCGATGGTGGCGCCGAGCATCCGCAGCCACAGGTTCAGGATCGGCGTACCCGTGGCGGCATTGGCGAACCACGGTGCGGCAACGGTTTCGACGAACGCGTCCGAGAGCTCGTTGCGCCACACGAATGAACTCCACAGCGGATGCTCGGAGACCACGATGCGTCCGACGACGAGCCATTTGGCGGCTGCGGCGATACAGCAGGCCGCCGCGCCCGCGACGAGCAGGATCAGTCCGCTGACCAACCCGGCGATCACGTAGTTCGCGTGAAAAGCGATGTACTGCAGACCGATCAGCATGAACAGCCCGAGCACGAACGACACCATCACCGGGATCAGACGCAGGGTCTCGATGACCGACCGGGCCACCTTCAGGCGCATCGGCGGATCGAAGGTGCGTGAGGTGTCGGTATGGGCGGCGGTGCGGCGCAACCGAACCGGCGGACTGCCCAACCAGCTCGAGCCGGACTTCGCCCGGTCGGGAGCCGCCGACAGCACGGCGACCAGGCCGTTCTTGGGTACCTTGCGGCCCGGCCCGGCCATCCCGGAATTGCCGAGGAAGGAGCGTTTGCCGATCTTCGCGTCGTCGATGTGCAGCCAGCCGCCGCCGAGTTCGTAGGAGGCGACCATGGTGTCGTCGGCGAGGAAGGAACCGTCGTCGATGGTGGTGAACTTCGGCAACACCAGTGCGGTCGAGATCTCGGTGCCCTTGCCGACCTTGACGCCCAGGATGCGGAACCACCACGGCGTCAACAGGCTTGCGTACAGCGGGAACAGGTACGTCCGTGCCGAATCGAGCAGCCGTTCGGTCATCCACACCTGCCAGCCGACCCGCGACCGCACCGGGTGATACCCCTTGGTCATCCCCAGGCCGAGAAGTCGTACGAGCACCGCGGTGATCACGGCGAACACGCCCAGGCTCACCAGCGTTGCCGCCGGGGTCAGGATCAACGCGCGGACGGCGACGTCGCGCAGCCGATCGGCGTGCAGTGCCCACGTGCCGATCACCACCAGGCCCGCGGCCAGCGAGATCAGCGGGATCGCGGCCAGCAGCAACGACGACACCCCGTACACCGGGACCCAGCCCGATCGTCGCGGCGGGCGATGTGCCGGCCACGGATGGTCGGCCTTGCCCACCTTGACCGCAGGCGAACCGGCCCAGTGCTGGCCCTTCTTCACCCGGCCGAACACCGCCGAGCCCGGCCCGATCTCGGCGTCGCGGCCGATCACCGCGCCCGGTGCCAGCGTCGAGCGGGCGCCGATCGAGGCGCCGCGCTTGATCACGATCTCACCGATGCGCACGACGTCGCCGTCGATCCACCATCCCGACAGGTCGACCTCGGGTTCGATCGACGCGCCCTCGCCGACGGTGAGCATCCCGGTCACCGGGGGGATGGTGTGCAGGTCGACGCCGCGGCCGATGCTCGAGCCCAGCGCTCGCGCCAGGTAGATCATCCACGGTGCACCGGACATGTTCGCCGCACCCGCGGCCTCCAGCAGCCGCTCGGCCACCCACAGGCGGACGTGGACCGACCCGCCCCGCGGGTAGTCGCCGGGGGTGACGCCGGCCAGCAGTGCCCGCGCTCCGGCCGCGGCAATCAGCATCCGGCCCGGCGGAGTGATGAAGATCGCGAAGGCGACGATCACCACCCACCAGTTCACCTCGATCAGCCACGGCACCGAGACATCGAGCGCGCGGGCCGCGGTGCTCGCGACGTTGTTGGTCACGCCCAGCCACGTCGCCCACTGCAGCCCGGTCAGGGTGGTCAGCGGCACCGACAGCAGGATCTGGGCGATACCGGTGCGACGCGGGGTCGGGGTGACCTCGCGTTCGACGACGACCGTGGCCGGCGCGATCGCGTCGAGCATCCGCGCCAGCGACCCCAGCCGCGGGTGATCGTAGAGATCGGCGACGGTGACCTGCGGATACCGTTCCCGCAGCGCGGTCACCAGCTGCGCCGCCGACAGCGATCCGCCGCCCTCGGTGAAGAAGTCGGCGTCGACGCTGGTGATGCGAGCGCCGAGGACGTCGGTCCAGCGGTCGGCGAGCCATTGTTCGGTGGCGGTGAAGTCGTCGGCGTCATCGTCGTCGTCGGCGCCCGCCCCGGGGAGCGGCCACGGCAGCGCGTTGCGGTCGACCTTGCCGGAGGTTCGGGTGGGAAGTTCCTCGACGAGCGCCAGTCGCGGCACCATCGGCGCGGGCAGTCGCTCGGAGAGCAGGGCGTGCGCCGCCGACACGTCGAAGTCGGGGTCGGTGGAGACCAGGTAGCCGACGAGCAGTGCATTGCCGGCCGCCGATCGGCGTACCGCGGCGGCCGCACCGCTCACCCCCGGAAGATGTTGCAGCGCATTGTCGATCTCACCGAGCTCGATGCGCCGACCGCCGACCTTCACCTGATCGTCGGCGCGCCCCTGGAAGACCAGACCCTGCGCGTCGAGCCGGACGAGATCACCACTGCGATAGGCGCGTTCCCAGCCGAGGGTGGGCATCGGCGCGTATTTCTCGGCGTCCTTGGCCGGGTCCAGGTAGTGGGCCAGGCCGACGCCGCCGATGATGAGCTCGCCGATCTCGCCCTCGGCGACCGGCCGGCCCTCGGCATCGACCACCGCGAGATCCCAACCGGGAAGCGGTAATCCGATCCGCACCGGTCCCGGCCCACCCAGCGGTGCCGCACAGGCCACCACCGTCGCCTCGGTGGGCCCGTAGGTGTTCCACACCTCGCGACCCGGAACAGCCAGTCGCTCACCGAGTTCCGGTGGGCACGCCTCCCCGCCGAAGATCAGCAGACGCACCGCCTCGAGCGCCTCCGGCGGCCACAGCGACGCCAGTGTCGGAACGGTGGACACGACGGTGATGTCTCGGGAAACCAGCCACGGGCCCAGGTCCATTCCGCTGCGGACGAGTGACCGCGGTGCCGGCACCAGGCACGCACCGTTGCGCCAGGCCAGCCACATCTCCTCGCACGAGGCGTCGAAGGCCACCGACAATCCGGCCAGCACCCGGTCACCCGGGCCGATCGGCTCGTCGGTGAGGAACAGCCGGGCCTCGGCGTCGACGAAGGCCGCGGCGTTGCGATGGGTCACCGCAACACCTTTCGGGGTCCCGGTCGATCCGGAGGTGAAGATGATCCATGCGTCGTCGGCGGTGGTGGGACGGCAGGCGCCGGCATCACCGGTCGCGGCATGCGGTTCCTCGGGAGTCGACGTCGGGTGCACGCCGTCGGCGTCGATCAGCACGTCGATCCCGGCCTCGCCGAAGACGAGTTCGGCGCGTTCGTCGGGGTCGTCGGCGTCAACCGGCACATACGCCGCTCCGGCGTAGATCGCCGAGAGGATCGCGGTGTAGAGGTCGCGTGACCCCGACGGCATCCGGATACCGACACGCCCGCCGCGCCGCACCCCGGCCGCCGCGAGACGGTCGGCGCCGCGGCGGATCACTGCGCGCAGTTGCGCGTAGCTGTACACCCGCTCACCGTCGTCGATCGCGGGCGCGTCGGGATACCGAGCGGCGGTCTCGTCGAGAATGTCACAGAGTGTTCGCGGGTCGCTGGCCTGCGACGACAGCAAATACTGTGCTGGGATCTCCACACTCACCACCGTTGTCTAGACATGGAACGAGAAATATATCGCGACCAGTCGTCGAGTTGCGTCGGACACGGGTGAACGGAAGGTGTCGATCGTCCCCGTTCTCCCGCATCCGGTGACCCTGCACGCAAAGGCTGCCGAACAACCGGAACGAACTCTGATCTCGGTGTAGGTTCGCTTACACCAGAGGTTGGAGCAGACACGTCCACCGGTCATGCCCCATCGGACACGCCCGACGCCGGCACAGGAGGTAGTCGTATGCCGATCGTCCACCACCGCAAGGCCAGCCCGCTCTCGTATCCGATCTGGGTGGGTAGCCGGGTGTTCCTGAAGCCGTTGCTGTCGCTGTGGCCGCTCAACCGGCAGGGAATGGCCGGGCTCTTCCTCGTCGATCGCATGTTCGCCGTCGGGCCCAAGCCGCACAACATCGTCCGGGAGCAGATCCGACTCGGTGACCGGCCCGCCGAGGTGATCCTGCCCACCGGTCCCTCCCGCCGCGATTCCGACACCGCAATCCTCTACCTGCACGGCGGTGCCTTCGTGGTCGGCGGGGTGGGGACGCATCGGTCGATCGCGGCGCGACTCTCGCGCGCCTGCGAGGTGCCGGTGTTCTCCCTGGTCTACCGGCAGTTACCCGCAGCCGGGGTCGGTACCTCGGTGAGCGACGCGATGTCGGCCTACCGGGAGTTGCTCACCGAACGCGGATACCGACGCGTCGTCGTCGCCGGTGACTCGGCGGGCGGGTTCCTGGCCGCCAAGGTGGTCGAAGGGGCCGCCGCACAAGGACTCCCGGCGCCGGCGGCGCTGGTCGGGTTCTCGCCGCTGCTGGATCTCGACCTGGCCGACAATCCCGACCGCAGCAGCCGTTCCGACGCCTATATCCCGTTGTCGCAGTTGGTCAAACTCGCGCCGCACTTCTTGCGCGGCCCGGTCACCTTCACCGGGGTGCGCCGCATCGCCGACCTCGACCTCGAGGACTTCCCGCCGACCATCATGATCACCGCGGAGAACGAACTGCTCGAACCCGATGTCATCGATCTCGTCGAGAACCTCGACGCGGCCGGGGTCCGTGCGGAGGCCCACAGCTATTCGTGGCAGATTCACGCGTTCCCGGTCTTCGGTTCGCACCATCGGGAGACACTGGAGGCCATCGAGGTGTCGGCCGACTTCGCCGGCCGCGCGATCCGGGAGGCGAAGAGCGCTGACGACCGAGAGAACAAGTGGGCCGGATGACGAGCGGGACCCGCCCGGGAGGGTAGCCGGCGCGCCGGATGCGCGGTTCACGCTGGCGGCCGAGCGGACGCTGCTCGCATGGGTTCGGACGTCGCTGGGATTCCTGGCCGGTGGTGTCGCCATCGTCTACGTCGCCCCCGACATCACCGATCGCGCGCTGGAGACGACCCTGGGCCTGGTGATGGTGGCGCTCGGGTGTGCGATCGCCGTCATGGGCGGTCTGCGGTGGCGCCGGACCGATCGGGCGCTGCGTGAGGGTGGGCCGATGCCGGGGTCCTCGCATCTGCTGGTGGTGGTCGCTGCCATAGTGGTGATTGCGGTGGCGATCGCGTTGACGATCGTCATCGGGCACTGAAGTGCCCCCAGAGTTCACCCGAGCCACAGACCAGGAGGGTCGGCGTCACCATGACCGATCACCAGTTCCAGAGCGCCGCGCAGACCTTCTCGCGGGGCATGGTGACCATCGGGGCGATCATCGTGATGGTCTGCGTCGGCTTCCTCACCTACATCTGGTGGCGCGACGGCCGGTGGCTGTGGGTCACCCTCGGCATCGTCCTGATCGTGGTGAACATCGCGATGCTCGTGATGACCTACCGCAAGGCGCGGCTCACCCCGCCCGCACAGCCCGACGACGAGGACGACTGACACCTCCAGTGGGAGCGGGTGGCGGTCAGACCGCCGGGGCGAAGGCCTCGCGAAAGGCGTCGAGCGCCGCATCGGGATCGTCGCGTGCCCATGCCTCCAGGCCGACGACGCCGTCGTATCCGATGCGGTCCAGCGCGGTGGCGACGCCTCGATAGTTGACCTCACCGGTGCCGGGTTCACAACGACCGGGAACGTCGGCGACCTGGATCTCCCCGATGAACGGCAGTGCCTCGCTGACGAGTTCGATGAGATTGCCCTCCCCGATCTGCGCGTGATAGAGGTCGAGGTTCAGGCGCAGATTCGGGTGATCGACGGCCCGCACGAGGGCCAGGGTGTCGGCGGCCGCGGCGAACGGTGTGCCGGGGTGATCGACCGCGAGATTCAGATTCTCCAGGACGAATACGCGTCCGGCGTCCGCGCCGAGTTCGGCGAGACGCCGCAGGGTGTCGGCGGCGCGCAGCCACATCGCCGGGGTGACCACCTCCACGGGTGTCACCGGCAGCCCGCCCTCACCGAGTCCGGTGCCGTGCAGGTTCAGCCGCGGGCAGTCCAGCCGTTGCGCGGCGATCAACGACTCCTGTGCCGTGGCAAGCAGTTCCGCGATCCCGTCGTCGGTGGTGAGGTCGCCGCGCAGATAACCGGTCATCGACGAGAATCCGGCCCCGGAGGCGGCGAGTGCGTCGAGATCCTTTGTCGCCCAGTCCCAGATCTCGACGAGCATGCCGTGGTCGGCGATCCGCTCGACGCGGTCACCGAAGGGCTGATCGAGATAGAGCATCTCCGCGCACGCGGCCAGACGCACGCTCATGCCGGCACGTCCTGCCGGGTCTCGACGTCGGCGACCGGGACGGTGCAACCGGTCTCGACGCTGCGGATCGCGGCGAGTGCGATCGACAGGGCGGTGCGGGCATCGGTGCCGTCGACCGGGGACGACTCCCCGTTGCGGATCGCGTCGGTGAATGCGGTGAGCTCGGCGAGGTAGGCCGATCGGAGCAGATCGGTGTCACGTCGCGCGGTGTCGACTGCGACGCCGTCGGCGGTGTAGCACGTCATGTCGGTGCGGCGGATGTCGCCTGCGGTGACCATGCCACCGGAACCGAAGACCTCACCGCGCACGTCGTAGCCGTACAACGCGGAGAAGCTGGCCTCGGCGGTCGCCATCGCACCGTTGTCGAAGACGATGGTGACCACGGCGGTGTCGAGGTGTCCCGACGACTTCGCGTCGGGCCGCACGAGTGCGTCGGCGTGCGCGGTCACCGACACCGGTGTGGCACCCGGATTGAGATGGCAGAGCGTGTCGAAGTCGTGGATCAGCGTCTCCAGGAAGATCGTCCACTGCGGGATGCGTGCCGGGTCGGCGGTGAACGGCCCGGGGTCGCGGGTCAGCGACCGGAGCAGGTGCGGGGTGCCGATGCGGCCGGCGTCGATCGCTTCGCGGGCGGCGACGAAGCCGGGGGCGAAACGCCGATTGAAGCCCACCTGCAGGACGATGCGGGCGTCGGCCGCGGCCGCGATCGCGCGGTCCGCGTCGGCGAGTGTGACGGCCATCGGCTTCTCGACGAAGACGTGCTTGCCCGCGGCAGCGACGATCGGGTGTCCGGATTCCTCAGACGCACAAGAGAACTCGGAATCGACGGGCGGGTGGTGCCCGGCGGTGCCACCGAGACCGACGGGGTGAGCGCCATGACCGCGCTGCTCGACCAGGGTGACACCGCGACGGCGGTCATGGCATTCAACGACCGGGTGGCGATCGGCGTCCTCGACGTGCTCCTCCGCCGAGGGAAGTCTGTGCCCCAAGATATCTCGGTCATGGGATACGACGACTCCCGCCTGTCGCGACTCGCCCACATCGACCTGTCGACGGTGGCCCAGGACGCCAACCGACTCGCGCAAGAGGTCGTCGCACAGGCGGTCGGTCAGCTCGGCGGTCACGCGGTGGGTGATGTCGTCCTGCCGCCGACACTGATCGCGCGGCGCACGACCGGCCGCGCACCCGAAAGCTGAACCCGCGGAATCGGCAAACGCCCTACGCCCCGGCCGCGCAGCACGCCTCGTCGTCGTCGGCGGCGAACTGGGTGCGATAGAGCTGTGCGTACCGCCCGCCGCGCGCGAGAAGCGTGGTGTGGTCGCCGCGTTCGACGATCCGGCCGTCCTCGATGACGGCGATCTGATCGGCGGCGCGGATCGTCGAGAGGCGATGCGCGATGACGATGGAGGTGCGGCCGGCGAGGGCCTCGCCGAGCGCTTCGGAGACCGCGGCCTCCGACGTCGAATCCAGGTGTGCGGTGGCCTCGTCGAGGATCACCACCGACGGTTTCGCCAGGAGCAGTCGTGCGATCGTCAACCGTTGCCGCTCACCGCCGGAGAGCCGGTAGCCGCGTTCGCCGACGACGGTGTCGAGGCCCTCGGGCAGCGACGCGATCAGCTCCTCGAGTCGGGCCCGGCGCAGCGCCTCCCAGATCTCGTCGTCGGATGCCTCCGGCTGTGCCAGAACCAGATTGGCGCGGACGGTGTCGTGGAACAGGTGGCCGTCCTGGGTGACCAACCCGACGGTGCGGTGCACGGTGGTGGCGGTGAGGTCACGCAGATCCACACCACCCAGCTCGATACCGCCGTCATCGACGTCGTAGAGGCGGGTGGCCAGCGATGCGATGGTCGACTTGCCGGCGCCGGAGCTGCCGACGAGGGCGACCATGCCGCCGGCGGGGACGTCGAGGTCGATGTGGTGCAGCACCGTCTGTCCACCCCGATTATCCAGTTGCGCAACCTCTTCCAGGGAGGCCAGCGACACCTTGTCGGCCGCCGGGTAGGCGAACGACACGTCACGGAAGCGCAGCGACACCCCGCCGTCGGAACGGGGTAGGTCGACGGCGTCGGGCTTGTCGGCGATCAGTGGTTGCAGGTCGAGCACCTCGAAGACCCGCTCGAAACTGACCAGCGCACTCATGATCTCGACGCGGGCATTGGCCAGCGCGGTCAGCGGCGCGTACATGCGGGTGAGCAGCAGGGCGAGGGACACCACGGCCCCGGCCGACAGGTGCTGGTGTACGGCCAGCCAGCCCCCGAGTCCGTAGACCAACGCGAGCGCCAGCGCCGAGACCAACGTCAGCGCCGTCATGAACACCGTCTGCAGCATCGCGCGCCGAACCCCGATGTCGCGCACACGATCCGCGCGGTCGGCGAACTCCGCCGACTCCTGCTCCGGGCGTCCGAACAGTTTGACCAGCGTCGCTCCCGGAGCGGAGAACCGCTCGGTCATCTGCGTCGACATGCGGGCGTTGTGCTCGGCGGCCTCCCGCGACAATGCGGCCATCCGCCTGCCGAGGCGGCGGGCCGGAATGACGAAGACCGGCAACAGGATCAACGCCAGGACCGTGATCTGCCAGCTGATCGCGATCATCACGCCGAGCGTCAGCACCAGTGTCACCAGATTCGACACGACGCCCGAGAGTGTGTCGCTGAACGCACGTTGGGCGCCGATGACGTCGTTGTTGAGCCGGCTCACCAGGGCGCCGGTGCGGGTGCGGGTGAAAAACGCGATGGGCATGCGCTGGACGTGGTCGAAGACCGCGCGTCGCAGATCCAGGATCAGGCCCTCGCCGATGTTGGCCGAGAGCCATCGCGTCACCACCGACGCGGCCGCCTCGGCCACCGCGATCACGGCGATCAGACCGGCGAAGCCCGCGATGGCCGCGGCGGCACCGGAGTCCTGTGCGGTGATCAGGTTGACCACATGCCCGGCCAGCAGTGGGGTCACCACCGTCAGAACGGCGGTGAAGATCGACAACACCAGGAAGGCGACGATCCGGCGGGCATGCGGGCGGGCGAAGCCGCCGATCCGGCGCAGTGTGCCGCGCCGATCGGGGCTGCGGGGCGTGGCGTCGGGGGAGGTCATCGACTTGTACATGACGTCCCACGCGACCGATTCCATACTCATGGCAGCCAGGTTAGAACTTCAAGCGAACTTGATGTCCAGAACCCGAGGCAGAACGACTGGTCCGGAATACGAGAAGGGCCCGTACCGAGACCTCGGGGAGAGGTGACGGTACGGGCCCTCGTCGAGGGGGCCGTGAGTGTCAGCCGGCGGCCTGCGCCAGCGGCGTCCCGATGTTGTCGACGACGTAACCGAGGCTGAGCACGGTCTGCCAGCCGAACGCCTTCTCGAGTTCACCCTCGAGGTAGACGCTGTGGTTGTCCTTGACCGCGGGCAGGTTCGCCAGCGCGCTCTGGTCCAGGACCGTCTGCTTGCCCTTGGGTGCGTAGGACAGCTGATCCCACACGATCACGTCGGTGTCGAGCTTGCGGGCTTCCTCCAGCGACAGCGTCGCATAGAACTTGTCCCCGGCGGCCTGATCGACCTGGGTGTTCGGCGCGAAGCCGAGCGAGGTGAAGAACTGCGTGCGGGGATCGGCCGCGGAGAACGCCGACAGTGCGCTGCCGTCGTAGGTGGCGACGCTGATCGTCTTGCCCTTCCAATTCGGGTGGGCGGCACCGAGGTCGGTGATCTTCTTCTTCACGCCTGCAACGAGCTCGGCAGCCTTCTTGGGCTGTCCGACCGCGGCACCGATCTCCTCGGTGGTCACGTCCCACGGCTGCTCGTAGTCGGCGTAGTCGGCCTTCTGCGCGATCACCGGGGCGATCTTGGACAGCGCGTCGTAGGTGTCCTTGTCGATGCCGGAGTAGACGGCGACGATCAGATCCGGCTTCATCGCGGCGATGGCTTCCGGATCGATCTCCTCGGCGTTGTAGATCTCCGGCTTCTGGCCCTTGAGCAGATCGGTGGCCCATGCGCCGACCGCAGCGCCCTTGGTGGTCATGCCGTCCCAGTTGCGCACCGTCACCGGCACCACGCCGAGTGCGAGCAATGCGTCCTGGTCGGTGTAGCCCAGCGACACCACACGCTTGGGTACCGCGGTGACCTCGGTGGAACCGAACTTGTGGGTGATGGTCGCCGGCAATGCACCCTGCTCGGCCGCCGGCGCCGCACTCGACGACGAGTCGTCGGAATCCGAGCCGCAGGCCGTGAGGAGCGCCGCCACCAGGGCGACGAGCGCCATCAGGATCGCACCACCACGAATTTTGTTGAACGTCACCATACCTCCAGTGTTCTCTCGGCGAAGCCGATCAGATTTCGTCCACATAACCGGCACGCGTGCCGAAGTACTCGGTAGCCGGTACCTCCCGGCCGTCGTCGAGGCGCAGACGATCGAGGACGATCGCCGGGGCCGGACGATTGGGGGCGTCGGATCCGCACACCACCGCGATACCGCCTTCGCATTCGACGGTGACGCGTCCGGGGGTACCGCCGAAGCGGCCCCGCGACACATGCGCGCGGATCACCCGCAGCCGCTCACCGCGGAATCGGAAGTGCGCGTTCGGGTACGGGTCGGACTGGGCGCGCACCAACAACTCGATATCGGCGGCACTCGCGGTGAAGTCGATCCGGGACTCGCGGTCGGAGCGCTTGTGGAAATACGTGGCGCGAGCAGGGTCCTGCTGGTGATCGGTGAGGGTGCCCTCGGCAAGGGCCGACAGCGTCGAGAGCACCAGGGGCTCGATCAACTCGGTGGTCGCCGCCACCAGTTCGGTGGTGGTGGCGCTCGGTCCCACCGGAATCGACTGCTGCGCCACGATCGGGCCGCCGTCGAGCGTCTCGTCCATGCGGTGGACCGTCACCCCGACGCGGCTCTCCCGATTGAGCAGGGCCCAGAGGACCGGCGAGAATCCCGCGTACTCGGGCAACAGGGAGTCGTGGACGTTGAGGGTGCCGTGGGTGGGCAGGTCGAAGACACTCTTGGGCAACCACGTCCGCCAGTTGTTGGCCAGGATCACGTCGGGCTTCGCCTGGTGCACCGCGTCGATCAGGGCGTCGTCGGCCCGCTGGGCCACGTGGACCGGTACACCGTGAGCCTGCGCGAGATCCTCGACGGAGTCGCTGAACATCTGCTCGTAGGGGTGGGAGCTGGTGGGATGGGTGACGGCCAGGACGACGTCGTGCCCCGATTTCAGGGCCGCGGTGAGAGTCCGGTGTCCCCAGGTCTGATAACCGAAGGTCACTACGCGCACCACGGTAGGTTAGTGGAGCCTTAGCTTATGAGTCAATTCCACGAAAGGGTCAAAATGCCCGTCTCCGCTGACCTGCTCACACCGCACCCCGGGGTGGTCTTCGATCTCGTGGACGAGCGCAGATCGCCGTGCTGGCCGCGGTATCGCGTCCTGCCCGACGGCAGTGCCGAGGCCTTGCTGATCACCGACCTCGACGCGCGCGGCGCCACCGTCGTCCGCGAGGACGGCGGACCGACGGTCGGGTTCGTGCCGATCGCGGCCGACGATCTCGCGGCGCTGGTGGGTGGCGCGTCGTTGCCGCTGCCCGAGGCGCCCGGCGTCGCCCGCGTCGAGATCACCTTTCCGGCAACCAGTTATCGCATCGCACTCGGTGACGATGCACCCGGCGCCGACCCGTTCAACGCCGACAGCCCGGGTGGGCTGGTGTCGCTGCTCACCCATCCGAACGCGCCGCGGTCGGGGCTCGACGGGGTGGACCTGTGGCGACCGGATTCGCCCGACGGGGCCGCCGAGGCGACCGAAGGTGCTCGCCCGCAGCGCATTCGACTCGATCGTGGCGTCCTCGGCCGTCGCGCGACGATGCACCTGAGCGTTCCGCGACGGCCCGCCGCCGACGGCGTCGTCCCGGTGGTGTTGCTGCTCGACGGCGATGACTGGCTGCACCTGTATCCGCTGTCGTCCGCGCTGGCCGCCGCGGCCGCCGGATCGTCCGAGTGGGTGTCGGTGCTCGACTCGGTGGCATTGGCCTACCTGCCCGCACCGCTCGACCGGTCGGCGCGGGAGGACGAACTGACCTCGGCCGCAACGGCATCCGCGGTGGCGACGTCGGTGCTGGCCGCCGTGGACGCCGATCTCGTCGGGCGCGGGTTGCGTCGCGGATACACCGTCCTGGCCGCGCAGAGCCTCGGCGGAATCGCCGCGGTGCGTGCCGCGGTGGCCGCCGCGCGCGCGGGCTCGGCGACACAGGGTATCGATGCCGTTGTCGCACAATCACCCTCGTTCTGGTGGCCGGCTCCGGCGGCGGGCGGGCCACTCGACGGACCCGACGGTGGTGCGGTCCTCGGAGAACTCGACGACGACACGTTCGACCTCTCGTCGCCGGCCCGCTCGTTCCGGTTCACCGTCGGCAGTGGCGAGCCCGCCATGCACCGGCACATCGACGCGGTGCGCGCCGCGCTCGCCGACCGCGGCGCCTGGGCGACCATGCGTGTCATCGACGGCGGCCACGATCATGCCGTGTGGCGGCTCGCGCTGGTCCGTGACCTCTGCGACGAGCTCACCACACGGCACTGAACCTGCTGTGACCACCTGGTCGCAGTCATTGTGTCTCATCCGAATTCGGCGGCGATCGCCGAGACGGTCCGAAGCTCGTAGACCTCCCGTACCGAGACCGGCCGGCCGAACTCGCCACGCAGCAGCGCGGCCAGCCGAACCGCCGACATCGAATGGCCGCCGACCGCGAAGAAGTCGACATCGACCTCGAGATCGTCGCAGTCGAGGGCCTCGGCCATCAGTTCGGCGACGAGCTCCTCCTGCGGCCCGGCCAATGGGCGGCCGCCGGACTCGACGAGCTCTCCGGCGCCGAGCTTCGCATGGTCGATCTTGCCGTTGATTGTCAACGGAATCCGCTCCTGCACCGAGAACCGGGTGGGCACCAGATAATCGGGCAGCGCATCGCGCAGACCGTTGCGCACCAGACCGATCAGAGCCGCCGGATCGTCGGTGTCGGCCGCCAGATGACAGCACAGCACCCCGTCGCGGGCAACCGTCACCGCATCGCGGACGCGGTCGGCGAACCGCTCGAGCACCACCGCCGACACCTCACCGGGATCGACGCGATGGCCGCGGATCTTCACCTGGTCGTCGGTGCGGCCGAGATAGTCCATCAGGCCGTCGGTGTTGCGCCGCACCAGATCTCCGGTGCGATACATCCGCTCACCGGCGGCGCCGGCCGGGCACGCCACCATCGTCGCAGCGGTCCGGGCCGCGAGATGGAGGTAGCCGCGAGCCAATCCGACACCGGTGACGTACAACTCGCCGGCCACCCCGTCGGGAACCGGACGCAGCCACTTGTCGAGGATCATCACCTCGGTGTTGTCCACCGGCCGTCCGATGGACGGCGTGGCCGACTCGTCGGTACCCACGCCGAGGGTGTTGATGGTGTATTCGGTGGGCCCGTACAGGTTGTAGCCGCGGGTACCCGCGGTGGCCCGCAACCGCGCCCACAGGGTGGTCGACACCGCCTCGCCGCCGAGCAGGATGAGTGGCGGAATGTGTGCCTGTGCCCCGAGTAGTCCCTCGGCCACGAGTTGATCGGCCTGTCCGGGCGTCACATTGAGGACGTCGATCCGCTGCTCGGCGACGTAGGTGACGAGCCCGGTGGCGTCGCGTCGCAACTCCTCGTCGCAGATGTGCACCTCGTGACCCTCGGCGAGCCACAGCAACTCCTCCCACGACATGTCGAAGGCGAACGAGATGGCATGGGCCACCCGGAATCGCCGGTTGGCGGCCCGCACCGCCGGGGTGAAGATCCGACGCCGGTGATTGGCCAGCATGTTGGCCAGGCCGGCGTGGCCGATGACGACGCCCTTGGGGGTTCCGGTGCTCCCGGAGGTATAGATCACGTACGCGTCGCCGTCCGCGCGGGCGCGCGAGGCGGCGAGTGCCGGTGCCGCGGGATCGTCGGTGACCGGCATCAGCCGGTTGGCGGCAACCACCGTCGACATGCGACGGCTCGACTCGTCGGAGACCAGGACGATGTCGGGATCGCAGTCGTCGCAGATCGCACGCAGCCGATCGTCGGGATGCTCGAGATCCAGTGGCGTGTAACGCGCGCCGGACCACAGCACCCCGAGGATGGCGACGACCACCTCGGCGGAGCGCGGAACCGCGATCGCGACGGTCGAGCCGGGCGCGACCGACGCCTCCGCCAGCCGGCCGGCCAGCCGCATGATCCGATCGGCAAGCTCCCCGAGACTCCACCGCACCGCGCCGCACACCAGTGCCACCGACTCCGGTTCGCGGCGCACCGCCGCGGCGAACTCGTCCACCACGGTCGACGACCACGGCCCGTTCGCG
Organism: Gordonia polyisoprenivorans; assembly: GCF_017654315.1. Taxonomy (NCBI): domain Bacteria; kingdom Bacillati; phylum Actinomycetota; class Actinomycetes; order Mycobacteriales; family Gordoniaceae; genus Gordonia; species Gordonia polyisoprenivorans. The sequence continues at coordinate 1,267,499 of NZ_CP072203.1, forward strand.
GCCGCCACCGCAGCCGGATCCGGGCCTGACACAGCAGGATCGGATGCCACCGGCAGGGCGGCCAACGGCGTATCCGGTGCCTGAGCGGTGCGCGAGAGTGCCCGCAGCACGGCCATGACATGGTCGGCCAGCCGCGTCGCCATGGTCTCGTCGACCAGCTCGGCGCGATACTCGACCTTCAGCGTCATCTCGTCGCCGGGGGTGAACACCCACGTCAGCGCGAAGTGGGTGGAGTCCTCGGCCTCCTCGGTGAGAATCCCGTGCCGATCCCGGGTCTCGCGGGCCGCCTCCGGATCGAGGAAGTTCTGGATCACCACCAGCGAATCGAAGAGGGCGGTGACGCCCAGCTCGCGATGGATCGCACCGAGATCGGCCCCGTCATGCGGCATCGCCGCGGCGCGATCGTCGGAGACGCTGCGCAGCATCTCCCGGACCGGACGCCATGCGTCGACCTCGACACGGACCGGCACGGTGTTGAGCAGAACGCCGACGACCTCGTCGATGCCGGGCACCTCCAGCAGATCGCGCCCCGACACCGACAGCCCGAACAGCACATCGGACTCACCGGTCGCCCAGTTCAGGGTCAACGCCATTGCAACAGTGGCCAACGCCGTCAACGTCACCCCGTGTGCACGACCCGCCGCGAGCAGATCGGCTGTCTCGGTGGTGTCGAGGCAGCGGATGATCTTGCGCGGCAACTCCTCCGCGGCAGCCGGGGCCGGCGCGTCGAGCGCCGCGGGCCGGCCGAGCAGTGTCGGCCCGACCATCCCGCCGAGAACCGAACGCCAGAACGCGAGGTCCTGCCGGTGATCTCGGGCCTCGAGCAGCGTGGCCACCTCGGCGAAGCCGGGCCGCGCCGGCCGTGGGGTACGCACCGCGGACTGTTCGCGATCGCGCAACCGGTCGAGGAACTCGGTGAGGAAACGCGCCCTCGACCACCCGTCGAGCAGTGCGAGGTGATAGGTGAACAACACCGTGTCACCGTGGCCTGCGCGCCGGACGATGGTCGCACGGGCTGCGGGCGAGCGATCGAGCGGAATCGGCTGTGCGCGATCACGTTCCCGCAGGGTGTGCTCGTCGGACGAGGTGTCGTCGGTGTGGACGACCTCGACCGGCAACAGCACGCGCTCGTCACGGCCGGGTAGGTACTGGGTGGGTGTTGCCGCGGCCAGGTCGAATCGCGCGCCCATCGCCGGGTGCACGACGACGGCGTCGGCGAACGCCTCGGCGAGCTGATCCGGGTCGATCTCCCGATCGAAGGTCAACGCGGTCTGCGCGTGATACGACCCCGACGGCGCGACCTGTGACTGGAACAGCAGGCCACGCTGCAACACCGTCGGCGGCACCTGCACCGGGCCGCGATCGGCCGTCCGGTCGATCTCGGCGGCCAGCGCACCGACGCTGCTCCGCACCGCGTCGGTGATCGTTTCGGCGGTGATCTCCTGGCCGGCGATATCCGAGATCGACTCGGCCACGGCGAATTGCACCACCAGGCGCGGTGGTGACCCACTGACCCAGACGTCGGCCTCGACGGCGTACGGGGTGCGCGGCGGGGCGGTCGGCGGCGGGGTGGGCAGCACCTCACGGCTCTCGCCGCGGCCCAGATAATTCACCAGGATCTGTGCGCCGCCCTCGGCGAGCAGTCGTGACGTCCGCGCGTGGACGTGGCGTAAGGCCATGTAGCCCAGCGGGTCCGGCCTCTCGGCGAGGGCCGCGGTCAGTTCGCGGGAAGTCACCGCGGCGTCGGCGCGGGCCGCCACCCGCACCGGTGCGATCTGGGTGAACCATCCGACGGTGCGACCGCAGTCCAGTGCCGCGTCGCCGCCGCGCACCGGCTCACCCGGATCGGGGCGACCGTGCCCTTCGACGTCGACGAGCAGGGTGGGTTCGGTGCCGAGCAGACGTGCGACCGACGCGAGCATGAGGGAGACGATCACCTCGGTGACCGCCCCACCGAGCGCGGGCGCGGCCTCGTCGACGACGACGACCACCTCCGGACCGTCGACCTCGACGGTGTGGGCGGTGATCCGGTCTGCGTCGAATACCGTTGCCGCGACCAGAGGCTCGGTGGTGTGCAGGTCTCGCCAATGCCCGAGATCCGATGCGATGACGGGGCTGTAGGCCGCGCGCATCACCTGCTGCGCATACGTGGCATACGAACTCTGCTCCGCAGCCGGACGCCCGCCACGCAGGGCCTGCTCGAGGTCGTCGATGATGACCATCCACGACACGCTGTCGACCACCGCATGGTGGGCCAGCAGCACCACGCCGTGTCCGGCGTCGAGGAGGGCGGCGGCGATCGGTCGGCCGTCGGCGAGGCTGATGTCGCCGATCAGTTCAGGCACCGCATCGACCGGGTCGGCCGACGCCGACTCCCGCACCGACGGCGCCACCGGACCGGAATCCGGTATCGAGATCGACAGCGCCGCTTCGGCCTCGGTGCCGGTGATCACGGCGCCGAGCATCGGGTGCGCCTCGACGACGGCGGTGAGAGCAGCGCGGAGCTGATCGGCGGTGACGCCGCGCGGCGTTCGGAGCAGCCGTGCCTGCACCAGGTCGCCGGGGAATCCCCACTCGTGCTGGCGGAGCAGGATGGGCGTCGGCGCGGGTGCCGCGCCGGCTCCGGAATCGGTTGCCGCACTGCTCATGACGGCCACCGCGTCGGCGCCGAGGCGTTCGGCGATCCGTGCCGGGGTCCGGCCGAGGAACACATCGCGCGGGGTCACCTTGACACCGCGCGCGGCGAGGCGGTTGGCCACCCGGATCGCCACGATAGAGTCGCCGCCGAGCATGAAGAAATCGTCATCGCCGCCGACCTCGTCGACGTCGAGGGCTTCGGCGATCACCGACGCCACGGCGGTGACCCGCGAGTCCGGGACGTGGGGATCCCCGCTGTCCGGTGCTGCCACCTCGGTGATCTCGGTGACGGGGATCGCGGCGAGTAGTTCCCGCAGCCGGTCGTCGTCGCGTTTGCCGTTGACGGTGCGCGGCAGGGCATCCACCACGATCACCTCGTCGGGCACCATGTGCGCCGGAAGGGACTCCCGGGCCGCACGCCGCGCGCGAGCCGCGTGATCCCCGCCGGAGCCCGGTGCGCCGTCGGCGACGATCGCTGCACGCAGACGCGGGCCGTCGGGGGTGTCGACGGCCACGACCGCGGCCTCGCCGGCGACACCGGAGCGGCGTAACGCGGTCTCCACCTCGCCCGTCTCGATCCGGAAGCCGCGTACCTGTACCTGCCGATCGGCCCGGCCGATGTAATCCATGCCGCCGTCGGCCCGCACCCGCACCACGTCACCGGAGCAGTACAGACGGTCGCCACCGGCTCGCAAAGGAGTGGTACGGAACGGGTTTGCGACGAATCGGGTGGCGGTCAGGTCCGGACGCCGGTGGTACCCCGCCGACACCTGCGGTCCGGAGACGTACAGGATGCCGGTGTCGCCCACCGCCACCGGACGGAGTTGCTCGTCGAGCACATGCGTCACCAGACCGTCGAGCGGACGGCCGATGGGGCTGCCCGAGTCCTCGCGAATACCTTCGGTGAGGGTCAGCGCCGTGACGTGCACCGTGGTCTCGGTGATTCCGTACATATTGATCGCCACCGCACCGGGGTGCCGATCCAGCCACCGGCCGGTCAGTGCCGGCTCGAGACGTTCGCCGCCGAAGATCAGGTACCGCAGATCCGGAAGCGTCACGCCGGTCGCGTCGAGCGCGGCGAAGGCCGTCGGCGTCTGATTGAGCACGGTGATCCGCGCATCGCGCAGGGCGCAGGCGAGATCGGCCGGGATGCGGGTCAGCGCATGATCGACCACGACGGCCAGCGCGCCGGCGCGCAGCGGTGCCCACAGCTCCCAGACCGAGAAGTCGAAAGCGAAGGAGTGTGCGACGCACCAGATGTCGTCGGGGCCGGTCACCACGTGGCTCTCGGCGTTGCGTAGCAGCGACACGACGTTGCGGTGCGTCACCACGACGCCCTTGGGGACCCCGGTGGAGCCGGAGGTGTAGAGGATGTATGCGGGGTCGTCGGGGCGGACGCGATGTGGTTGCGGGCGTGCACCGCCCGGCTCGGCGGGTGAATCGCGCCGGTCGGGATCGGGGCACAGAACCGGGATGTGGTCGTCGGCGATGCGTTTCGCGAGCCCCGCATGATCGGGAGAGGCGACGATCAGGGCGGGCCGGCAGTCGTCGACGATGAGGTCGAGGCGCTGCTGCGGCGAGTACGGATCGAGTGGGACATAGGTGACCCCGGCCAGTACCGCGGCGATGACGGCCTCGGCGAAGCGGCTCGAGCGCTCGATCAGCAAAGCGACGCGCGGTGGTGGGTCACCGGCCGTCAGGGCGGGTAGGGCGCGGCGGATCTGCTCGGCGAGTGCTGTTGCAGCGGCATCGATCTCGCCGTAGGTGCGGGTGGCCGGGGCCGACTGGGCCCGCAGGTCGCCGAGTGCCGGACGGTCATGGTGCGCGCGGACCGCCGAGTTCCACACGTGCGCGAGCGTCGCATCATCCCGATCGTCGTGCTCGTTGTGCTCGTCGTGATCATCGGGGGCATCGAGGGCCGAACTCACCTCCGCGACGGTGCAATCGGTCAGCAGCATCGTGGTCGCGGTGACGAGGTGCGCGGCGATGCGTTCGGCGCGAGCACGAGGGATCACCGACTCGTCGTGGATCAGTCGCAGCGGTGCAGGGGCGTCCGGGGTGATCACCAGCGTGAGCGGATAATGTGGGGCGCCGTCGTTGACGATGCCGACGATCTCCAGACCCGTTCCGCTGGTGTCGATCTGATCGGCTCCGGTGCCGATCTCCACCACCACGAGGGTGTCGAACAGCTCTCCCGCCGACCGTCCGGCCGTGCGGGCGATTTCGGTCAGGCCGATGTGCAGGCAGTCGCGGACCCGATCGTGGTGTGCGGCGAGACCATCGACGAGGTCGCGGGCGCGCCGGGTGGGCGCCGCGCCCGGCGCGCGGACGGGCACGGTGTTGATGAACATGCCGACGGCGTCGTCGATTCCGTCCACCGGTGCGTCCCGCCCGGAGACGGTCGAACCGAACACCACGTCGGTGCCATCGTCGACACCGGTCATCCGGCGCAGCGCCAATCCCCACGCGGCTTCCACGACATCGGGGAGGCGCAGCCCGGCCGCACGGGCCCGCGCCGCCAGCGTTGCGAGTTCCGGTGCGTCGAGCGACATCTCGGATAGCGCACTCGATGCCGTGGCGCCCGGCGCCACCACCACCGGATGGAGCCGACCGGCGAGTTCGTCGCGCCAGCGCGCCACGTCGGCGTCGTGGGGGCGGGCGGCGATCCAGCGCAGGTAGCCGGCGAAACCGCGGTCAAGGCGGTGTGCGGGCACCTCGGTGCGGTCGCGTTCAGCGGTATCCCCGTAGCCGGTATCCCCGTAGCCGGCATCCAGGTAGCCGGTATCCCGGTAAGCGGCGAACAACTCGCGCAACGCGATCGGCACCGACCACCCGTCGGCGATCAGATGGTGCACCGTCTGCACCACGACGTGGTCGTCACCGTCGGGGATCACCGTGTAGCGCATCAGGGGTGCCGACTCGGGATCGAAGCCGCGGTCGCGATCGGCCCGGGCGATCTCGTCGATGCTCGCCGGTCCGGTGGCCGCGTCGAGCACGGTGAACTCGAGCCGATCGGCGCAGTCGGTGTCGAGGACCTGATACACCCGACCCGACCGTGTCGTCCGGAACGCCGCGGCCAGGGTCGGGCGGCGCCGCAACAACATCGCGGCCGCGGTCCGCAGCCGCTCGACGTCGAGGGTTCCGCGCAGCGTCAGGATCTGTTGCTCCACATACATACTCGACTGTGCGCCGTCGAAGATGCTGTGGAAGTGCATACCCTGCTGCAGCGGCGTGAGCGGCAGCACGTCGACGAGGCCGGGACCGTCGATGGCGTCGAGCTCGTCCTGATCGAGGATCACCTCACCGCCCGGGGTGAGGGCGAAGTCGCCGGCCGAATGCGATGCCAGCGCAGCGATCCCGGACACGGCCCGGAGCGAGCGTTCCCACAGGTCGAGGAGCCGGTCGATCCGGTCGTCGCCGAATCGCCCGGCGGCCCAGGAGATCGTGGTGCGCAGGACGGCTCCGTCGGGGCCGGGTTCGGTGATGGCGTTGAACTCGAGTTCACGGGGGAGGCGTTGGCGCGGGTCGCGACGTTCACCGAGTTGGCCCGTCGGACCCAGCGGCGCGAAGTCCTTGGCCTCGGGGGTCCCGACCCGGCCCAGATAGTTGAACAGCACCTGCGGCGACCGGTCCAGCGCGGTATCGGCTTCTGGGCCGAGATAACGTCCGATGCCGTAACCGATTCCGCGGTGGGGAACCACGGCGAGCTGGTCTTTGACGGCCTTGAGCGCGCGGCTCACCTCGGCGGGGTCGTCGAGGTCGACGGCGCCGGGGTCGACGAGCACCGGGTACAGCGTGGTGAACCAGCCGACGGTGCGGCTCAGATCGGCCTCGCCGCCACCCGGGGTCGGGATGTGGCGGGTCTCGCGGCCGTGGCCCTCGAGTTCGATGACGCTGTGAGTGTGGGTGTGGGTGTGGGTGTGGGCGTGCGCCCCATGGTGATCCGACGGCCGCTGTTCTGATCGGAACCGGGCCAAGGTCAGCGACAGTGCCGTCATCAACACCGCTTCGGCGGTGGCGGCGTATCCGGTGACGACCTCGCCGAGCAGTGCCTCGGCGGCCGGCCCGCCGAACTCGTGCACCCGCGTCACCTCGTCGGCCACGCGGGCGGTCAGCTGCGTGGGGTCGTCGGCCAGCGGGGTGTCGGGGCGGGCGAGCACCTCGTCGAAGTAGGTGCGGTCGGCCTCGAGTCCGGGTGCGGCCGCGGCGAGCAGTTCGCTCCACCGCCGCAGCGAGGTGCCCTCGGTCTGCACCGGTGGAGCCGAATCGTGTGTCGGAGAACCGGAGTCGTCGAGTGACCCCGCGCGTCGCGCCGCCATCGCGCGCGTGAGGTCGTCGGTGAGGATGTCCCAGGACACGCCGTCGATCACCAGGTGGTGGATGACGAGGAGAAGTCCGCGGGTGCCGTCGGCCGCCACGCGCAGACCGGCGGCCAAGACCACGCCGTGTGCGGGATCGAGCTGTCCGGTCAGCCACTCGATACCCTCATCCGTGGTGGCCGAATCCAGTTCGGTCACCGGAACGACGCCGATCTCCTCGGCGCGCGGTATCCGCAGGTGCAGCCCTGGCCCGGTGACGACGGTCGCCGCGAGTGCCGGGTGTGTGCGCACCGTTGCGGTCAGGATGGACTGCGCGGCAGCCTGATCGAGATCGTCCGGGGCGCGGAGCTCGACGGCCTGCACGAATCCGTGGATGTGCTCGGCGATCTCGCCCGCCCACCGGATGATCGGCATGGCGTCGACGATGCCGTCCGGACGATCGTCGGGGTCAGGCTGGTGGCCGGTGCGCGTGACGCGCGTGGCCAATGCGCGCGGCGTGCGGGCGTCGAAGACGTCGGACACCGTTGCGCTCCAGCCGTCTCGGCGCAGTGCGCCGAGGACCCCGATGGCGCGCAACGAATCCCCGCCGACGTCGAAGAAGTCGGTGTCCGGGCCGATTCGGTCGACACCGAGGGCTCCGGCGAGTGCCGCGGTCACCGCGGCCAGCGCCGGGGAGGCCTCCGCGCCGGACTCGCCGATCGCGGGATCGGGTTCCGGGCCGAGTGCTTCGGAGAAGTCCGGATCGGGCAGCGCGCGCCGATCCAGCTTGCCGTTGACCGTCATCGGGAACGCGTCGAGCACCATCACCGTCGCGGGCACCATGTAGTCGGGCAGCGCCGACCGCGACCACTCCCGGATGTCCGCCCCGCTCGGGTGGCGGCCCTGATGGCAGACGACGTAGCCGATCAGGCGGCCGTCCTGCAGTGTCACACAGGGCATCCGCACGTCGGGATGCTCGGCCAGCCCGGCCTCGACGTCCTCGAGTTCGAGGCGCATCCCGCGGACCTTGACCTGGTTGTCGGCGCGGCCGAGGAATTCCAGCGATCCGTCGTCGAGGCGTCGGGCCAGATCGCCGGTGCGGTACATGCGCTCACCCGGCCGCCCGAACGGATCGGCCACGTAGCGAGCCGCGGTGAGATCACCCTGGCCCACATATCCACGCCCGAGCAGGAACCCGGCCGCATATAGTTCGCCGGGCTCGCCGGCCACACTGGGCCGCAACTCGGCGTCGAGTACATACAGTGCGGTGTTGGGGTTCGCCGACCCGATGGACGGGCCCATGCGATCCTCGTCGCCGGCATAGATCACGTGGGAGACACCGATCGTCGCCTCGGCCGGACCGTAACCGTGGTACATCGGGATCTGCAGTTGTTCCCGGAAACGCCGGAACAGTGCCTGCGTCAACAGTTCCCCGCCGCACCAGACGTGCCGCAACGAGTCCAGCCGCGACCCGCCGTCGGCCAGTGCGAGCAGCACGTCGAGCATTGACGAGACCAGGTAGGCGAAGGTGACGTGCTCGCGGGCGATCAGATCGAGCAGATACTGCGGATCGCGCTCACCACCGGCATGGGCGACCACCACCCGGCCGCCGCTGATCAACGGCAGCAGGATTTCGTTGATCGAGATGTCGAAGGCCAACGGCGCCTTGAACAATGCGGCATCGGTCGGGCCGAACCCGAGGATCTCGTCGCGTTGCCAGAGCAGTCGCTCGACGATGGCCTCACGCCGGATCATGGCGCCCTTGGGTTTTCCGGTCGATCCCGAGGTGAACACGACATAGGCCAGCCCGGCCCCGCGCATCGGTCGCGTGACGGGATCCACCGCCTGGTCGAGTAGCTCTGTATCGCAGTCGAATTCGATGATCGCCGGATCATTCGCGCGGTCGTGGGGCGAGTTCGCGCCGCGGCGGGTGACGAGCACCCGTACCTGCGCGCGCTCGATCACGTCGCGCCGGCGGGTATCGGGCCACTCGGGGTCGACCGGCACGAAGGCGCCACCGGTCATCAGCGCGGCCACGATGGCCACCACCATGTCGGCCCCACGGTCCATCGCGATCCCGACGAGCGCCTCGTCACCGATGCCGTGGTGTTCGAGATCATCGGCCAGAGAGGCTGCGCGAAGCCATAGTTCGCGATACGACAATCGATGCCGGTCGTCAATCACGGCAAGCGCATCCGGTGTGGCCCGGACGTGCTCGGCGATCAGTTCCACCACATCCGGTCGTCGCCGCGGGGCGTCGGTGTCATTCCATCGACGCTGGCGCCGCAGACGCTGCTCGGCGGTGTCGGGCCGGACGGAGTCCAGGCGGCGGTCGGGGTGGGTGATGAGATCGCCGAGGAGGTCGGTGAGGTCGTCGGGCGAGACGGGTGCGTCGATGCTCACGCCGAGCCCGTCGCCGTCGAGGCGGGTGCTGACCCGCACCGATCCCACCTCGGCGATGACGGCGACGTCCTCGGGATTGTCCGTGCGGTTTCGCAGCGTCGCAACGGTATCCAGCCCGCCGGCCAGGTCGACCAGGCCGACCTCGCCGGGGGAGTGCGATCCGAACAGCGTTGCGGCGCCGATCTCGCCGGCGGTGCGTCCGCCGTCGACGACGCGCAGCGATACCGCCGGGACCGGTGAACCGTCGACCGTGCCGGCACGAGCGGCCCACCAGGCGGTGGCCAGTGCGACGGTGGCCGCGGTGGCCCCGGCCCCCACGTCACCGAGGCGCGAGCGCATCTGGTGCACCGACGCCGGGGCGATGGTGGTGAGGACATTCGAACCGAGCGAACTCATCGTCAACCTCTCTGTGGCGCCGGCGGCATGCGAGAGACACGTCCATGCGCTGCCGGCGGATCGGTCCGTGGTGGTGACGGACCCTATGGGTCGGACCGGGTGATATCGAGCCGGGATGGTGGGGTGAGGTCACATGCCCGAGTGCGAGTGGTGCCCGCCCCGCCCCGACGCCGCGAACTCCGATTCGGTCGGTTCGGGCCGCGCCAGTTCGGAGATGATGGCCGAGCGCAGTTCACCGGCCCGGATGGCGATGTTGGACAGCAGGGTGGCCCCGAGGCCGTGGGTGCCCTGGGTGGCCCCCTGAACGAACAGACCCGCGATGCGGGTGCCGTCGACGATCGCCTGGTGGTCGCGGCCCACGACGCACGTGTCGCCGATGGTGCTGATGCCCTCGACGCCGGGTGAGGTGAATCCGGTGGCGCACACGACGGCATCGACGGTGACGGTGTCGCGGGTGCGATGAATGCGGTCGAACAACTCCACCTGCACGCGTCCCTGATCGGTGAGCGCGGCCCCGGTCACCGCGGTCGATCGTCGCAGGCGCAGACGGCTCTGGCCGGTCACCGATTCGCGGTAGTGGTGATCATGCAGGGTGGTGAGCAATTGCGGCTCGACACACGAGTAATTGGTGTAGCGGTGCCGATTGAGCAGGTCGGCGCGGACATCCTCGGACGCGGCGTAGAAATCGTCCACCGCGGAGGGATCGAACACCTGGTTGGCGAAGGGGCTGTCGTCGGCGGGGGCGAAGCCGTAACCGTGGAATGTGGAGGTGACGCCTGCGCCTCGGGTGTAGAGAAAGTCGATGGCCTCGGCGGCCGATTGCCCACCGCCGACGACCAGGAACTCCGATCCGGCGATGTCGCTCGGCAGCGCGTCGAGATGGTCGAGGAAGCGGTGGTTGTGGAACACCCGGCCGCTCTCGGTCAGCTCGGGGCGATCAGCCCACTCCGGCAACCGTTCTCGTAGACCGAGTGCGACGACGACGGTACGCGTGAAGTACGTCTCGACCGATCCGTCGTCCAGCGTGGTCACCACGCGAAAGCGTGCTCCCGCCGAGGCGTCGTCGTCATGCGGATCGATCTGCTCGATCCCGATCACGTTGCGGCCGTATCGGACATCGGCGGCGACGTTGTCGGCGGCCCAGGACAGGTAGTCGGCGAATTCGACCCTCTCGGGGGTGAAGGTCTGCCGGTTGATGAAGCCGGTCAGTCTGTTCTTCTCCACCAGATAGTTGACGAAGGTGAATCTGCTGCGCGGATTGCGTTGGGTGACAAGGTCCTTGAGGAAGGAGATCTGCATGTTGGTCCCGGGCAGGAGCATTCCGGGGTGCCAGCCGAACGTGTGGCGACGTTCGAGGAACACTGCATCGAGGGCCGGAGGTCCGTGGTCCGGGTCGTCGTATTCGCTCATGGCGATCGCGAGCCCGAGGTTTCCGGGTCCGAATCCCACGCCCACCATGTCGCGAGTTGCGGTCATTGGCTTCACTATCACACACCCCTGATTTGGTTAGCCTAGCCTTTGTTTGTCCTCCAAAGATACGACATGGTCGGCCAGCCGGAGAAACGCGGGACTCGCGGCCAGCACGAGAGTGGTCTTTCCCCGCCGGCGTCGGCGGACGGTATCGGCGGCAATCGCCGAGGTCACCGCGTCGACCGCAGAGGTCGGATCCACCAGTACCAGAATGTCCGGATTCGCATGGAGTGCGCGGGCCAGCGCCACACGCTGGCGCTGCCCGCCGGAGAGGTTGCCGCCGCGGTCGGCGACCGGGTGATCGAGCAGGGCCGCGGCGTCGTCGACCAACTCGTCGAGGCCCAATTCGGTGAGGATCTCCGCCGGCTCCGAACCGGGTGCGTAGTGCGTTCCGTCGGGGTGGACGACCGCGCCGAGGCGCCCGCCGAAGATCGCCGGATGCCGCGCATCTGCGAGCACCACGCTGCGGAGCCCGGCCGCATCGAGATCGCGGAGTTCCATGCCGCGCACCGAGATCGACGGTGCATCGTGGTGTGCATCGGGTCCCGCGGCGAGAGCGGTGGCGACCCGTGCCGCCTGATCGGTGGTGCAGTCGACCGCCACGAGTGCGCCTGCGGTCACCGCGATCTCGGTGGTGTCCACCTGCAGGAGGAGATCGGGATGCGTAGTGCGGTCGGCCGCGTCCGACGGCGCCGTGGCGGTCACCGCGGCACCGCCGTCGCCGGTGCGCCCCGAAGCCAGCAGCACCACCCGGCGCGCCGAACCCCGTGCCAGCGCGGCAAAGCGGGGCATCCGGCTCAGCTGCCCGAGGGGCTCGGCGATGAACTGGCTGAGTCCGACCACCGCGACCAGATCGCCGATGGAGATGTCGCCGGAGAATGCGCGGACGCCGGCGAGCGTACCGACCACGCCGACGAGAAGTGCCGCTGCGCCGGCCGAAATGCCCTCGTACACACCGGAGATCCGGGCCAGGTGTTCGGCATGGCGACGCGTCGTGGCCGACAGTGCACGATAGCGGTGATATGCCGGACCGCGCCCGGCGAAGCCGCTCAGCGGCCGCAGTCCGCGCAACAGATCGGCCACCGCGCCGGTCGCCCGGGCGATGAGCTCCTGCTGTTCCTCGGTACGGTGGGTAACCTTGCGCGACAACAGGTTCAGTGCGGCCAGCAACACCACCGTACTGACCAGGGCGACGCTGCCCAGCAGCGGATCGATCACCGTCAGCACCACGGCACCGGCCAGCACGCCGACCGCCGAGGAGATGGTCACCGGGATCACCTCGATGATGTCGGAGGCCTGCGCGGTGTCCTCGGCGATCACCGTGACGTACTCGTCTCGCGACAGTGGCGAATCGTTGTCGCGCGCGGTGATCACCTTGGCGGACAACATCGCCCGCAGGTGGCGCACGTGTCCGGCATTGGCCCGCTGCAGCCCGCGATAGGCGGTGCGCCACGACACCGACACACACGTGATGACCGCGCCGAGAGCCGCGATCGAGATCACCGGTGCCCACCAGCTACCCGAGGTCATCGCACGATCGATGATGACGCCGAGCAGTACCGGCACCGCCGCCTCGGCGGCCTGGTACACGCACAGCAGTACCGAGCCCACCACCACCGCACCGCGATTGCGTCGGACGGCATCACGAAGCAGGGCGACCGCGGCACGGTCGGGTGTCCGGCTCATCGGGCGCCGTCCTCTCGAATCCCGTCGTGCTCGGTCGCGCTCGACCACACGCGCCACAGCGCGGCGTACCGGCCGTCGGCGTCGAGGAGTTCTCGGTGGGCGCCGTATTCCACCACCCGGCCGCCGTCGATGACGGCGACGGCGTCGGCCGCCGCCGACTGGCTGAGGCGGTGGGCCACGATCAACGCGGTACGTCCGCGGGTGACGGCCGCCGCCGCGGCCTCGAGCCGCGCCGCGCCGCGCGAACCGGCCTCCGCGGTCGACTCGTCGAGAACCACCACCGGGGTGTCCCGCAACAGCAGCCGTGCCAACGCGATCTGCTGGGCGCGCATCGGGTCGAGCGCGAGGCCGCCCGAGCCGATACGGGTGTCGAGGGCCTCGTCGAGGTCGCGGACCCAGTGATCGGCGCCCACCTCGGCCAGCGCCGACCACAACTGCTCGTCGTCGGCGTCCGGGCGTGCCAGACGCAGATCGTCGGCGAGGGTCCCGGCGAACACGTGGGTCTCCTGCGTCGCCACGCTCGTGAACGCGCGGATCCGGTCCTCGCCGAGACCGGAGATCGGCACATCGTTGTAGCGGATCGCATCCGGCGGCGCGCCGATCGGGGTGAGCACCCCCGCGGTCAGCGAGGCGATGGTGGTCTTACCGGCGCCCGACGCGCCGACCAGCGCGAGACTGGTGCCGGCCGGGATCGTCAGATCGACGTCGTCGACGGCCGGGGCGCCGTTCGCGTGATAGTGGTGTCGCAGCCCGCGCACCACGATCTCCACCGGCCCCGGCTCGGCGGGCGGCAGATGCGGCCGGGTTCCCGGGGCGAGGGTGTCGATCACCCCGACGACCCGGGTCATCGCCGCCCCCGACCGCTGTGCCTCGTCGAAGAAGGTCAGGATGGCGCCGATCGGATTGAAGAGCCGATGAAAGAGCAGGGTGGCCGCGGCCACCTGGCCGAGGCTGACGTCACCGGCGCGCAGCAGCAGCCACCCGACGACGATGATCAGTGAGAGACCGACGAATTCGGCACGGTTCTCGCGTGAGACGAACCGTTCGAGTACCCCGAACACCGAGACGGAGATGTCGCGTACCGAGCGGGCCGAGGCGTCGATCCGGTCGCGGGTGGCGGTCTCGAGACCATAGGCACGGACTGTTGTCAGCCCGTCGATACCTCCGACGAGGCGGTCGATGTGATCGGCCTCGGCGGTGCGGAGCTCACGATACTTCGGCGAGGACCGGGGCAGATACCAGCGCATGGCCGCGACATAGGCCGGTGCGGCGCCCAGGCCGGCCAGCGCCAAGCGCCAGTCGAGGGTGAACAACCCCGCCACCGAGACCGCGATGAGTACCGACGAGCTGAAGATCGCCGGGATCGCGGTGCGCGAGCCCGCGACGAGAACCGCGATGTCGGCGCCGACCCGTGACAGCGCGTCACCGTGTCCGGCCCGTTCGATCCGGGTGACCGGCAGACACAGCACCGCGGCCACCACCCGCTCGCGCATCGTCGCCAGCAGGCGCGCGATCAGGGTGGCGAGCAACGTCTCCGACAGCGCGGTGAACACGGCGGTCACCACGGCGGCGATCACCACCGCGATCCCGACGTCGACGAGGATTCCGCGGTCGTTGCCCGCCCGGACCGCGTCGACGATCGAACCGAGCGCGAGCACCGCGACCAGCGAGGCTCCCGCGCCGATGACGGAGGTGAGTGTCACCCCGATGCTCAACGGCAGATGCCGGCGCAACTCGGCGCCGAGGTAGGCCATCACCTCTCGCGGTGTCGCGATCGGCAGCAGCGTGGATGTGTCGGACTCGTGGTATTCCGGCAACGACTGCGTCATTCGGTGCGGCCCCGTGATTCTGAGCGGCCCCCCGCCACGATGTCGGTGCACCGCTCGCCGACGGGTACCACCAGCGGACGCGACGACACCGGATCGGCGATGACGCGGCTGCGCAGACCGAACACCTCCCACAGCATCTCTTCGGTGATCACGTCCTGCGGTGCGCCCTGGGTGATCACCGCGCCGTCGCGCATCACCACCAGTTCGTCGCTGTAGCGGCAGGCCAGCGCCAGATCGTGCAGCACCATCACCACCGTCCGCCGCTGCTCGGTGTGCAGGACGTCGATGAGGTCGAGGACCTCGAGGCTGCGGGACAGATCCAGGAACGTCGTCGGCTCGTCGAGGAGCAGCGTGTCGGTCTGTTGGGCGAGCACCATCGCGATCCACACGCGCTGCCGCTGTCCGCCGGACAGGGAATCGACGGTGCGGTCGGCCAGGTCGGCCACGCCGGTCTGGGCGAGCGCCGCGTGCACCACGTCGCCGTCGCCGGCCGACCACTGGCGCAACCAGCTCTGGTGGGGATGGCGGCCGAGGGCGACGAGGTCGGCCACCAGGATTCCCTCCGGTGCGATCGGGCTCTGCGGCAGCACCGCCATCGCGGTGGCGAGTTCTCGCGTCGAGAGATCACCGAGCGCGCGTCCGTCGATCTCCACGCGACCCGACGAGATCGGGATCAGCCTCGAAAGTGCTTTGAGCAAAGTCGATTTGCCGCAGCCGTTGGGGCCGATGATGCAGGTCAACTGCCCGCGCGGGATGGTCAGGTCCAGGTTGGTGATCACCGGCGTGCCGCGGTAGCCGACGCTGATGCCGCGGGCGGCCAGGGCCTCGGTGGTGGGCGCACTCATACGGTCACCTTTCGATTCACGCGAATGAGAAGGACGAGCAGGAACGGCGCACCGAGGGCGGAGGTCACGATGCCGACCGGAGCCGATCCCAGGGCGTAGCGAGCGAGGAGGTCGGCGTAGAGGACGAGCGCGGCCGCGACGAGCGCGCTGCCGATCACCGGCGGGGTGGGGCTGCGGTAGAGGAGCCGGGCCAGTTGCGGTGCGGCCAGCGCGACGAAGGTGATGGGTCCGGCCGCGGCAACCGTCGCCGCGGTCATCACCACAGCCGGGATCCACAGCAACAACAGGGTGGTGCGGATCGGTACACCGAGCGCGCGGGAGACGGCGTCGCCGAGATGGGTGACCCGAAAATCGAACGCCGCCAACGCGATCAACGACATCCCGACGCCGATGGTGATCCACAGCGGGACGACCTGTCCCCAGGTACGGGCCTCCAGTGAGCCGGTCAGCCACGACACGACGTCGGCGGCCTGCGCCAGACGCGACTGCACCAGCATCAGCGAGATGACGGCGGTGGCCAGGGCATTGACCCCCACCCCGATGAGCACCAACCGCATCGATTCCAGGCCGCCCCGGTAGGCCAGCGCGGTGATGACGACGGACACCAGGATGCCGCCGAGGAACGCGGCCCCGAGTGTTCCGATGGTGACCCCGCCGATCACCAGGCCCGCGGGCAGTAGCACGAGCATGGTGACGGCGGCCGCCGAGGCGCCCATCGAGACGCCCAGCAAATCGGGGCTGGCCAACGGATTCCGGGCCAGTGACTGGGTGATCGCACCGGCCGCACCGAGCGCCACACCCACGCCGAGACCGACCAGCACCCGCGGCATCCGCCAGTCGAGCACGGTCACCCGGTCGATGCGATCGCCGCCGCCGACCACGACCTGCGCCACGTCGGCCAGCGGGATGAAATAGGGTCCCGACGCCAATTCGACGAGGGCGGCGATGACCACGATCGCCGCCAGCAGCAGCGTCAGCAGCACCCCTCGGCGCTTGATACGCATGCGCGGTACCGGCCAGACGAGTTCGTCGGGGCGGGGAAGGGTGGCCGTCATGTCTGCACCATCCGGCGGCGGCGGACCAGATAGATGTAGACCGGCACGCCGATGAACGCGAGGATCACCCCGACCTGGACCTCGGCGGGACGCATGACCACCCGGCCGATGACGTCGGCGACGAGCATCAGCGCGGCACCGGCGGGCATACACGCCACGAGTAGCCAGCGATGGTCGGGTCCGGTGAAATGCCGCACGATATGCGGCACCACCAACCCGAGGAAGGCGATCGGTCCGGCTGCCGCGGTGCCCGCGGCGGCCAGCAGGGTCAGGGCGAGAAAGCATGCGCCGCGGATCATTCCGACCCGGACGCCGAGGGCGGTGGCCAGTTCCGGACCTGCGGCGAGCACGTTGAGCGACGGGCCGCATGCCAGGGCCACGACCACGCCGACGATCATCAGCGGCGCGACACCGGCGAGGATGCCGAGGTCGCGTTCCACCAGCGAGCCGGCACTCCAGAAGCGGTACTGGTTGAGGCTGGCCTGATCGTTCAGGATCACCGCTGTCGTCCCGGCGATGAAGAACGCCGAGCACGCCGCACCGGCGAGGATCAGTGACAGCGGGTTGGCGCCTCCGCCGCCGAGGGAGGCCACCCCGAAGACCAGGGCGGCCGCGATGATCGCGCCGGCGACGGCGAACCACACGTAGGCCGACACGCTCTGCAGGCCGAAGAGGAAGACCGCGAGCACGGAGAAGAATGCGGCGCCGCCGGAGATGCCGAGGACTCCCGGATCGCCGAGCGGGTTGCCGGTCAGGCCCTGCACGAGCGCACCGGACAGGGCGATCGCCGCACCGACCGCGATGGCCATCAGTGTGCGGGGAATTCGCTGATCCCACACGATGATCCCGATGTCGCCGCCATGGCCCCGGCCCGCGGTCAGGGCGTCGATCACCTGGGCCGGGTCGGTCCAGCGCGTGCCGATCCACATCGACAGCACCGCGCCCACCAGCATCAGGACGACCGCGACCGACACGGTGAGCACACGGCGCCGGGTTGCGGTCGTCGTCGACGGGGGTGTCGACGGGGGTACTGCCGCCGTTGCCGTCATCGTCACCACCTCTCCCCGGTGCACTCGGTGCCGCTTTCGCCGGATCCGCAGCGAGTCTATATGGAGCCTTACCTAAGTCCCTCCGCCGCCGGTGGTCCCTGGCCGCCGGTGGCGGAGGCTGCACTGACAGACGATCGATTCCATGAGTAGGTTGGAACACTGAGTGTTCGTTCGGTTCGTGGCCGCCGATGTGGCCGGCAGTGAGGTGGAGGCATGGCACAGGAACTCAAGCTCGGACTGAAGGCGTCGGCGGAGCAGTTCGATCCCCGGGAATTGGTGGAGATCGCGGTCGCTGCCGAGGAGCACGGGATGGATTCGGTCGCGGTGAGCGACCACTTCCAGCCGTGGCGCCACAACGGCGGGCACGCGCCGTTCTCACTGGCGTGGATGGCCGCGGTCGGCGAACGCACCAAGCGGGTCCAGATCGGTACCTCGGTGATGACACCGACGTTTCGCTACAACCCGGCGGTCATCGCCCAGGCGTTCGCGTCGATGGGCTGCATGTACCCGGGTCGCATCATGCTCGGCGTGGGCACCGGTGAGGCGCTCAACGAGTACGCGACCGGATTCCAGGGGGAGTGGCCGGAGTTCAAGGAGCGCTTCGCGCGACTGCGCGAGGCCATCGCCCTGATGCGTCAACTGTGGACCGGTGACCAGGTCGACTTCGACGGCGACTACTACCACACCCAGGGTGCGTACATGTATGACGTTCCCGAACAACCGATTCCGGTGTACGTGGCGGCCGGTGGGCCGGTCGTCGCGCGCTACGCCGGACGGGCCGGCGACGGGTTCATCTGCACCTCCGGCAAGGGTGCAGAACTCTATACCGAAAAGCTGATCCCGGCGGTCAAGGAGGGCGCGGAGAAGGCCGAGCGCGACTTCACCAAGATCGACCGGATGATCGAGATCAAGATCTCCTACGATCCCGATCCGCAACTGGCGCTGGAGAACTGCCGATTCTGGGCTCCGCTGTCGCTGACCGCGGAACAGAAGCACAGCGTCAACTCGTCGACGGAGATGGAGCGGTTGGCCGACGAACTGCCGATCGAGCAGGTCGCCAAGCGCTGGATCGTCGCCTCCGACCCTGACGAGGCCGTCGAGAAGGTCAAGTTCTACACCGACGCAGGCCTTAACCACCTGGTGTTCCACGCGCCCGGCCACGATCAGCGGCGGTTCCTGGCGAACTTCGAGAAGGATCTCGCGCCGCGGTTGCGCAAACTGGCTGTCGCCGACTAGGTTTCGCGGTTCGTCAGACGTCGGCGGGTGCCAGTGACGAGGGCTGCACCGTCGGATGCGTGCGGTGCACCTGCTCGTAGAGCAGGCCGATGACGCGCTCGGCCACCGGATTCTGCCGCGCCCGGTGATGGCGGCGCAACGCCAGTGCCCGCCGCGGGGTGGGCTCGGCGATCGCCACGGTGCGCACGCCCGCAGGGAGGTCGATCACCGCCAATGCCGGCACCACGGTCAGCCCGACACCGGCGGCGACGAAGCGCATGGCCGTGCCGTAGTCGTGGGTCTCGACCCGGAAGTTCGGGGTGAAACCCGCAGCGGCACAAGCTTTCAGCAGGCCTTCGCGACACGGTCCGCGTGCCACGTCGTTGTCGATCCAGGCGTCGTCGGCGAGTTCGCGTAGGGTCACCCGGTCGCGAGCGGCGTATGCCGAGCCTTCGCCGACGACCACCAGATAGTCCTCGGTCACCAGCGGTACGGAGTCGAAGCCGGGAACCGGGGTGACGATCGGTGCGCGGCGCAGGGCGCTCTCCGGGCTCTCCACGTAGATCTCGATGTCGGGTGCGCTCCCCTCGGGATCGGCCAGTTCGATCAGCCGGAGATCGAGTCGGGTGTCCGGGAACTCGCGACCGATGGTCGCGATGACCTCCGGCATCCACGCGGCGCCCGCGGACGCGAAGTAGGCGACGCGCAGGGTGCCGGCGTTGCCGTGCCGCAGATCGGCGACCAGACCGTCGAGGCGTGCGAGACCATCGAAGACCGCCGAGGACTCGGCGGCCAGCGTGGTGCCGGCATCGGTCGGGACGATTCCCCGCCCGACCCGTTCGATCAGCGTGAGTCCGGTCTCGCGCTGGAGCCCGGCGATGTGCTGGCTGACCGCGGACGGGGTGTACCCGAGGGCGGCGGCGGCGCCGCCGATCGACCCCTCGGCGACCACGGCGCGGAAGATGCGGAGGCGATGCGGATCGATCATGCCCACGACCATACAGTCACACTGATGGGTCAGTGTAGAAATATGAAATTGTGCTGAAGTCTCCGATGGTCGACGATGAGAACCATGACCCTCGGATCGCGCACCCTGAATCTCCCGGCGCTGGCCGCACTGACCACGGTCACGCTGTGGGCGCTGTCGTTCATCGCGATCCGTTCGGCCGGGCACGCATTCTCGCCCGGTGTGCTCGCGCTCGGGCGGTTGGCCGTCGCGGTGGCCGCCCTCGCGGTGATCGTCGCCATCGCCGGCATGAAGACCAGACGAGGCGCTCGACGCTCGGCGTTCCGCCCGCCGCGCGGCCGGGCCCTGGTGCTCGTGCTGGCCTACGGGGTGGCCTGGTTCGGCGTCTACAGCGTGGTGCTCAACTGGGCCGAACGCCACATCGACGCCGGGACCGCCTCGCTGCTGGTGAACTTCGCCCCGATCCTCGTCGCGGTCTTCGCGGGACTCTTTCTCGGCGAAGGGTTCTCCACCCAGTTGAGCGTCGGGATTGCCATCGCCTTCGCCGGCGTCGTACTCATCACGTTCGGCGGCGGGGGAGCGCACGCCGACTGGCTCGGCGTCGGGCTGGGTCTGCTCGCCGCGGTCCTCTACGCCACCGGCGTGCTGTTGCAGAAGGTGGCGCTGGCCACCGTCGACGCCCTGACCGCGACCTTCTGGGGCGCGGTCGCCGGTCTGGTGGTCACCCTGCCGTTCGTGCCCGCCGCGATCGGTGAGGTTTCCTCTGCCTCGGCCGCCGACCTCGCCTGGATGGTGTTCCTCGGCGTCGGACCCACCGCGATTGCCTTCACCACCTGGGCGTATGCCCTCTCGCGCACCGACGCCGGCGCGATGGCCGCGACCACCCTCGTCGTTCCGGCCCTGGTCATCGTCTTGTCGTGGCTGCTGCTCTCGGAGATCCCGACACCACTGCGCATCGTCGGCGGAGTGCTGTGCCTGTTCGGGGTGGCACTCACCCGCGGCCTCATCAAGGTGCCCGGCGGCGGGCGATCAGTCGTCGGCGGGCGCCCGATCGTCGAGCGTGAGCTGGAGGAATGCGAGGTCAAGCCATGACCCGAACTTCGTCCCGACCTCGGTGAGCAACCCCACCCGGGAGAAACCGAGCCGTTCGTGCAGGCGGATCGACCCGGTGTTGGCGGCGTCGATACCCGCGACCATCACATGTACCCGATTCTCGCGGGCGCGGGTGATCAGCGCATCCATCAACAGGCTCCCGATACCGCGTCCCTGCTGTCCCTCGCGGACATAGACCGAGTGTTCGACGGTGTGGCGGTAGCCGTCATGCGGGCGGTACGGACCGTAGGTCGCGTAGCCCAGGACATGTGCTGCCGCCGAATCATCAGCGGAGTCCGCGCCATCATCCTCCACGGCGACGAGCACGGGGAAGCCGGCGGCCTGCCGCCCGGTGAGCCACTCGCGGCGGTTGTCGGCGTCGACGAGCTGGTCGTTCCAGATCGCGGTGGTGTGCTCGACGGCGTGGTTGTAGATGACGGTGATGCCGTCGACGTCGCCGGGTTCGGCGTCGCGGATGTGCATGGCGGCCCCCGATGCTCGATAGGTGTGGACGAGGCGATTCTCACCGATGCGGGCGCTCCACATCGACGCGGGGTCTTCGATAAGTTCTTCAGGTGGATCGCGATCGGATGGTGGAGGTGGGAGTCGGACTCGTGTCGCGTTTCGGCGCGAAGACGCTGAGTCTGACCTCGGTGGCCCGGCACGCCGGGGTGGCACGGGCGACCGCCTACCGCATGTTCGGTGGCCGCGACGCGCTGGTCGCCGCGATCGTCGACCGCGAGGTCGCCCAGTTGCGCGTGCAGTTGCGCGAGTGGGCGGCGACCGAATCCGATGCCGCGGGCAAGGTGCGCGCCCAGATCCGTCACGTGCTGCCCTACATCCGTGAGCACGAGGCCCTGCAATATGTGCTGCGTCACGAACCCGAGGAGATCGTGCGGGCGTTGATCAGCACCACCGACTCCGAGGGGCCATCGCTGGTTGCCCGGATCGTCGACGAGGCGCTACCCGACATGGCGCCCGAGATCGGACAACACCTGGTGCCCGACGCCCGTGGGGCAGCCGAATTCCTGGTGCGCGTGATCTATTCGGTGATGCTGGTTCCCGACAGCTCGTTGTCCGACGAGCAGATCGCCGACCTGGTGGTCCGCGCGATCGTCAGCGATGGGCCCGACGAAGCGCCGACCACCGATCGGCCGGCAGACTGAGGTCGAGCAGAACCACTAGGGTTACGGCCATGGGTGCAGAGACGACCACCGCCACCGACGAGGACGGATCGAACGACCGGGCGGTGGTGTCGGGCCCGGTGGTGTCGAGCCCGGAGGTGTCGGGCCCGGAGGTTTCCACCAAGGTCTACATCGCCTCGGCCGAGGGCGACACCGGGAAGTCGACCGTCGCGCTCGGCGTGCTGTCGCTGCTGAGTGCGACCGGCGGTCGGGTAGGGGTGTTCCGGCCGATCTCGCGGGCCGGCGCCGGCGAGCGCGACTACCTCGTCGAGATGCTCATCGAGCATACCTCGGCCGACATCGACTACGACGACTGCATCGGCGTCACCTACGACCAGGTACACGCCGCACCCGACGGCGCGATCGCCGAGATCGTGGCCCGATTCCACGCGGTGGAGGCGCTCTGCGACGCTGTGGTGATCATCGGCTCGGACTACACCGACGTCGGCAACCCGTCCGAACTCGCCTACAACGCGCGCGTCGCCGCCAACCTCTCGGCGCCGATCATCTTGGCGCTCAACGCGTCCGGACGCACGCCGGTGGAGGTGCGCGAAACCGCCGAGCATCTACTCGCCGACATCGCCGCCATCCACGCCACCACGGCCGCCGTGATCGCGAATCGGTGTGACCCCGAACAGATGTCGGCGGTGGCGGCCGAGCTGTCGAGGATCTCGGTGCCCACGTGGTGTCTGCCGGAGCAGCCGGTGCTCTTCGCGCCGACGATGGCCGAACTCAAGGATTCGTTGCGGGCGAGTCTGTACAGCGGCGACCCGGAGCTCCTCGACCGCGAAGCGCTCAAGGTGATGGTCGGCGGGATGACCGTCGAGCACATCCTGGAACGGTTGTCCGAAGGTACCGTGGTCATCGCCCCCGCCGACCGCTCGGACGTCCTGCTCGCTCTGGTCAATGCGAATGCGGCACAAGGATTCCCGCGGCTGTCGGGCATCATCCTCAATGGCGGGATGCGACCGCACCCGATGATCGACGCGCTCGTCGACGGTCTGCAGTCGACGCTGCCGATCATCATGTGCGAGCAGGGGACCTACGAGACCGCCCGCACCGCGGCCAACACCCGCGGCCGCGTCGCCGTCGGGTCGGCGCGCAAGATCGAGGCGGCACTGGGTCTGATGGAGACCCACATCGATCCCGAGGCGATGATGAAGGTACTCAAGGTGCCGACACCCGCGATCATGACGCCGCAGATGTTCGAGTACGGGCTGATCGTGCGGGCCCGCGCCGACCGCCGGTGCATCGTGCTGCCCGAGGGCGGCGACGACCGAATCCTGCGCGCGGCAGGGCGATTGCTTCGTCGTGGGGTGGTGTCGCTGATCATTCTCGGCGACGAGACGGCCGTACCGCGCCGCGCCCACGAGCTCGGGGTGGATCTCGACGGTGTGCAGGTCATCGACCCCGCGACCTCACCGCTCACCGACGAGTTCGCGCAGATCTATGCGGAGTTGCGCAAGAACAAGGGTGTCGACTTCGAGCAGGCGCAGGAAAGGATGCGTGACGTCTCGTACTTCGGCACGATGCTGGTCTACACCGGGCGTGCCGACGGTATGGTCTCGGGCGCCGCCCACACCACCGCACACACCATCCGGCCCGCATTCGAGGTGATCAAGACGACGCCGGGGGTCTCGACGGTCTCGAGCGTGTTCTTCATGTGTCTGGCCGACAAGGTGCTCGCCTACGGTGACTGCGCGATCGTGCCCGACCCCACCGCCGAGCAGCTCGCCGACATCGCGATCTCCTCGGCGGCAACGGCTTCCGGATTCGGCATCGAGCCGCGGGTGGCCATGCTCTCGTATTCGACGGGTAGTTCGGGCACCGGTGCCGACGTCGACAAGGTGCGCGTGGCCACCGATCTGGTCCGCGAACGCGCCCCACAATTATTGGTGGAAGGCCCGATTCAGTACGACGCCGCCGTCGAACCGTCGGTGGCGGCGACCAAGATGCCGGACTCGCCGGTGGCCGGACGCGCGACGGTGCTCATCTTCCCCGACCTGAATACCGGTAACAATACCTACAAAGCCGTCCAGCGCAGCGCCGGAGCGGTCGCCATCGGGCCGGTGCTGCAAGGCATTCGGCGGCCGATCAACGATCTGTCCCGAGGCGCGCTGGTCGACGACATCGTCAACACCGTCGCGATCACCGCGATCCAGGCGCAGAACATGGCGGCAACGAGGCGGCGCGAGGCATGAGTGACCATATTGCCGGGGCGGTCCTGGTCCTCAACGCGGGCTCGTCGTCGCTGAAATATCAACTGGTACATCCCGATACCGAGGTCGTGGTGGCCGAGGGGATCGCCGAACGGATCGGCGACCACGACGGTTCGATTACCCATGAGCAAGGCGGCGCGAAGACCACCGAGACGCTCGAACTCCCGGATCACCTCGCCGCCATCCGGCGAGTGCGAGAGCTGTTCGCCTCGGGCGGTATCGATCTCGCCAGTGCAGGACTCTCGGCGGTGGGGCATCGGGTGGTACACGGTGGACGCACCTTCTACCACCCGACACTCATCGACGACCACGTCATCAGTGAGATCAGCCGTATCTCCTCGCTGGCACCCCTGCACAATCCGGCCAACCTGACCGGGATCGAGGCGGCCCGCGAAATGCTGCCTGACGTGCCGTCGGTCGCGGTCTTCGACACCGCGTTCTTTCACGGACTACCCGAGGCGGCGGCGACCTACGCCATCGATCGCGGTGTGGCCAAGCTGCATGCCATCCGCCGCTACGGGTTTCACGGGACCAGCCACCAGTATGTGTCCGGGCAGGTGCCGCCGCTGCTGGGCAAGGACCCGTCCGAGGTGCATCAGATCGTGCTGCATCTGGGCAACGGTGCGTCGGCGTCGGCGATACGCGGCGGCGACCCCATCGACACCAGCATGGGGATGACGCCTCTCGAAGGGCTCGTGATGGGTACCCGCAGCGGCGACATCGATCCCGGCGTCGTGCTCCATCTCCATCGGGTCGTCAAGCTCGACGCCGACCAGATCGATGCCCTCCTCAACAAGAACTCCGGTCTCAAAGGGCTCTGCGGTGACAACGACTTCCGGTCGGTCACCGAGCGCATCGAACGTGGCGACGAGGCCGCGACACTCGCCTACGACGTCTACATTCACCGGCTCCGCCGCTACATCGGTGCGTACATGATCGATCTGGGTCGGGTGGATGCGATCACCTTCACCGCGGGTGTCGGGGAGAACGCTGCGGGCGTCCGCGCCGATGCGCTTGCCGGGCTGGAGAACTACGGCATCGTCATCGATCCCGACCGCAACGCGGAGCGGAGCAGGACGGCGCGACGGATCTCCACCGACGACAGTGCGGTCGCGGTTCTCGTGGTCCCGACGAATGAGGAGCTAGCGATCGCCCGGCAGGCGGCCGAGGTGGTCGGGGGAAGCGCCTGAGCAAACTTACAAGCACTCTGGACTGTTTTTGATTTTGCGGCTACGATCGCCGCTATGGCTGATACCGATGCCGCGCCCGCAACCGTGCCGCGTACGCAGGCGCAACGCTCGGCGGCGACGCGGGAGAAGGTGCTCGACGCGACGATCGCCTCACTGATCGAGCGGGGATACGGGGCGACAAGCACTCAGGAGGTCAACCGCCGGGCCGGGGTGTCGCGCGGGGCGCTGCTGCACCAGTTCCCCACGCGGGAGGCTCTCGTGGTTGCCGCGATCGGACGCCTCGTCGATCGACGTAAGGCCGAGATCATCGAACGCGCCGGCAGCGGTGCGGAGGATCTGACGCTGCTCCTCGAGGTGTTCGACGGACCGCTCTTCTACGCCGCACTGGAATTGTGGGTGGCCGCCCGCACCGACCCGGTCCTGCGGGAAGCGTTGATCCCGGTGGAGGAGCGGATCGCCGGTGAACTCGTCACCACCGGTGTCGCGGTATTCGGCGGCCGGTATTCGACCGAACAGATCGAGCTGGCCGCCGAACTGGCGCGCGGCCTGGCGATCTCACGTCTGTTGCGCGAGCCCGACGCCGACCGCGAGTTCGCGCGTCGGATGATCACCACGCTGATGGAGGCATTGAACCGATGAGCACGAACCCTGTAGCGGAACCCGATGTGCTGATCGTCGGCGTCGGATTCGGTGGCCTTGCCGCGCTGCATCGTCTGCGGACCGACCATCCGGATCTGACGGTGATGGCGGTCGAACGCGCCGAGAGTCCCGGTGGCGTGTGGCGCGACAACAGCTATCCGGGTGCCGCCTGCGACGTGCCCACCTCGTTGTACTCGTTGTCGTTCGCCGACAACCCGGACTGGTCTCATACCTACGGACGTGGATGGGAGATCAAGAACTACGCCGAGTCCGTCGCCGCCGAGTTCGTTGATCAGATCCGGTACGGATGCGAAGTGCTCTCTGCCACATGGGACTCCGACGAGCAGCGTTGGTGCGTCGAGACCTCCGAGGGTCCGATACGTTCCCGCTTTGTCATCGCGGCACCCGGTGCGTTGTCGGCGCCGACGATACCTGCGGTCCAGGGGCTCGACGCCTACGAAGGCACCGTCTTCCACACGGCTGCATGGGATCACGCGCACGACCTGACGGGTAGGCGGGTTGCGGTGATCGGTAGCGGGGCGTCGGCGATCCAGGTGGTTCCCGAGATCGTCGACAAGGTGGCCGAACTCGTGGTGTTCCAGCGCACGCCCTCGTGGGTCATCCCGCGTCTGGACCGCACCATCGGACCGATGGAACGAGCTGTCTATCAACGATTCCCGAAGGCGCACCGGGCCGCCCGGAAGTTCACGTGGCTCACCCACGAATTCCATGTGTTCGCGATGGCGCACCACCAACGAGTCCTCCGCGCGTTTCGCGCGATCTCGCTCGCGCACCTGCGTCGGCAGGTCACCGATCCGGGGTTGCGCCGGCGACTCACACCGGACTTCAGCATCGGTTGCAAGCGGATCCTGATCAGCAACAAGTGGTATCCGGCGCTGGCGCATCCGCGCACCAGGGTGACCGGTGCTCTCTCCTCGCTGACGCCGACCAGTGCGGTGAGCGCCGACGGTACCGAATTCGACGTCGACACCGTCGTTTTCGCGACGGGTTTCACCCCGACGAGTCCTCCGTTGGCGAAAGTCATCGTTGGGCGCGATGGTCGGCGACTCGATGAGGTGTGGCACGGTTCGCCGAGCGCATACCGCGGCGTCGAGGTCCCCGATTTCCCGAATCTCTTTCTGCTGTACGGACCCAACACCAATCTCGGCCATTCGTCGATCATCCTGATGCTCGAAGCCCAGGCCTACTACATCGGGCAAGCCCTGACGCACCTGAAAGCCGTAGACGCACCAACCGTCGAGGTCACCGAGGCGGCGCACGACGCCTACGTCGCCGATATCGACGCCCAGCTGAGTGGCACCGTCTGGAATTCCGGTGGTTGTGGCAGCTGGTATATCGACTCGACCGGCCGCAACTCGGTGATGTGGCCGACCTACACCGGCACCTACCGCCGCATGATGTCGCACTTCGACCCCGCCGACCACGTCCTCGGTGTGCCCGCCCCGGTCCGCGAACTGCTGGCTCGCTCGTGACGTCCTGCGGTCCGAATCCAGCGTCATAGCAGGTGGTCTCGAGGCTCGCCGCACGCGGCTCGCACCTCGACCATCGGGGGGACCGGTCCCTCCCGGATTGCCGTCCCACCCCGCGCGGGAATGCTCCAGCCCGTCCCATCCCGGTGGTCGAGGTGCCGAGGAGCGTTAGCGACGAGCCTCGAGACCCTTTGTGTCGAAGGGGTTTCCGGGCCACGGGTGGCGCGACATCGCAACCATTGGGGGTGTTCCCATCCCGGTGGTCGAGGTGCCGAGGAGCGTTAGCGACGAGCCTCGAGACCCTTTGTGTCGAAGGGGTTTCCGGGCCACGGGTGGCGCGACATCGCAACCATTGGGGGTGTTCCCATCCCGGTGGTCGAGGTGCCGAGGAGCGTTAGCGACGAGCCTCGAGGCCCCTTGTGTCGACAGGCTTCCGGTCCACGGTGGTTCGGTTCCAGCTCTGCTGCAAGTGGTCTCGAGGCTCGCCGCACGCGGCTCGCACCTCGACCATCGGGTGGTGACCCCCGCCCTCCGGGGGTCACCACCGTGGGATTTCACTATGGAGTTCTCAAACAACAGATGCGGTCCCGGCCGGCCGGGTGCAGGGAATCAGGTAGTGGGGCAGCGTAGGTCAGGCTGCTGCGTCGTTGAGTCGCATGGTGCGTCGGTGGTAGGACGGCACTGGTTGTCGTTTCGGATCGACGCTGGCGGGTGGGATCAGCCAGGGGTGTCGGTCGAATCCCATGATGATGTCCCAGCCGTGGTGGTGGATGTCGTCGTGGCAGCTGGTGCAGAGGAGGCAGCCGTTGTCGAGGTCGGTGGGACCACCCTTGCTCCAGTGGACGAGGTGGTGTCCTTGGCAGCGGCCGGCGTGGGTTCCGCATTTGATACATCCACGGTCACGGACCAACAACGCTTTGCGTTGGCCTGGGGTGAAGAAGCGTTTCTCTTCACCAACACTGAGGGGTACACCGTTCGGATCGAGGATAATTTTGGTGATCGTCGTGTCACACGACAGCAACTTGGCGGTGGCTTCGGTGATCGCGCCCATATTCTGCAAGTCGCCGCCGAGTGCCGGGTTGTCGGCCGACCAGGTCCACAACAGGCCGTTGGTCGGTTTGGCCGAGAAGGTGGTGTCCGCCAATCCTTGTGCCGCAAGTTCGACGATCGTCTCAAACGCGGCAGCACAGATCTGCTCAGGTGTCCGCGGATCCGGGGACCCGTCGGGTTGGGGCTTTGGTTTGGACAAGGTTTCCATCAGGGTGCGGGTTTTCTCGCCGGCCACGATGTCGAGGTTCGCTGAGATTTCCAGCCGTCCGTCGTCGGTGATGCGGTCGGTGTAGCTGTTGATGTTCTTGTCCTCGGCGGCAGGTAACCCGCCCGGTGTGTCGGCCGCCAATTCGTTTCCGAGTTGCCGTGCGTAGAGGTTGATTTCGGCGGGGGTGAATCCGGCGAAGTAGTGTGACAGCAGTTTCTGCAGGTATTCGCAGCGTTGGACGGTGTCCATAGGTTCGGGGGAGCGGGTGTCGATGTGCGCCAGTCCGCGGACGATGGCGTCGGCGTGTTCGGAAGAAATGGATCCGTCCGCGGCATGCGCCAACAACAGATTTACATCGGTGGTGCCGGCGACCCGCACATACCGACCTGCGACCGAGGGCGCGAAACCCATGCTGATCAACAGTTCTCGCAGTCGGGTGGTTTTGTGATCGGCGACGCCCAGCCGGTCCAGTTCGCCGGTGAGGGTGGTGGCGTGGTGATCGATCAGGTCTCGCAGCAGCAGGACCTGCTTCATTGCACCGAAGGCTTGGGGTCCGGTCATGTCCGGGTTCCATTGCAGGTCGCTGAGTTGGGTGACGATGGTGGCGAAGACTGCTTCGGCGTCAACGGTTTCCGCGTCAAGAATGGTAGTGGATTCGATCATGGGCCCCTCCCCGGTGGCTGATCGGTGTGATAGGTCCAGTCTACAGGAAAGTATGTTCGATGCAAGGGGTATTGCCGATCAATTGTGCTTGTGGACAACGTGTTTCGGTGTCAACTTTCTGTCGGTGGGGTGTGGTAGGGGGTGTGTTTTTCGCTTGTCTTGCTTTCGATGTGGTTGGGGGGCTTGTTGTCTCGCCGGGTCTCGAGGCTCGCCGCACGCGGCTCGCACCTCGACCATCGAGGGAAGAGGGGTTCGCGACGGCCGGGTGGGGCGGGTTTATTCGACCATCGGGGAAGAGGGTCTCGAGGCCCGGCGCCTGGGCGCCGTGCACCTCGACCATTGGGAGAAGCGGCGTCGGCTCCCGGGCTGACGAGATCAGAAAAGGCTATCGGGCCGAACGTAATTGGCGAGGTCGACGAGGAGGAAACGGTTGTCGCGGTTGTTGCGCATCTGTCGGGCGAGGGTGCGCAGCGAGCGCTCGGTACCGGCACGCAGGCCGCGCTCGGTGAAGGGAACGCCGAGAAGTGTGCTGGGTTCGCCCGACTCGTCGGGATGCTCCATGATCCACCCCATCGCGGTACCGAGGACGATCAGTTGCAGACGCGATTTCCTCGGCTCGGAGTCGGGCATCGCCTCCAGGCGTCGTGCCGCCTCGACGAGCTGACGCTTCTGTACGAGTTCGGGGGCGCGTCCGTGGACGAGGGCGAGGACGGCGGTGGCACGAGCGGTGTTGTAGTGCCGGCTGGTCGGCGGGACCTCGTCGAGCGGTTCGATCGCGGCGTCGAAATCGCCTCGGGCCACAGCCAGGCGTGCGAGACCGAAAGCAGCGGTGACGATGCTGTGGTCGGTCAGCCACAGGTCGTGGTAGAGCCGATCGGCCACGTCGTACATCTCGGCGATGCGTGCATCCGGGGAATGTTCCGGCTCTTCCTCGCTCGGATGTTTCTCGTCGGTCAGCCACCGCCCGATGATCTCGGCGGTTCCCGCGGCGGCGAGCTTCGGGGCCACCTCGCCGGGCATCGCCTGCAGCACGTCGGTGAATCGTTCATGGGCGAGTTCGGGTTCGTCGTTCATGAGGGCGCAGATCCCCATGTACCAGTCCACCCGCCAGGACTCACCGTGCTGTGCGGTCACGTTCTGCAGCACCGACAATGCGGTGTCGACGTCGTCGAGTTCGAGGTGTGCGCGGGCCTCGGCCAGATCGATCTCGAGCGACGGGTGTGCGTTGTTCGACCGTCGACCCAGTAGTGACGAGAATCCCTCGGCCCGTGCCGCATTGATGGAATCCAGGGTCTGCCGGGGGTCGGACAATGCCGCCGAGTTGAGAAGTCCCGCGGCCGGGTCGGTGGGATTGACCAACGGCACGGGCAGGGCATGGGCGATGTCGACGGGGTCGTAGAACGCCGCGAGGTTGGGGTCGAAGAAGCCGTCCACCGGTGCCAGCATCAGATCGGTGCCAAAAGTGGAGCGCTGCGGGGTGAACACCGTCGACAGGGAGGGTCGCGGCACGCCGGTGTGCACCGCGACGGTTTCGCGGAGCACGTTGAGCATCTGGGTGGTCATCTCCTCGGCCGAGGAGAATCGCTCTGCCGGGTCGGTGGCCGTGGCACGTTGCAACAGAAGGTAATACGACGGGTTATCGGCGAGCACCGGGATGGTCTCCGGGTCGGGCAACCCGTCGAGATATCGGCCCTTCTCCATGGGCATGTCGAGGGTGAGCACCGCCAGCGTGCGACCGATGCTGTAGATGTCGGTGACCACCTGCGGCCCGGTCTGTACGATCTCCGGAGCCTGGAAACCTGGTGTGCCGTAGAGATGTCCGTATCCGTTGATCGCCGACACCGCACCCAGATCGATGAGCTTGACCTCGTCGCTGGAGACCATCACGTTCTCGGGTTTGACGTCGTTGTACACCAGTCCCACCGAATGCAGATACCCGATCGCGGGCAGCACCTCGAGGATGTAGGCCATCGCCTGCTCGATCGGCATCACCGCATGCGAACCACCGGAATCGGCTCCGGCGGAGGTGATCTGCTTGAGGGTCTGGCCGCCGATGTACTCCATCACGATGTAACCGAAACGCTCGTCGTCGGCGGTGACATGCTCGACGAAGTTGTAGATCTTGACGATGCCGGGATGGTTCACCGACGCCAGGAACTGCCGCTCGGCCAACGCGACCTGTTGTGCCTCCGAATCCGAGGAATTGAGAAGGCCTTTGAGGACGACGGGACGGTCGGACACGTTGCGGTCGATCGCCAGATAGATCCACCCCAGTCCGCCGTGTGCGATGGCGCCGGCGATCTCGTACTGGCCGGCGACCACGGTCCCTGGCGCCAGGCCGGGGACGAATGAATATCGGGCACCACAGTGCGGGCAGGTGCCGGCGAGATCTCCCGCACCCTCGCCGTCGTCGCGACCCACCGGACGCCCACATCGCCAGCAGGTGCGCTTGCCCTCGGGTATGACTGGGAAGTCCAGAACGGCGTCGGCCGGCTCGATGTCGACGACCTTCGGTAGTTCGACCAGCCCGGTACCGAGCCGCCGATCATGGACCTGCGGACGGCGTTTGGGTACCAGGCGCCGGGTGTGGCCCACCGAGGCCAGCGCCTCGGTGGGGATGACCGGCCCCGACCGCACGACGGGATCGGTGGAGCCGGTCACCGGGGAGGTGGTCGTGCGACCACCCGACGACGTCATGCCCGTGTCGACGAGCGCGGCGAGATCTGCCCGCTGGGTGCCGGGATCGAGGTCGGCCGGATCAGCTCGCTGTGTGCCGACGTCGAGATCACCGAGATCGGCGCGCTGTGTACCGATGTCGAGGTCGGCGGGGTCGACCTGCTGCGTACCCACCTCGGCGTCTGCCTCGTCGTCGTGTTCGGTCATCGTCGCTCAGTCCCGGTAAATCGCCTGTGGTGGACCGTAACCGGGGCCGATGTTGCTGAGCCACCGGTTGTAGATGGCATACCAGCGTCCGTCGGCCACGTCCTGCGCGAGCACGCCGTTGACGAAACGCACCATGTCGTCGTGGCCCTGGGGGAGCCCGATGCCGTAGTACTCCGAACCGAATCCGGGTCCCACCATCTGCACCCACGGGTCCTGTGCGGCCAGGCCGGCAAGGATCGCGTCGTCGGTGGTGACGGCGTCGACCTGGCCCTGCTGCAACATCACCAGACAGTCGGCCCAGGTGACGGTCGTGATCATCTTGGCACGTGGCTGTTCGGCCTGCATCCGTCCGATCGAGGTGGCACCGCGGGCCGAGCACACCCGTTTGTCGGCCAGACCGTCGACATCGGTGATCCCAGAGTTGCGCAGCACGAGTATGCGTTGCGAGGCAATGTAATACGGGGTCGAGAAGCTGACCGACGCCAACCGGTCACAGGTGATCGACATGGTCTTGACCACCATGTCCACCGACCCGCTGCGCAGCGCGTCGATGCGATCGTTGGAGCTGAGCACCCGGAACTCGATGCGGTTGGGGTCGCCGAAGATCGCCTGCGATACTTCGCGCGCGAGGTCGACGTCGAAACCCTGCAGGTCGCCGCTGATCGGGTCGCGGAAGCTGAACGGGTTGGAGCCGATGTCGGTGCCGACGATGAGTCGCCCGCGCGCGGCGATCGCCGCCATGGTGCTGCCCGGTGGCATCTGCTTGGGCTCCGGCATCGGATCGGGCGGTCGCAGGCTGGCCGTTGCGTTGCAGGCGTCGGCGTCGGGGACCGGTTCGGTGGTCGTCTCGGTCTCCGCGCCCGGTGGGGTCGGGGTGATGGCCTGCGCGGCGGGCGGTGGCGAGTCGGGTGCGGTGAAGGTGACACAACCGGTGGTGAGCAGGCCGAATGCGAGCACCACAGTCGCGACGGCGCCATCTCGGCCCAACAACCTGCGGCCCAACAACCCGGGGCCCAACAACCTGCGGCCCAACAACCTGGGGCGTCTCATCGGTACTCCCGAACCCGCGGCACCAGGCCGAGCGCCAGTGCCACGGCGGCGAACACGGTCAACACCAGAATCCCCGACCCGGTGTATCCGATGACGCGCTGAGCGGTGTTGATGTCGTCGCGGAACGACGTGCGGGTGGTGGTGATGGCATCGGTGAGCGACGAATCGACCGCGGCGTAACTGCTCGCGGTGCTCTGTGGGTCCGCGCCGATGGTGAGGGTTCGGGCCTGTGCGAAGTCGCCGCGCTCGATGGCCGCGCGCGTCTTCTGGTCGGACTCGCGCCATTGATCGAGGGCGGTCGTGATGGACCGCACCTGGGTGCTGGTCAACGCGCCGTCGTCGGAACTGGTCTGGCCACCGAGGTCGGCGAGGATCGTGCTGATCCCGGCGGTGGCGCCGGAGAAGGTCTGATCGAGATCGGACTGATCGGTGCGCTGGACCAGCGACAAGGTCTCCGCCGACCGCGCCTGCTGGGTGAGGATGCGGGCCTCGGTGAGTTGCCGCAGCGGGTCGGCGCCGTCGGTCTTCGCCGAATTGGTCGCGGCCACCGAGGCCAGCCCCGACACCAACAGCCAGACCAGACCGCCGAGGATCGCGGTCAACGCGGCGACCACCCCGATGTTGAACCGACGACGGGTGCGTTTCTTGAGGAAGCGTGAGGTGCCGATCAGCGCGAGCGCGAGAACCAGCAACCCGAAGTACACCCCGTAGGGCGGGATGGTCAGGGTGCGTTGGGGATCGGCGATGGCGTCGGATCGGCGCTCGTAGAGGCGCTGCGCCGCGGGCAGGATCTGATCGTGCATCACCGCCGACGCCTGCCCGAGATAGGCGCTGCCCACCGGGTTGCCCAGTCTGTTGTTGGTGCGCGCGGTCTCGATCAGCCCGCTGTAGACGGGGATCGTCGTCGCCAGGGTCTGCAGGTCGGCGTTGACCGCGCGATCGTCGTCGTCGGTGTCCTCGCCGGGCGCCCCCGAGGTGCCTGCGGCCTTCATCAACGACGCCGACGCGGTGGCCAGCGCATTCGAA
The DNA here is from genome assembly GCF_017654315.1 of Gordonia polyisoprenivorans. Classification (NCBI taxonomy): domain Bacteria; kingdom Bacillati; phylum Actinomycetota; class Actinomycetes; order Mycobacteriales; family Gordoniaceae; genus Gordonia; species Gordonia polyisoprenivorans. Next base: position 1,302,043 of record NZ_CP072203.1, read on the forward strand.
TAGCGGCTGCGTAGATCGGGGGACTCCAGCCCGCCGGAGATGAAGGCCGAATTGGCCGAGGCGTCGGCGATCGACAGCGAACTGTAGAGCACCTGTGAGGCCTCGGCGAGCGGCTCGCCCTGGTCGATCATGTTCTTCAGCGCGTTGGTGCGGTCCTGCAGCACGGTCGATCCGTACCAGCCCACGCCCAGGATGGCGATAACGAGCACCACCCCGATCATCACCAACTTCCCGGGCGTGGTGCCCGCGTAGTGGCGCATCGTGGCCAACGGCGATTGGGTTCGGGTGCGCCCCAGCGACATCAGCTCGCGACGGTCGGCGAGGACCTGGCGGATCGGTGGCGAGGACGCATTGGGCCGGATGGTCTTGCCCGCACGGGTGAGCACCGTCCGCACGGGAGATGCCTGGCCGGTCACCACACGATCCCTTCTGGCTCGTCGGTCGTTCGTGTCGTTGTCCTCGCCCCGGCATCCCCGTCCGAAGTGACGACGTGGCCCCCTCGGGTCTTATCGCCTTTTCGGTGCCGGTCTGTTTCCACCCTAGCCGCGCGCACGTGACCTCGGACTCACCACGCGTGGTGTTTCCGCGAACCTGGCCCCAGTGGCCGCACTCACATACGGTGGAGGTCGGTGGCGAGTCCCGGAGAGCCCGGATCGCCGGTCGGCGTCAGGAGTCGCGGTGCGTGGAGACGGGGACGGCTGGGTCATTGACACCGATGGGTCACGGTACTGGGGTGTCAACGGTGCAGCCGGATTGTTGCTGCGCACCCCGCAGCCCGACGGCCGCACATTGATATTGCTGCAACATCGGGCGGTGTGGTCGCACCAGGGTGGGACGTGGGGACTACCCGGTGGTGCGCGCGACTCGCACGAGAGTGCCATCGACACCGCACTGCGTGAGGCGCAGGAAGAAGCGGGTCTCGACCCCGCCGACGTCGAGGTGGTCGCCGCGCTGGTCACCCACCGCGCCAAGGGTGGCTGGACGTACACAACAGTCATCGCCGACATCGACGAACCCGTTCGAACCGTCGCCAACGGCGAATCGGCGGAACTGCGCTGGGTCGACGAGGCCGACGTCGACGAATTGCCGTTGCATCCGGCATTCGGTGAGGCTTGGCCCGATTTGCGGGACCGGATCGCCGCGCTCGATCCCCAGAACTGAACGGGCCCCGGCCGCTACCGGGGCAGCAGTCGGTTCGCGCCGGCGATGAGGGCGTTGACGTTGGCTTCGTCGCCGGTGGCGCCGTCGCCGTAGGCCCAGCACTGACGGTCGTCGCGCTCGCACAGCAGGAACGCCGCGAACCCGCCGTCGGTGGGACGCTGGTGCAACGACACGATCGACACCGAGGCGCCGAGGTCGTGCAGGATCGAGGTCATCGCGCCGACCGGTCCGGTCGCGGTGGCCGACATCGACATGATGCGGTCGGCGTAGGCCATCGTCGCGCGGCATTCGATCATGTCGGCCGGTGCGGGGGTGATCGAGAGCGAGCCGAGCCGGATCGTGCCGGTGTCGGCGTACAGCTCGGTGAATTCCTGCCAGGTCATGCCGTCTGCCTCCTCACGGATACCTCGGGGTAGTCGCGCCGCGTCGCCGGGCGACTCGGTACAGGAACAGGGTGCAGGGGAAAGGTGACGACTGTGCATCGTGGATCATCGTTTCGGTCGAAGAGAAGGTGACCGACGAGAACGCGCAACGACCCCGCAGCGGGGGGTCGGCCAGATCAGACCCCGCTGCGGCGGGTTACGAGCGCGATTCGTGTGCACATGATCGGGCCACTCTAACGCCGTCGCACACCCGCGGGCAAGGGAGTTCCGGGTGTCCGCGGGCGACAAAGGCGTCCGGTGCGGTCTACGCAAGACCGGCGCGCAACTGCGCGGCAGCGGCCGTCGGGTCGTCGGCGGCGGTGATCGCGCGCACCACCACCGCGCGCCGGGCTCCGGCATCGCGGACCTCGGGCAGCCGCGCGGCGTCGATGCCGCCGATCGCGAACCACGGCTTGGATACCTCTCCGACCTCCCGCACGAGCCCGAGACCGGGGGCAGCGCGCCCGGGTTTGGTCGGGGTCGGCCAGCAGGGACCGACGCAGAAATAGTCGACGGCGTCGTCGGCGATCGCGGCGCGGGCCTGGTCGGGATCGTGGGTGGAGACCCCGACGATCACGTCGTCGCCGACGATGCGCCGCGCCTGCTCGGGCCGCAGATCACCCTGACCGAGATGCAGGACGTCGGCACCGGCGAGCAGCGCGATGTCGGCGCGATCGTTGACCGACAGCAACGCCCCGTGTGCGTCGACGACGCCGCGCATCTCCGCCAGGAGCGCCAACTCCTCGCCGGCCTCGAGGGCCCCGAACTCCCGCTCACCGGGAGATCCCTTGTCGCGCAACTGGATGAGGTCGACACCACCGGCCAGGGCGGCGTCGACGAACTCCAGCAGATCGCCGCGTTCGCGGCGGGCGTCGGTGCACAGGTAGAGCCGCGCGGCACGCAGACGTGCCCGCCGTGGATCGTCGGTGGTGGCGCTCTCGCGCGCAATCCGGTTCTCTCGGGGCATGTCTCACAGGCTAGGGCACGGGCGTACCCGCACCCCTCGCCGCGCTGTTAGGGTGGAGGACACGACACGGGAGTCCGGGGTACGCCGGGCTGAGAGTGCGGGACGCCCCCGCTGACCGTCACACCTGATCCGGATCATGCCGGCGAAGGAAGGACTGCAGAGCATGAGCATCCGAGCATGAACCCCGCCGACCGCGCGGACACCGCGGGCGGCACTCGCCGCACCCTCGCCGTCGTCGGCGGTGGTGTCATCGGGTTGACCTGCGCACTTGCGGCCGCCGATGCCGACTGGCGGGTCACCGTCGTCGACGCCGGCCGAGACCGGCGCGCGGCATGGGTGGCCGGCGGGATGCTGGGCTCCCTCGGTGAGGGCCACCCCGGTGAGGATGCGCTGCTCGCGATCTCCGAGCGGTCGGTCCGCCGATGGCCGGCGCTCATCGAGCGACTCGGCGACCCGCAGATCGCCACCGCCACCGACTCCCTGTTCGTCGCGACGAGCGCCGCCGACGCGGCGTATCTGACCCAGCTCGCCGACTTCGTGTGGTCGACCCGTCCGCACGCCGTGGATCGGCTCAGCCGCATCGACGCCGCCGGGGTCCGGGCACGGGAACGGGCGATCGGAGCGCGGGTGCGCGGCGGCTATCTCGCGACAGGTGAAGGGGCCGTGGACAATCGGCGACTCCTCACTGCCCTCGAAACCGCGCTGGTCGCGGCCGGTGGCCGGATCACCACGCGCCGCGTGGCCGATCTCGCCGAGCTCGACGACGCCGATCACATCCTGCTCGCGGCGGGCGCCGGGCTGGCGGATCTGTGGCCGGGAGCCCCGATCCATCTCGCCAAGGGTGAGGTGCTGCGGCTGCGCGCCGACCGCACGACGGTGCCACCTCCGCGTCATGTGATCCGGGCACGGGTCGACGGGCGCATGGTGTACCTGGTGCCGCGACACGACGGAATCGTTGTCGGCGCAACCCAATACGAGGGCGACATGGACGAATGGCGCTCCGGCGAGCCGTCGCCGCAGGCCGTCGGCGTCGCCGAGTTGCTCGCCGACGCGATCGAGGTCTTTCCCGGCGCCCGCGACTATGCGCTCGTCGAGGCCGCCGCGGGATTTCGCCCGTGCTCACCCGACGGATTGCCGATCATCGAACGGCTCGATGAACGGATCGTCGTCGCCGGTGGCCACGGACGCAACGGAATCGTGTTGGCGCCGTACACCTCCGAGGTGTTCATGGGTGTGCTCGCCGACGACGGGTCGCTCGTCGGTGCGCGCGAGGAGAGGAATGCGACATGACGATCACGGTCAACGGCACCGACAGCCCGCTTCGCCCGGGCGGATCGGTGCGCGACCTACTGGCATCGATGGGCTTGCCGGACAAGGGGATTGCGGTCGCCGTCGACGGCACGGTGGTCCCGCGAAGCCGATGGGACACCGTCCTCGACGACGGTGCCACCGTGGAGGTCGTGACGGCGGTGCAAGGTGGCTAGCGTCACCCGGGTACCACCCGTCGATGGTTCACCGGCCGCCGACCCCCTGCGGATCGCCGACCGCGAGTTCACCTCCCGACTGATCATGGGTACGGGCGGGGCGAGCACCCTCGACGTGCTGTCACGCGCACTGGTGGCCTCCGGCACCGAGCTGACGACCGTCGCGATGCGCCGGGTCGATGCCGGCAGCACGACAGGTGTCCTGGATGTGTTGCGGCGCCTGGGGATCGCGCCGCTGCCGAACACCGCGGGCAGCCGCACCGCGGCCGAGGCGGTCCTGACCGCGCAACTCGCCCGCGAAGCACTGGAGACGTCATGGGTCAAGCTCGAGGTGGTCGCCGATGACCGCACCCTGCTGCCCGACCCCGTCGAACTGCTCGACGGCGCACGGCAGTTGGTCGATGACGGCTTCACGGTGCTCGCCTACACCAACGACGATCCGGTGCTCGCGACGCGGCTCGAGGATCTCGGGGTCGCCGCGGTGATGCCGCTGGGGTCGCCCATCGGAACCGGGCTGGGTATCCGCAACCCGCACAACATCGAGATGATCGTGTCGGCGGCAGGGGTGCCGGTGGTCCTCGACGCGGGTATCGGCACGGCCAGTGACGCCGCGTTGGCGATGGAACTCGGTTGTGACGCAGTTCTTCTGGCGTCCGCGGTGACGCGCGCCGACGATCCCGAGCGGATGGCGTCGGCGATGCGGCACGCGGTCGCCGCCGGGCGATTGGCCGCCACCGCGGGCCGGATTCCCCGTCGGCGATGGGCGCTGGCCTCCTCGCCGGAGGTCTGAGTTGCGTCGTTCGTCGGACGGGCCACTCGTCCGACGGTGCGAGGTCATTCAGTGGCAGGCCTGTGGTAACGGGCGGTGTGTAGTGTCGTCGGCATGCTGAGTGTCGAGAACCTCACCAAGGACTTCGGCAACGTCCGTGCCGTCGACAACCTGTCGTTCGAGGTCCGTCCGGGGGTCGTCACCGGCTTCCTCGGCCCGAACGGTGCCGGGAAGTCCACCACGATGCGGATGATGCTGGGTCTGGACCGGCCGACGTCGGGCCGCGCCATCATCAACGGCAAGCCCTACCGCGAGCTCGATCATCCGCTGCGTCAGGTCGGCGCTCTGCTGGACGCGAAATGGGTGCACCCCAACCGAAGTGCGCGCTCGCATCTGCGGTGGCTGGCCGCGAGCAACGGCATCCCCTCCACGCGTGCCGACGAGGTGCTCGAGACCGTCGGCCTGACGCAGGTGGCCCGCAAACGCGCCGGCGGCTTCTCCTTGGGTATGTCGCAGCGGCTCGGGCTGGCCGGTGCGCTGCTCGGTGATCCACACACCCTGCTGTTCGACGAGCCGGTCAACGGGCTCGACCCCGAGGGCATCGTCTGGATTCGCAACTTCATGAAATCCCTGGCCGCCGAAGGTCGTACGGTGCTGGTGTCGAGCCACCTGCTCACCGAGATGGCACTGACCGCCGAGCGGCTCGTGGTGATCGGCCAGGGCAGGTTGATCGCCGATAGTTCGGTGTCGGACTTCACCGCGTCGGCTCGCACCGTGGTGCGGGTCCGGACCCCGCAACCCGAGCAGTTGCACAACGCACTCGTCTCGGCGGGACTATCGCCGCGCCCCGAGCAGGACCAGCAGGGTCGGCCGGTGCTCGCCCTTGATGACATCACCACCGATCAGGTCGGCGACGTCGCCGCGGCCGCCGGGGTCACCGTGCACGAACTCGTCGCGCAGACCGCCTCGCTGGAGGAAGCGTTCATGGCGATGACCGCCCACGCCGTGGAGTATCACGGCGGCACCGAGCAGCCGGGCGCCGCCGTGGCGCCGCCCGCACCCGCGCCGGGTTTCGGTCCGGTACCCGGGCAGGCGTCGGGCCGGCCGGGTCAATGGGCGCCACCCGCTCAGGTCCCGCCCGGCCAGTACCCGCCCGCACAATTCCCACCCGGCCAGTACCCACCCGGCCAGTACCCACCCGGCCAGTACCCACCGCCCGGTGGCCACCCGCAGCAGGGCCCTGCGGACGGGGGACACCGATGATCGAGTTGTTGCGCGCCGAGCAGATCAAGCTCACCTCCATCCGCTCGCCCTACTGGTGCATGGGCCTCGTGGTGATCCTCAGTCTCGGCGTCACCGCGCTGTTCGCGAGTCTGGCCAGCAATGTCAACGAGACCGCCGGGCCCGACACCGCCACGGCATCGACCTCGGCCGGTGTCGACGGCTCCGCGCTGAGCGTCGCGCTCCTCGGGCTCAACCAGTTCGCCGTCATCGTCCTGATGATCATGGCCGTCCTCGGGATCACCAGCGAATATCGGTTCTCGACGATTCGCGCGACGTTCCTCGCGGTGCCCAAGCGCACCTCGGCGTTGCTGGCGAAGGCAACGGTCTACGTGTCGCTGACCTTCGTCACGATGCTGATCCTCACCGTCATCTGTGTGGGCATCCTGGTCGCCGGCATCGGCGGCTTCGGCTTCGGCGATGCCACCGTCATCCGGCAGATCTGGGGCATCCCCGTCTACGCGGCGCTGTGTGTGCTGCTGTCGATGGGGGTCGGTGCACTGGTGCGGCAGACGGCCGGCGCGATCTCGATCGTGCTGGTGTGGATGCTCGTGGTGGAGACCATCCTCGGCGCGGTGCCCAAGGTGAAGGACTGGGTCGGGCCGTTCCTGCCGTTCGCCAACGGATCACGTTTTCTCTCCGGGGCCACCGCTGGCGATGACTACCACTGGAACTCCGGTGTCTCGCTGGTGTACTTCGCGCTGTGGGCCGTCGTCGTCTTCGTCGCCGGGGTGTGGTTGGCGAATCAGCGCGACGCGTGAGCCGCCCAGCTCGTCCGCGCCCGTCGAACAGCTGAACCAAAGCTGCGTTTTAGCTGATAAAAGGACTAAAATACCCACATGGCGAACTGGCCTCTGGTCGAACGCGAGAAAGAATACCGAGCCATCTCCGCCGCCCTGCGGGAAGAGACCGCGGTCTGCGGTGTGGTGCTGACCGGTGATTCCGGCGTCGGCAAGACAACACTCGCGCGACACGTCACGGCCGGGATCGGTACGGGAGTGCGATGGGTCGCCGGGACCGAATCGGCCCGATCGATCCCGCTCGGTGTCTTCGCCCACCTCGTCGGCCCGGCGACGTCGAGCGATCCGGTCACCTATCTCGCGGCGGCCCGCGAATCGTTGCTCGCCGGCGGTAATGCGGTCATCGGCGTCGACGACGCCCATCTGCTCGACGAGCTCTCGGCCACGCTGCTCCATCAGCTCGCCATCGACCGAGCCGTGCACATCGTGGCGACCGTCCGCAGCGGCGAGTCCGTCCCGGACGCGGTGACGTCGTTGTGGAAGGACAACCATCTCCTGCGGATCACCTTGTCGCCGTTCACCAAAGAGCAGAGTGTGGAGTTGGTGGAGTCGGTCCTCGGTGGGCAGCTCGAGGAGCACTCGGCCGACCGGATGTGGGCGGCGTCGGGAGGCAATGCGCTGTTCCTGCGGCATCTTGTCGATGGCGCGCGCCAGGCGAACACCCTGCGTCAGGTCAACGGCGTGTGGCAGCTGCGCGGGCGCGCGGCGATCACCTCCGAACTCGCCTCACTGCTCGACGGGCGTATCGAACAGCTCGACGAGGCGGTGCTGACCGCGCTGAAGTATCTCAGCCTGTGTGAACCGCTGAACCTCGACGTGCTGGCCGAGGTCGCCGGTGAGGAAGCAGTCGAGCAGGCCGAGATCGACGGGCTCGTGCGCATCGAGCGAGAGGGGCGCGAACTCAACGTCGGCTTCCACCATCCGCTGTTCGGTGAGGTGATCCGGCGCAGGCTGGGTTTCGCGTCGTCGCGGCGGTTGCGGGGGAATCTCGTGCGCGCGTTGCGGGAACGTCCGCTCGCGACCCCGCTGGACCGTATCCGGCTGGCCGAGCTGGCGCTGGAGAGCGACACCTCGGCGGTCGATCTGGGCCTGTTGTCGGCGGCCGCCGACGACGCACTCAACCTGGCGCAGACACCGATGGGAGAACGTTTCGCGCGGGCGGCGATCGAGGAGGGCGGCGGCCCGGCCGAGGCCGAACTGCTTTCCCGGGCACTCATGTGGCAGGGCCATCCCCACGAGGCCGAGGACGTCCTCGCCCACATCGACACCACCGGACTCGACGCGCCGCTGCGGCTGCGGATCGGTCTGCAGCGCGTCGGCAACAGGTTCTGGGTGATGAATCAGGCCGAGCGCGCCGAGGAGATCCTTGAGAAGGTGCGTGCCGAGGTCGACGACGAGAACCTGCTGCGCATCGTCGACGGCATCGCGTCGGCGTGCGCGCTGTTCGAGAATCGCATCGCCGACGCGATCGCGCTGTCCGACGTCGCGCTGGAGTCCCCGAACGCCCTGCCGTGGGCGGTCGAGTGGGGAGTCTTCGGCGGGATGTTGTCGCGCGCATTGTCCGGTCGCGGAGACGAACTCGATCCGCTGGCCCGTCGCGCACGGGAGGCCGAACGCTACACCGACGGGCTGCTCCGGTACCCGGCAGGCATCGGCGAGATCCTCGGGCTGATCCTGTCCGGACGGGTCGACGCGGCCGGTGACGCGGTGCAGCGCTACGTCGCATTCGCCAACACCGCACAGTATCTGAGCTGGGCGATGTCGGGAATCCTGGTGTCGGCGGTCGAGTTGGCGCGCGGCGATTGCGCGTCGGTGGTGCGGCGTATCGAGCAGACCCTGGCGACCCTCGACGGCGACGAGTACTCGGCATCGTGGAACTTCCCCGCGTATGTCTTTCTGGCTCAAGCGCTCAGCGCGTTGGGCGAGGCGCCCCGCGCCGAGGAGGTGTTGGGTCGCGCACGCGCCCGGGACGGGCTGCACGTCGCGGTGTTCCGGCCGATGCTGTGGGTCGCCGAGGCGTGGCAGGCCGCCGCCGCGGGAACGGTGTCCATCGGTATCGAACGTGCCTGGGCAGCAGCCGAATTGGCGGCCAAGACCGGGCAGCTGGCAGTGGAGGCGGAGGCGTTGCACACCGCGGTGCGCTTCGGTGATGCCAGCGCCGGACCCCGTCTGGCCGAACTGGCCGAGCAGATCGACGGCCCGCTCGCGGGCATCTACGCCCGCCACGCTGCGGCGTACGCGGCCGGTGACGGCATCGAACTCGACGTCTGCGCAGCCGATCTCGAGAAGCTCGGTCGTCGTCTGTCGGCGGCCGATGTGGCCGCCCAGGCCAGCGCCGTCCACGATCGTTCGGGTCGACGGTCGGCGACGGTGGCATCGTCGTCGATGGCCAACCGGCTGGCCGCAGCCTGCGGTGGGCTGCGCACCCCGGCCCTCGTCGAGGCAGCCCAGCCGTTGCCGCTGACCACCCGCGAACGCGAAATCGCCAACCTCGTCGCCTCCGGTCTGTCCAACAAGCAGATCGCCGCACGGCTGACCGTCTCGGTGCGCACCGTCGAGGGCCACATCTACCGGGCTTGCACCAAACTCGACGTCACCGATCGCGACGGTATCGCCGACCTCATCCTGCGCGAACGCTGACCGTCGGGGTGTATCCGCACCACCCTGTCGGACCGAACCAGCACCGGCGCAAGCGGTCTCGAGGCTCGCCGCACGCGGCTCGCACCTCGACCATCGGGGGGTCGACCATCGGGGGACGGGTCGACCATCGGGGGAGCGACCGAATGATGCTCCGGGCCTTTCCATCCGGTGGTCGAGGTGCCGAGGAGCGATAGCGACGAGCCTCGAGACCCGGTGCGCCGACACGTATCCGGGCCACAGCGGTCCGACATCGGCAGCAACGACCTGCCCGCCGTCATGTCGGGGGAGACGCTGGGCTCACTCGCCGGTCCGGATCGCCGGCCCCACCTTCAGAGTGAAGCCGGGGATCTCGGCCAGCGGGACGTGGGCCTCGTAGGTGCGGTCGTATCCGGTCGCGCAGATCCGCCAACCATCCGCGGTGCGGCGGTAGGTGTCGTCGTAGAACGCGGCGCCGATGAGCATGAACTCGAAGTCGGGCACGATCACCCGATCCGAGAGGTACCAGCGCCCGTGTGCGACATCGCCGGACACCTCGATTTCCGGGTGCGAGACGCGATGCTCGGTGATCACCCCGGGTCCCACCGACGTCCGCATGAAGCCGACGAGTTCATCGCGGGTGGTGAAGCTCAGGGAGTCGCCGTATTCGCCGGTGACGTCGTCGGTCAGGGTGTCGGCGAAGGTGTCCCAGTCCTTGGTGTCGAGGGCACGGAGGTATCGGTACTTGAGCGCTTCGATGGCGGCGACGTCGTTCACCCTTCGAGGACTACCGCACCGGCATGGCCGATGACCCCGGAATCGCCGAGTTGATCAGCTCTTGCGGGTCGTCCCCGGCAACACACCGGCGTCGATGACCGCCTTGACGTATGGCCGGATTGCCTGCAGCGCGTCGTGGAGCTCGGTTCGGGCCCAGAGCTGTTCGCCGAGAGCGTCGGTGGTGGCCTCGACGTCGTCGTAGAGAGCGGCACCTGCGGCGGTCAGTCGATGCCCGTCGTCGGTGCGTTCGGCGAGTCCACGCTCGACGAGCCGATCCACCGATGCCTCCCAGTCCTGATCCGACCACCCGCGGGTGAGCAGCGTCATCGCACGGCCCATCGACCGCCGCCGTACGGTCGGGTCGGGGAGCGTGGCCTCGTGGAAGACTGCGGCGTCGATGCCGTTGAGCCCGCTCACGACCAGGGCGGCAATATGGTTGTCGCCGCGCCATTCTCGCACTATCGCGACTGCGTGCCAGAGTCGCAGGTGCGCAGCGGTGGGAGCCGGCGACTCCGCCCACGCGGCGGCCAACGGGCGACCGGTGTAGGGCAGCGTACGTCCGGCGTCGGCGAAGACATCGGCCAGACGGGCGATCTCCGGATCGTCGACGCGCTCGCCGAGGATGGTCCGCAACTGCTCGTCGAGCATCGTCCACCGCGCCTGCGACACCCGCTCGAGGCCACACGCCACCGCCTTGGGCCAGCTCTTGGCGATCGACGTGGGAGCGAAGTTGAAGAAGGCCGAGGTGACCACCGTCGGCGCACACTCACCCAGTGGCGCCCCACGAGCGCCCACATAGAACGCGTGCGGATTCAGGCCCGTGGCCTCCTGTGCGGCACCGAGGCCGGGGTTGAAGTAGGCGAGGATGTGGAAGGGCTCGAGAGTCTCGTACGCGCGGCGCGCATACGAGATCTGGTCAGACGACATGCCTCACACGTTTGCCGCTGACCGGTGCGGGTGTCAAGGCGCGGCCGGGATGTCGCCGAGAGTTCACTGCGCTCGATCGTGCCCGTTGCGGGTCGCCGGGCGATGCTCATCGTCGCGCGGTATGCCGAGGTCGGCCTCGAGGTCTTCTTCGACGAGAGTGAAGTCGGCGTCGCAGAATTCGTTCTCGTTCGGCGACAGTTCCAGACGCTCCTGCTCGCCGAACTCGTCCTCCTCGTCGAAATCCTCACGGCCGCGCCGCCATCCGCCCTTCATCGGTGGCGCCTCGCCGAAGTGGTCGGGATCACCGGAGCCGTACCAGGCGACGAGAACCGCACCGACGACGGCGCCGATGAAACCGACGACGGCCAGCCAGCCGAGGCCCGCCTTGGCGGTGTCGCCGAGGAACAGTACTCCGACGAGGCTCGGGCCCGCGGTCTCGCCGACCACGAGCACCGCGGTCACCCCGTTGACCGCCCCGAGCTGCAGGGCGACGGTCTGCACGAAGAACCCGCAGGCACCGGCGACGGCGATGGTCCAGGCGGCCGGGTCGAGCAGCAGCACCTTCAGGTCGAAGGGGTGTACGCCGTCGAGGATGCGCACGGCGATCGCGATGACACCGAACAGCAGACCGGCCATCGCGCCACCGACGATCGCGCCGTGGCGTCCGAGCCGGTACACCCCGAGCAGAGCCAGAGCCGACAACAGGATCGTCGCCCCGAACAAGCCCCAGTGGATGGTGTCGGCCTGGCCCTCACCGGTGGTGTGCGACGAGGAGAAACCGAGCAGGCACAGCGAGAACACGACCAGCCAGATGGCGATCCAGTCGCGGGTGTGCAACGCGATATTGAGCATGATCGTGCCGAGCAACGCCGTCACGACGAGATTCGCCGAGACGATGGTCTGCGACAGGAACAGCGGGAGGAACCGCGCGGCGACCGCACCGCCGGCGAATCCGACGATCACCATGACGGTGCCGAGGATGAAGGAGGGGTCGACGAGCGTCGACATGGTCGACTGCAGCGACGGGCCGCCGGCGGCGTTGGTGTCGACGACGCCGTCCTCGCGTTCGGTCTGCGCGACCCGGCGCGCACCGAGTGCTCGGAGCACCGTCGACATGCCGTAGGCGACGGCGGCCAGCGATGCCGAGATGACGCCGATCACGAACAGCATCGCCGCACCCCTTCCGCCCGACCGAACGTAGCCAACCTAACAATCCAGAGAATCCCAACGATGACCGCGGGTCCGCTATTCCATGTAATCCGCCCCCGCCCGCTCAATGCAATCGATTTGTACCCTTTGCCCGACTGTGGCCCCGTGGGTCGGGGCCGAAAGCGGTGTGAGGTGAGTATGCGGCAGGGGTCCGACAAACCATGGCGGCCCGGCAGCCGCCGCAGCCACCGGGGCGCACACGCCTAGACTCGCCCCGTGGCCTTCTCCGGTAAACACATCCTGATCACCTTCGGCCGGTCCTTTCTCAGCCTGAATCTGGCGCGCCTGCTCGCGGCGGCCGGGCATCGGGTCACCACCGTCGACTCGATCCCGGTGGCGCTGACCCGGGTGTCGAAGGCCGTCGACTCGTTCCACCTTGTCCCGCCGCCCAAGTTCAAGCCGCAGGAATACTGCCGTGAACTGGCCAGGATCGTCGTCGACGAACACGTCGACATGGTCATCCCGATCCACGAGGAGACCGACATCCTGTCGATGATGCGGGGACTGTTCCCGTCCGACTGCGAGCTCTTCCTGTCCGATTTCGAGCTCGAGAATCGGTTGCACAACAAGTACGACTTCCAGGAGATGCTCGTCGAGCACGGCATCGACACCCTGAAGTTCGCGCGGCTCGACAGTCCGGAGGACATCGAGAAGCTCGATTTCACCGGCCCCTTCGCGGTCAAGAAGTGCTACTCGCGCGGCTCGCAGAAGGTGCACAAGGTGTATCCGGGCGATCGGATGGAGTGGCTCGATCACGATCCGAGCAACCCGTGGCTCGCGCAGGAGTGGCTGACCGGCGATCGCTACTGCACGTACTCGGTGGTGCGGGAGGGCAAGATCTTCGCGCACGCGACCTACCCCGTCGAATACGCGATCGGTGGCAGCTCGTGCCTGTCCTTCGTCTCGGCGCAGCACCAGCCGATCTTCGACTGGGTCGAGAAGTTCCTCGCCGACACCGATTTCACCGGGCAGGTCGGCTTCGACTTCATCGACCACCCGGAGAAGGGGCTCTACTGCATCGAGTGCAATCCGCGTGCCACCAGCGGGATCATGATGTTCCGGCCGCACAATCGCGTCGACGAGGCGTTCTTCGGCGAGAACGACGAGCTGATCGTCCCCGACGACGACGTGCACACCATGATCAAGGTCGGCATGACGATCTTCGGGTGGCGCGAGGACGCGCGGCAGGGACGAACCATGCGGCAGTACTTCCGGGACCTGCGCGGATTCGACGACGTCATCGGCGTACGCGGTGACCGACTGCCGGGTTACGCGCTTCCCGTCGCCTACCTCGGAATCGTGCGCAGCTGCCTGAAGTACCGGGTCGGCCTCGCCGAGGGCTTCATGCACGACCACGAGTGGGACGGGCACGTCATCTGAGATCCGGCGGTATCCGCCACCCGCCGGTGCTCGCCGCGCCGAATCGGCGCCGCTGTGTTTTCGTGTTCCGGTGACCATCCATCTCGGCCATCTGATCCACATCACCGGCGCACCGACGCTGCAGCAGGCGCCCGCCGCGCTGGTCGACATCGCCGACGGCGCACTGGTGATCGACGACGCGACCGGCGTCATCGTCTACAGCGGTCCGCGCGCCGGCATGCCCGACGATGCCGAGGACGTCACCGTCGACCATGATGGCGCCTACCTGATCCCGGGATTCGTCGACGCCCACATCCACTTCCCGCAGACCTATTCGCTCGACGCCTACGGGGGCGGGCAACTGCTGGAGTGGTTGAGCACCTGCATCTTTCCCGCCGAGGCCCGGCTCGCCGACCCGGAGTTCGCCCAGCGGATCGCCCGTGACTTCACCACGCGACGGATCTCGACCGGCACGACCGCGGCCATGGTGTTCGGGTCGGCGTTCACCCATGCCCAGGACGCGTTGTTCACCGAGACCGCCCGGGTGGGGCTGCGACTGGTCAGTGGACGCGGAATCCAAACGGTCGGACCGGATTCCGCCGAGCCGCTACTCACCTCCGAGGCCGACGCCATCGCCCTGACCCGTGCGGAGATCGAACGCTGGCACGGTACCGATACCGGAGATCCGTCAACGTCGTTGTTGCACACCGCGATCGTGCCGCGGTTCACGTTGTCGGTGACCACGCAGACGTTGCGGGCTCTGGGCGAGCTGCATGCGGACGTGGCTGACACCGGGGTGTATGTCCACACCCACCTCAACGAGAACAATCGGCCGGGCACCGGTGAGATCGACACGGTGAAACAGCTTTTCGAGGTCGACAGTTACCTCGACACCTACGATGGGAAGTTCTTGCCGGGCTCGGCACACGGGGGTGAGAGTCTGCTGGGGCGTCGCACGATCCTGGCACACGCCGTGCACTGCACCGTCGCCGAACTGGATCGGATGGCGGAGACCGGGACGTCCATCGCGCACTGCCCGACCTCGCAGCTGTTTCTCGGATCGGGCACGATGCCGTGGCGCAGAACTGTCGGTTCCGGGGTGACCGTGGCGGCCGGAAGTGATTGCGGCGCAGGCGATGAGTGGCTGATCTCCCGCGTGCTCTCCGATGCGTTCAAGGTGCACATCTCCGAGCCGGGAGACGCGGGTGTGTCGATCCATCCGGCGCAGTTGTTGTTCACCGGAACGCTGGCCGGCGCGCGAGCTCTCGACGCCGAGGATCGGTTCGGCAACCTCGACGTCGGCAAGGAAGCCGACTTCCTGGTGATCGAGCCGTGGCGATGGCCGCCGCTCGAGTCCGTTCTGGCGAACGGGATTCGCGCCGACGACGCCGATCTCGCCCGCGAACAGGAGCTGTTCGCGTTGCTGATGGCGCTGCGCGAGCCGGCGATCGCCGAGGTCTACGTCCGCGGCCGGCGGGTGAGCTCGGACGAGGGGTGAGTCCGGATGAGGGACTCCGGCCGGTCGTGAATCAGCGGGCGGGAAGGATGTCCGCGGGGACGGCGTCGTCGGAGTACCCAGCAGTTGGGGCGGTCGGCCCGGACTGGGCGATGATGCCGATGAGTGCGCCGATCCCCGCGGCGCAGGCCACGAGTACGAGCACTGCGGCGAGTGCGAGGAATTCCATGTTGGTCATGTGTTCCCATTGTCCGTGGCGAGGCCGTCACGTCCACTCACCAGCGCATAAGGTGTTCACACTCACCTGTCCGCCGCGGGTGTGACCTGGTGCGGATCGGCCCCCGACCAGTGCCGATTCGCGCGCGTCGGCGCCGATCAGGCCAGTGCTTTGGCCTTCAGTGCCCCGAGCTCCGCCTCGGTGGTGGTCCCGGCGTCGAGGAGGGCCTTCGCGTCGGCGATCTGCTCGGCGGCCGATGCATCGACCAGGTGAACTCCCAGAACGAACTCCACATGTCGATCTCGGGGAGACCGACACGTTCGACAAGGCGATTCGCCGTTTCGCTTCTCGGTATTCCAAGGTGAATGCGGCCGATCATGCCGAGTTCGTCGCCGCGATCGAGCGCGGGCCGGTCTCGGCGATTGCCGAGTACTGAACTCACACACCGGCTCTCGTAAAGTATCTCCGCTGAGACACCGCGCGGGCCGGACACGATTCGAGGGTCACTCGAGGTGTGTCCGGCCCGTGCGTTCACACGATGCGGCAGGGTTCACCCGCGCATCGGGCTGACTGTGATGGCCCGGCTGGTATGCGCCGGTTTACGGAGCCCAGGTCCGCGGTGCGGCGTCGGCGGTGTCGTCGGCAGGCGCGGTGACCCGATGGGCCCGGTTCACTGCGGACACCACTGCGCGCAACGAGGCGGTGGTGATGGACGAGGCGACGCCCACACCCCACACGGTCTCGCCGTTGACCTGTGCCTCCACGTACGACGCGGCGTTGGCGTCGCCGCCCGCGGTCATCGCGTGCTCGCTGTAGTCGAGGACCCGGACATCGAATCCGACTGTCGCCAGGGCGTCGACGAAGGCGGCGAGCGGACCGTTACCGGTTCCGCTGATCTCCTTCTCGACGCCGTCGACCTTCACGACCGCGGTGATGGTGTCGTCGCCGCCGTCGATCTCGGAGGCGTCCACGCGCTGGCGCATCCGCTCGAGCGGGCGCACCGGGTGCAGGTATTCGTCGGCGAAGACGTCCCACATCTCCTTCGGCGACACCTCGCCGCCCTCACCGTCGGTGAGTTTCTGGATCTCCCGGCTGAACTCGATCTGCAGGCGCCGCGGCAGGCTCATGCCGTGATCGGTCTTCATGATGTAGGCCACGCCGCCCTTGCCGGACTGGCTGTTCACGCGGATGACGGCCTCGTAGCTACGGCCGACATCCTTGGGATCGATCGGCAGATACGGTACGGCCCAGGTGATGTCGTCGACGTCGGAGTCGTCGGCATCGGCGTCGACCTTCATCTGGTCGAGGCCCTTGTTGATCGCATCCTGGTGGCTGCCGGAGAACGCGGTGTAGACCAGGTCGCCGCCGTACGGATGACGCTCGGGCACGTTGAGCTGGTTGCAGTATTCGACGGTGCGCCGGATCTCGTCGATGTCGGAGAAGCTGATCTGCGGATCGACGCCACGGCTGAACATATTCATGCCCAGGGTGACCAGGCAGACGTTGCCGGTGCGCTCACCGTTGCCGAACAAGCAGCCCTCGATGCGGTCGGCGCCCGCCTGATAGCCCAATTCCGCTGCGGCGACAGCGGTTCCGCGGTCGTTGTGCGGGTGCAGGCTCAAGATGATCGAGTCGCGGCGAGCCAGGTTGCGGCTCATCCACTCGATCGAGTCCGCGTACACGTTGGGGGTGGCCATCTCGACGGTCGCCGGCAGGTTGATGATCATCGGCTTGTCCGGGGTGGGGGCGATGATCTCGGTGACCGCGTCGCACACCTCTTTGGCGTAGCTCAGTTCGGTGCCGGTGTAGGACTCGGGGGAGTACTCGTAGCGCCAGTTGGTGTCGGGGTACTTCTTCTCCTCCTCGAGGACCCGGCGCGCGGCGTTGGTGGCGATCTCGGTGATCTTGCCCTTGTCGGCGCGGAACACCACGCGACGCTGCAGGACCGAGGTGGAGTTGTAGAAGTGGACGATCACGTTCGCCGCGCCGCGGCACGCTTCGAAGGTTCGCTCGATCAGTTCGTCACGGCACTGGGTGAGGACCTGGATGGTGACGTCGTCGGGGATGGCGCCGTCCTCGATGATCTCGCGGACGAAGTCGAAGTCGGTCTGGCTCGCCGAGGGGAATCCGACCTCGATCTCCTTGTAGCCCATCCGGACCAGCAGGTCGAACATGCGACGTTTGCGGGCGGGACTCATCGGGTCGATCAGGGCCTGGTTGCCGTCGCGCAGGTCCACTGCACACCACAGGGGTGCGCGGTCGATGATCTTGTCGGGCCAGGTGCGGTCGGGAACCGATACGGCCTCGACCTCGTCGGCGAAGGGACGGTAACGATGAACGGGCATCGCCGAGCTGCGCTGCTTGTTCCAGATCGGCTGGCCGGCGGGAATGGGTCCGGTGGGCTCGACGATACGACTCGCGCCCGAGGTGAAGGTGTCTGCTGCTGCCATCATTGGTCAATCTCCGAAAGTCAAAGAGGGAAGATGACCGGCGCATAAGAAGGCCCGCGACGGAGGGCCGGTCGATTCAGACCCCGCCGCGGCAACCGAGAAGGAGCGCGCGCTGCATGCGCTCGACAGTACTCCTGATGGTCGCGACGGATCAACCACGGGGTGGCTCGCCTCTCGGTCTCCGTCGATCCGGTGGTCACGGTGCCGGTGGAGCGAGCAGTAACCGGCGCTCGGTCAGCATCCCGACGAGCGTCGGGTCGAGCGATCGGCTCTGATTTGCACGCCAGCACCATGACAGTGTCTCGTATCCGACCTGACACACCGCCACGTGGTGCGCCCAGTGCTCGCGGGCCCATGGTGGGTCGTCGCCGGCCGCGTCGGTCGCGGTCATCTCCGACTCCAGCAGCGTCCACTGCAGGTCCCGGCGGGCGACCAGCGATTCCGGTGCTCCGACGGGCACCACCGTGACCGTCTCCAGCACGTGGTCGACGTCGACGAGTACGGCGTCGTCGGCGCGGGTCGCGCTGCGTCGATGCAGGTGGGTGCCGACCAGCCACATCGAGGCGATCGCCAGAACCACGCCCACCAGGGTCTCCAGGAAACGATCGCGGACCGGGACGGTGATGTCGGCCGACGGGGTGCCCATGAGCATCGCCAGCGGCGTGATGAAGGTGACCGCCACCGCGTAGTTGCCGACGATCGTCAGCTCGATCAGCACATTGAGCACGGCGATCACGACGATGAGCGCGGGAACGCCGAGATCGAGCAGATGAAGGGCTGCGAAGACCACCAGCCCGACGACGGTGCCGGCCAGCCGGTGTGCGCCGCGGATGACCCCCCGAATCCGATCCGGTCCCAACTGCAGGACGAGCACCGCGCCGAGGATCGCCCAATCCGGCCGGGTGAGCCCGACGACGACCGAGACGGCGCCCGCGCAGAACGCCGACACGATCACCCGGCCGGTGGTGATCCGGGCGTGGCTGAAGGGGGCCGTGGCCTTGCGTAGGCGGTGAGCGACCGTCGGGCGTCCCAGCGGCGGGGAGATCGCCAGCGGGTTGCGAGCGCCGTGCAGCCGATGCATCGACTGCCAGAGCTGTTGTGCCAAAGCGGTATTCGTTGCCGTAGCGTCATGCAGCACGGTCCACGCGTGCAGAGTCGACAGGGCGACGCCGTGCCGTCGCGCGCGATCGGCGCCACGATTGCCGTCCAGGTAATCCTCCACCGCCGCCATCGCGGCGAGGGTTGCCGCCGTTTCCGGGCCGTGGGGTCGCCACAGCCCGGGCGCCATCGCCACGATCAATGCTCCGACGCCACCGGCGGTGGTGGCGACGACGAGTGGAACGAGATCGACCCCGTGGCGCGTCACCACGGACGCGACCGCCGCGGTGAGCACGAAGAAGAACGGGCCGGGCGGTCCGAGGCGCAGCGCATTGACCCCGAAGGTGACCAGGGCTGCACCGGCGACCAACAGTGCGACGATCACCAGATCCTGGGGTGTTGACGCGTGGGGTCCGGCCCACGCACCGAGGGCGCCGTACCCGGCGGACGCCGCCACGAGCAGGACGGACGCGGTGAGCACCGCCCGCCACCGCACCCGGTAGGGCCGCTTCTCGCCATACAAGGCGGCGAACCCGCCGAGAGCCGCGAGAAGTGCATCCCGCTCGAAACCCACGAGATACAGCGCCACGGCCGGTATCGCGAATGCCAGACCGGCGCGCAGCGCCGCAGCCCATCGCCCGCGGATGTCGGGGACGGCGAAGAACGCACGTCTGATCGACGGACGTGGGGGTGGCGAAGGTCGAGGGTCGGTGTGGGGCATCGCCGACTCACTGTAGAGCGCGCGACCGCCACGGTCACCGGCGATCAGCAGCACGAGGACAGCCGGCTCCCAACATTGCCTCATACGGTTGGCTCCAGTCGATCGCTGCTTCGAGCCGATCGCCGACGACATCAATCCAGAAGGAGTGGAGAGTCCCCATGCGTAAGCACATCCGCCGCCCGGTGTTTCGTCGATTGTCGATAGGTGTGGTCGGCGTCGGCATCGTGACCGCCGCCGCCTCCGGTGGCGTGGCAACCGCCGCGCCCGCGGCCCCTGCTCCCGTCACCGCCCCGATCACCGCGCCGGTCGTTCAGAAGTAGAGCGTCGAATCGCGAGACCCTCTTCCCCTGATGGTCAAGGCGCCCTTTCACGAGCGACGAGCATCCCTTCCCTCCCCCGGTGGTCGAGGTGCGAGCCGCGTGCGGCGAGCCTCGAGACCCGGTGAGATAACCGGCCTCCCAACCACATCCATTGTTGGCAGGGCCCGACGCGAGCCGAACTCGCAGACGCCCCCACTGCACCAGCCGCGTCCGCACAGTGAAGCCGCGAACTCATCACTCCCGACGGTCATCCCCCCGATGGTCGAGTAACCCGCCCACCCGACCGTCGCGAACCCCTCTTCCCCCGGTGGTCGAGTAACCCGCCCACCCGACCGTCGAGAAATCTCTCCCCCGATGGTCGAGGTGCACGGCGCCCCAGGCGCCGGGCCTCGAGACCCGGCGAGATGACAGGTATCGCAACCACATCCATCGACTACAGCGAAAACCGCGCCCCTACCACACCCCACCGACAGAAGATCAGCACCGAAACACGTTGTCCACAAGCAGAATTGACCAAACCACCCCTTGCGTCGAACATCCTGGCGATGTACACTGGAGCCATCACACCGATCAGCCACCGGGGAGGGGCCCATGATCGAATCCACTACCATTCTTGACGCGGAAACCGTTGACGCCGAAGCAGTTTTCGCCACCATCGTCACCCAACTCAGCAACCTGCAATGGAACCCGGACATGACCGGACCCCAAGCCTTCGGTGCGATGAAGCAGGTCCTGCTGCTGCGAGACCTGATCGATCACCACGCCACCACCCTCACCGGCGAACTGGACCGGCTGGGCGTCGCCGATCACAAAACCACCCGACTGCGAGAACTGTTGATCAGCATGGGTTTCGCGCCCTCGGTCGCAGGTCGGTATGTGCGGGTCGCCGGCACCACCGATGTAAATCTGTTGTTGGCGCATGCCGCGGACGGATCCATTTCTTCCGAACACGCCGACGCCATCGTCCGCGGACTGGCGCACATCGACACCCGCTCTCCCGAACCCCTCGACACCGTCCAACGCTGCGAATACCTGCAGAAACTGCTGTCACACTACTTCGCCGGATTCACCCCCGCCGAAATCAACCTCTACGCACGGCAGCTGGGAAACGAGCTCGCCGCGGAGACGCCGGGCGGGCTACCTGCCGCGGAGGACAAGAACATCAACAGCTACACCGACCGCATCACCGACGACGGACGGCTGGAAATCTCGGCGAACCTCGACATCGTGGCCGGCGAGAAAACCCGCACTCTGATGGAAACGTTGTCGGCGCCCAAGCCTCAACCCGATGGGTCCCCCGATCCCCGCACGCCCGAGCAGATCTGTGCCGCCGCGTTCGAAACGATCGTGGAGTTGGCGGCACAAGGTTTGGCCGACACCACGTTCTCCGCGAAACTGACCAACGGCCTGTTGTGGACCTGGTCGGCCGACAACCCGGCCCTCGGCGGGGACTTGCAGAATATGGGTGCCATCACCGAGGCCACCGCGCGGATGTTGTCGTGTGACAACACCATCACCAAGATCGTGCTCGACCCCAACGGTGTACCGCTCAGTGTTGGTGAAGAGAAACGCTTCTTCACCCCCGGACAACGCAAAGCGTTGTTGGTGCGTGATCGTGGATGCATCAAATGCGGTGCCCACGCCGGACGCTGCCAAGGACACCACGTGCAGCACTGGGCCGATGGTGGTCCCACCGACCTCGACAACGGCTGTTTGCTGTGCAGCAGTTGCCACGACGATGTGCATCACCACGGCTGGGACATCATCATGGGATTCGACCGCCACCCGTGGCTCGTCCCGCCCGCCAGCATCGACCCGAAACGACAACCAGTGCCGTCGTATCACCGCAGAACCATGCGACTCGACGACGCAGCAGCCTGATTCCCCGCACCCGGCATCGCCGGGACCGCGCCTGATCTTTGAGAACTTCATAGTGGAATCCTCACCCGGTGGTCGAGGTGTCGTGCCGCCCGTGGCCCGGAAGCCCTTCTGCACAAGGGGACGTTCCTATAACGTGTCAAGGGGTCTGGGAGACGTTTTTTGTGGTGTGGTCGAGGTCTTTGAGATCGGCTTTGAGGGCGTAGAACAGTTCGCGGGCGACGAGGCGTTTCATGGCGCGGATGATGTCTTTATCGGCCATTCCCTCGGCTCGTCGTTTTTCGCGGTAGGCGAGTGCTTTCTCGTGTTTACGTAACCGGCCGATGACCACGAGGTGGACCGCGGAGTTGGCGTGGCGGTCCCCACCGCGGTGCAGCCGCATCCGGCT
The DNA here is from genome assembly GCF_017654315.1 of Gordonia polyisoprenivorans. Lineage (NCBI taxonomy): Bacteria > Bacillati > Actinomycetota > Actinomycetes > Mycobacteriales > Gordoniaceae > Gordonia > Gordonia polyisoprenivorans. The sequence continues at coordinate 1,324,343 of NZ_CP072203.1, forward strand.
GGTCTTCCCCGAGGACGCGGGGATCGGCGCGATCCCGGCCAGCCGCGCGAACTGCGCATCACTACCGATACGGTCCGGGCATTGCCCGACGGTCACCAACAACTGCGCGGCGATCATCGGACCGACCTGCGGGCGGGCCCGCAACCGCGGCGCGGCCCGGCGGGTCAGCGTGTTGAGTTGGGTGTCGTAGGCCTTGATCTCGGTATCGAGGTCACGGACCCGTCCGGCGATTCCCCGTAACGCGAGTTTCGCACCCTGTACCGGGTCACCCAACTCGCCACGATTGGGTCGCCACGACCAGATGACCGCCACCATTTTCCGGGTCGTCAACCCCGCCAGCTTCTCCCGTAACACCGGTGCGGTGATCACCAGATCCCGGATCTGATTCAACGCGACACTACGCGCTTTGACCGCCGAAGCCCTTGCCGTGGACAGCATTCGGATCGACTCAACGATCCCGGAATGATCCTTCGGAGTGATATCGGCGCGCCCGGTCCGCGCCGCCTGCGCCGCGGTGTAGGCATCAACCGGATCGGACTTGCCGACCGTGGCCCGCACCGTCGGATCCGGGCGGTTGAGTTCTTTGACGGTGTAACCATGCTCGCGCAGCACCGTGCTCAACCCCAACCCGTAACTACCGGTCTGTTCCACCGCGACCCGATGCACCCACCACTGGGCCAACCACTCCAGCATCGCCTCGTTCCCGGCCCGATCAGTACCGAACTGCGCGTCACTGATCTGCCGGCCATCATCGTCAACGATCCCGGCGTGGTGGGTGTCTTTGTGGGTATCGACCCCGGCATACACCGGTTGCGTCGACACCCCCTCTACAGTCATGCTCGACATTGCGGTTCCTGTCTCCTTCACTTCGGTGGAGGATGACTACGCCGGGTGAGGCAGACAGGACGGTGAAGAGTCGGACCAACCGCAGCCGACAGGTTCCTATGAAGTCATAACCTCACCCGGCCCAGTCATCACGAATCCAGGTGTCAATTCCGGGCTTCACCGAATGCCGACAGGTCCACTTGAAGACACCCAATTCGAGGTCAGTCTCGAGGTAAGTCAGAACACCCGGTCAAGCCCTACCCATATTCTCACCGTCTCGAGGCTCGTCGCTGGCGCTCCTCGGCACCTCGACCATCGGGATGGGACGACCACCGGGTGCGGGTATGGCAGAGCATCTCAGATCGCTGGTCGAGGTGCGAGCCGCGTGCGGCGAGCCTCGAAACCGCCTGCAGCAGAGCTGGAACCGGACCACTGTGGCCCGGATGACCGTCTGGTCGGAAGGGCGCCGGCGTACGCCGGTTGCCCGGATACGTCTCGATCAGTGTGCGGGTAGGGCGACCGGTCGGGGCTCGCGTAACCGGCTGTGGAGTGCTGTCAGTAGACCGGCGATGACCTCATCGGCGACGGGTCGCGCGGGGTAACGAACGCGCAATTCGAGGCCGGTGTCGGAACGGGTGAACCAGAACTGCGCCGTATCGGTCGACGTCACCGCCGAGATGTGTTCTGCGCCGGGGAGTGCCGGTCCGAACTTGCGGTAGTCCAGGTAGGACACCATGAAGATGTCTTCGGTGGGCAGGTGTGGACGGCACTGAGCCAGAACGTGATCGAGAGGCAGGTCGGCCAACTCGGATGTGTGACGTAACCACGTGGTTGCGCTCTCGGGGTCACCGGCACTCACGACCACCGGGGCGTTGGACACCATCCACCCGGCCGTGTCATGCCATCCGGAGGTTCGGGGGCCGCGTGTGTGTATCGGGATCAGCGTCGCCAGGCGTTTCGGGCCACCCACGTCGGCGAACGCGGCGGCGAGTGCCGACAGGATCGTCGCGAACGACGAACCCGATAGCAGTTCAGCACATTCGGAGTCATCGAGCAGAGGAGTCACGATGGTTCGTTGCGGTGCGCGGCCGGTGCCGAGGCACAGCGGAAACGCCGGAACGGCACCCTCGGTGAGAGTGAAGAAGTCGTGCCACACCTGCATCAGTCGCGTTGAGTCGGCGTCGTCACACCGGTTCTGTGACGACGCCCCGGCGGCGTCGATCAGACAACGATCGGCGTAGCGCAGCGTCGCAGGTGACGGCGTTGTCGCGTCGGTGTAGTACTCATACAACCGTCGGAGTACCAGGTCGATGGTGATTGCGTCGGCGTGAGCGTGGTCGAACGCGCAGATCACCGTGTCGTCGAGGATTCCGAAGAACACGCCGGGAACCTCGCCGGCCCGACAACGCTGTGTGAGCAAGGATTCCACGAAACCGTGCCACACCCGCCCGACCACTCTGGGACGGACCTGAAACTGTGTGGCGTCGAAGATGTCTTGCGTCGGGACCACGGACACGGTGAAAGACGCTCGGAGGGCATCATGTTCGCGGAGCAGGCGAGTCACCGCTCCCGCGACCCTTGACGGATCGGGACGTGCGTCGGGCAGGGTCACCCTCCCGGCCAGCCAGGCCCCGCGGCCACTGCGTTGGGCCCGCAGATGGTTGCCCTGGTTGAAGCCGACCGGCAGCCCGCGATGAGCGGGCGCGCCGACCCAGGTCACCGACATCTCGGTGAGGGTACCGGTCAGCTCGACCTGATCGATGGCGGTGACGCGCATCAGCTGACCTCCACGGTGTTGGCCGCCACTGCGGCGGTGAGAATGTCTCGGAGCGTGCGAAACCAGCGACTCACCGAGTCGGCGGCCACCGGGTTGTCGGGGCGCTGGGTGATGATCCGGAGCCCGCCCTCATCGCGGGTGATCCACAACGACGCATTGCTGGTACGTCCCTCGCCGGTGAAGACGAGAAGATCGGTGGTGTTCGGAGGTGTCGGAAACCATCGGAGGTCCAGGTAGGTCACCATCTGTGGGCTCGCCACGACAGCCGGGTCGATCGCGCCTTCGGCGAGGAGGACGCCCAGCGCGGCATGGACGGGGACGCTCGCGGCCGCCCGGGATCGGGCAAGAGCAGCGGCCGCGTCGTCGAGTACATCCTCGAGCGTGTCGCCGGCCACCTCGAAGCCCACGGGGGCGAAATTGCAGAACCACCCCTGGGAGCCGGCGTAGTGGTCGGCCCGCCGGGTGCTGACAACGGTTGCCGTGGCATACCATTCGGCGTCGGCCACTGACCGCAGCGCCAGTCCGAGTGCTGCGTAGATCACCGCTGTCATCGAGGTGTGGTGTGCGTTCGCCAGCGCGGCCAGCCGAGTCGTCGTCTCGCTGTCGGCGAGGATGTCGGCGTCGACGTACACGGGCTGTGGAATCATCACGCCGCCGTCGTCGGAGTCGAGCCCCAGAGGTAAGGGGAAGGCGGGGATCGTCCCGCCTGACCGTTCCAGCACTCGGCGCCACTCGGCCACGCCCGGTGAGTGCGCCGAGACCTGTGCTGCGCAAGCCGCCTCGGCGGCAACATGGTCGAGGAAGCTGTCGTGTGCATCGGTGACCAGCGGATCGTCGGGTAGACCACGGTAACGGGCCAGGATCTCGGCGATACCGAGTATCTGCGACGCTCCGTCGCCGTAGGCGTGATCGACGCCGTAGTACAGATCGAACGATCCCGGACGGACGACCGCCCCGAACGCGCAGCCCGGCCACGAATCGAACACCGCTGATATCGGAAGGCGTTGTGCCAAATGCTGATGCGGATCGATTGCACCGAGCGTAATCGTCGTGAATGCCACGTCCTCGACGTCGACGACATACCGAGTCACCGCAGAACCGTTGAGCCGGAACGACGATCGAAGACCCTCATGCGCACGGACGAAGTCCGTCAGGGCCGTGGTCATGCGCTCGGTGTCGAGATCGTCGTGCACCGTGATGACGCTGCAGGTGAATCCGCGGTGCTCGCGCCCGGCCTCGCGGTGCCGGAGCGTGGAGGAGATGTGGTCGTGCTGCAGGAAGGACGGCCCCACCGGATGCGGCGGGGCGACGGCCGCCGCGGCGAGCGACCGTTCCGACGGCGCCCAGCACACGACGTCACCGGCAGCGGGTGCCCACTCGTGAGCCGGACCGAGTCTCATCGCGGCTCCGCCGAGCGCGTCGTCGACAAGATGTGCTCCGGCGGCGTCGCGGTGTCGAGCGTCAGTTCACCGCGACCGGCGACCTCGAGGAGGACCGCCCGGTACTCGGCGAGCAGATCATGGATCGACGCCGCGGCGATCTCGTTGTTGGGGAAGCGAAGGGAGATGTTGATCCCTTCGTGGAGGCGATTGATCCAGAGGTACACCTCGTCGAGATTGTGAATCCGACTGCGCAGCGCGCGATCCCGGTCGCCCCAGGCGTCGGCACCGGGTACGTGCCGCCCGTCGACGAAGGAGACGGCGAAGCGTGGCGCCTCGGTGATGCCGAGAAGTGAGGCGATACGCGGATGCGGCGCATGTGCGAGAGCCGCATGCCTACGCACCCCACTGCTGACCGAACCCAGTGCAGCACTGAAGTTTTCGGCACCCTCCAGTGACATCTCGACCGGCACGAGTCCCACATACCAGCCGGCCGCGGCCAGCGACTGCGGATCGGTGCGCGTGTGCATCGGCATCACGAACCGTGTCGTCGTGCGGCCGGTGAGTCGCTGGATCGCCACCGCGAGTGCGGTGAACGCCCCACCGGACATCGACGCGCCGTGATTCTTACAGGCCGCGGCGAAGGCGTCGGTCTCCTGCGCGGTCAGCAGCCATCGAGAAATGCTGGATTGCCATCCTGCGCTGTCGGCCACCGCTCCGGTGGGCTGTGTCGGCAACGGGATGCGAGGCATCTGTAGCCGGCCGTCGTCGGCGGTGAGGAAGGACCGCCACGCCTGCACGGCAGGGTGTTCGGCGGTGATGGTTTCGGCGGTCCGGAACTCGCGGGCGCAGTGGTCGACGTAGGAGCCGCACGACGGCAGCGCCGGTGTCCGACCCTCGACGATCGCCCGATGGATCTCGCGGAACTCGGCGATGAGCAGTAGTTGGGTATAGGCGTCCATCACCGAGTGATCGGCGGCGACGATGACGGTGACGCCCTTCGCCGCCTCGATCTGGCTGTCGGGCTCGATGGTGACAGCAACGACATGTGGCCACCGCACGGCGCTCACCTCACGGGCGAAGAACCGCTCGAGATGCCGGTCGACGCCGACACCGGGCGGGGGAGCCTGCTGTTCCCGTGCGGAGATCGTCACAGAGTCAGCGACCGCGACCACCCGGGCGTGCGTGTCGCCGCGGCGGGTGACGGTGGTCCGGAAGGCGTCGTGCCGAACGATCCAGGCGCGCAGCACCGCGGCGAATGTCGAGTGATCGAAATCGCCGGGCAACCGGAAGGCGGTACCGATCCACGATCCCAATCCGAGATCTCCGGTCTCCGACGTCGACTCCGAATTGTAGAGATGTGCAGTGTGATTGGGCGACAGTGGTCGATCGTCGGATTGCCAGCGGTCGGGTTCGACCGTCGGGATCCACTCGGTGATGCGGCCCGCAGGGACCGGATAGTCGGCGAGCTCTGTGTACTCCATGACATCCCCCGGGGTGACTAGACGGACGGAAACGGCGTGTGCGCGGTCCCCGTTCCGCGCGTCAACGCCGTTGGGGAGAAAGGCTTCACATCTATAGCCGTGAATGCCGTCGGCACGCCCGTCGTCGGGTCGTCGGCGGCGTGTGCCGACCGCCATCCCCAACCGCTGACGGTGACACGTGTATGACATTAGGGCCGACGCAGTGAGGTGACCAGCGGAGCAGGGTGAGACATAGGTGACGTTTCGCCGGGCTTGCCGTATCGGTGGTTAATGATGCAAAATACCCGGTTTTCCCATGATTCATCACGGCCCTGAGGAATCGGGGCAGGCGCGCGTCCGAGAATTGACGCGGTGGGCAGACGTGGTCGTTTTCATGCTAATTCGTTGATGTGACCCAGAACCCCATGTATTGCCAGGCATCCGAACCTGACCTAAGCTCCGCAGGGAAGGACATCACGGGGGTCATGTTCGACGACGGTGGCGATGCGCGTGCTCGCCGATCACCGTTCTCCGGTGTCTTCACCCGATGTTCAATGCGATCCGGCGCCGATGCCGGTGGATCTGCCTTGTCGGTCGGCCGTGGTGCCGATCGGCTACGACACAAGGGATTACGGTGATCTCAGAGACGACCACCCGTGCGGTTCGCGATGGTGCACATGCCGATCGTGTCGAGTTGTTGCCGCAGGATGACGGCCGGGTTCTCTTGTCGGTGGTGATCCCGGTGTTCAATGAGGCGGACACCATCGGGACGTGCCTGGATCTGCTCATCGACCAGATCGACGACATCGCCGAAATCATCGTGGTCGACAACAATTCGACGGACGCCACGCGCGAGATCGTCGAGGAGCGAACACGGAGGACCCCGAGAATCCGGGTTGTCGACGAATCCACCCAAGGCCTTGTGCATGCGCGAAATGCCGGAATGGACAGCGCGACCGGGGACGTCATCGCCCGCATCGACGCCGACACCCGGATTCCGGCGGGGTGGGCGCGGACCATAGTGGAGTTCTTCGAGGCGGATTCGCAGGGCCAATGGTCGGCGCTGTGCGGTCGGGGCGCCGCCTACGGGCTGCCCTTCGAGGGCTCGATGAGCAGGATCGTCCGGCTGCTCCGGCCGGTGGCGCGGCGCCTGAGTCGCGAACGGGCGAGTGCGCAAGAATCGTCCGAAGCCCGCGAGATCCCGGTCCTCTACGGATCGAACATGGTGGTCCGGCGCGAGGTGTGGCAGGTGATCCGCACGCGCGTGAGCATGCGCCGCGACATCTTCGAAGACGTCGACATGGGCTTGTGCGTGCAGGATATCAACGGGCGCAACGCTTTCCTGGCGTCGCTGACAGTGGGTGTGTCCCCGCGGCGGATGGAGACCGGTGTGTCGGCGTTCGCCGAGTACATGAGTTTCCTGCCGCGGACCCTGCTGCTACATCGCCGTTACGGGCTGGCCGCCGGTGCGGCGTTCGGCTATCTGCCGCCGGTCATCATCGTCCACGCCGCGCGCCTGGTCCTGATCCGCGCCTACGACGCCGACGCCGGCACGTTCTCGGTCCGCAACCTGCTGCGCTCGACCACCGAACGGGGTCTGCCGTGATGGGACGTTCATGACCGCGCGAGTCGACAACCCCGGCAACATCGTCGGTGCCGGACCACGTCGCGGTGCGGCGGCGCCACCCGTACCGCGGGTGAGCGGCCCGGACGAGGCGTTCCTGCTCGCCGAGGAGAAACTCGGCTACGGCACATCCATCCAATACTGTTGGGTCCTCGATCACGACCCCGGGCGCGACGCCGTCGATCGGTTCGCCGAGGCGCTGAGTCGCGGACTGCTCCATCGCAGTGTCGGACCGCGCCGGGTACCGGGGGCGCAGCGCCGGTGGTTGCGGTCACCGGCTGCGCCGCAGGTGATCTCCGGTGCCCGTATCGACGATGCCGCCATCGGCGCATGGGCCGACGAGGTTCTGCGCGCCACCGATCTCCGGCCGTCACGAGGACCGGCGTGGCGCCTGCACACCACCACCACGACGCAGGAACGCCGCGTCGTGGTGCTCATGGCTTCACACCTCGTCGCCGATGGTGAGGCGATCATGCGTGCGATCATCGCGGCCGCCGACGGTGCGGTCGTCGAGCTGCCGGGCATACACAGCGCGCGGGGGTCGGCGGCAGTGCGCGCCGATCTCCGCGACAGCGCGCGCCAGGTGCGGGCGGCGGGACGCTCGGCCCGGGCGGCGTTGCGTTCGGCGCGGGAGAAACGTCACTCGGCTCGCCCCGCGACCACGGCCGAAAGCGTCTCGGCCGCACCGACCTACGATCCCTACCGCGCCGGCCTGGTCGCCGTGGACATCGACCGTGACCGATGGCATGCGTGCTCGAAAGCCCATGGCGGCACCGGAAACACCCTGTACACCGCCGTGACCTGCGGTGTGGTGCACAGGTCGGGAGTCCCTGTCGGAGAACAGCTGCGCGTGAGCGTGGCGGTCAGCAAGCGTGGCGGGCCCGAGGACCAGCGGGCGAACGCCTCGGGCGGGGTATGGCTGCGGATCGACCCTCGGCACCGCTGGCCGGACGATCTGGGATACCTTCGGGCACTGAGTCGAGATGCGTTCGCCGCCTATGCGACGTCGGGAACCGACGTCCCCGACGATCTGCAGCCGCTGGTCCGGATGATGCCACGCCGCGTTCTGGGTATCGCATTGCGCAGTGTTCCGGCACCCGACGTCAGTGTGTCCAATCTCGGGGTGCTCGACGAGAAGGTCCGCGCGATCGGTGGTGAGCCCGCGTCGTCGTTCCTGCTGCGATTACTGGTGCGCGACGGCGCCGACCGGGATCTCGCGGTGCCGGGCCCGGGTCTGTCGACGTGGATCGTCGAGTACGGCGACCGTGTCACCATGACGTTCGCCGGTTTCGTGCCCGAGTACTACGGCGACGGCGAACGCCTCGCGGGACTGGTCGGCGACGAGTTGTCCGCGTGGGGTCTCCCACACAGGTTCTGGTGAACTCGGCGGTGATCCACACGGCCATGCGTACCGGCACGCCCGGTGGGGCGCACCTGGTGTTCCTGCTCTACGGCAGCCGAGGCGACATCCAACCGGGTCTGTGTCTGGCGCTGGAGTCGGCGAGCCGCGGACACCGTGTCACGCTTGCGGTTCCGCCCAACCTGGTGCCGCTGGCAACCGCCGCCGGGGCCGGGGAGGTGGTGCCGATCGGTGCCGACACCGATCGGCAATGGTCCTCCGACGAGGCACTCGACGCCCAGCGAACGGCACATCCGTTGCGTACGGCGAAATTCGCGCTCGACACCGCGCGTTCGGGTATCGCGGCATTTGACGACGCGATGATGGCGACCTTTCTGGACGACGATCCCACGATCACCGAGGTCGATGCTCTCATCGCCGCACCGCTGTGTCAGGCTCGTGGGCTGGCCGTGGCCGAGAAACTCGGTGTGCCGCTGACAGTGCTGCGATACGCGCCGATGTCGGAGAACACGGTGATCGGACCGATCCCCGGGGTCACCGACGGGTGGACACCGCACTGGACGCGGCGGGCGTGGCGAGCTCACGACGGTGTGGTGTGGTCGCTGATGCGACACGGCGAGAACCGCTTTCGGCGACGAGCGGGTCTGCATCCGGTTCGCACGTCGTGCGCGGAGCGACTGAACCTCGCACAGATCCCGCAGATCCAGGCCTACGATCCGGGCATCGTGCCCGGCCTGGCCGAGCAGTGGCGGCCGGGACCGTCGATCAAACCGGTTGTCGGCTTTCTCGACCTGCCCTCCCGTGCACGTGCGGCGCTCGACGAAACATCGGGTGCCGATGCGCATCTGGTGCGCTGGCTCGATGCCGGGGAGCCGCCGCTGTTCGTGGGATTCGGGTCGATGCCGATGGCCGATCCCGCGGCGACGCGCGCGATGATCGCCGCGGCTGCCCGGCGCCACGGGGTGCGATGTGTGTTCGCCTTCGGTGATCGGCCGGGGGCGCAGAGTACTTCCTCGGATTCCGGTGCGTTCTCCGCAGCCGGGGAATCATCCGATACCTACGACGTGGCTGCAGTGGATCATTCATGGTTGCTGCCGCGGTGTGCTGCGGTGATACATCACGGAGGTGCCGGAACCACCGCCGCCGGTCTGCGTGCCGGCATCCCGGCGATCGTGTACTCGTTCACCGCCGAACAGCCGTTCTGGGCCGGCCGGATCGCCGACCTCGGGCTGGGCACCGGGCGGCGCTTCTCACACCTCACCACCGAGACGGTGTTCGACGACCTGACGGTCGCGCGCAGCGACTCGGTCCGCGCCGCCGCCGCTGACTTCGCGGCGAGGATGATCAGCCCGGATCACGCGGTCCGCACCGCCGCGGACATCGTCGACGCGCGTGTGCCGCAGGGACTTTCCCGATAGCATCGGTCTGCGGGCGGTCAGGCACCCCAGAGTGTGGCAGGCAACCGCCAGCGCCTGAGTTCCTCGGCGACGAGGCCCCTCAGCGTCGGCTCGTCGGGTACCCGAACGGGGTCGAGAGCGGTCAGGCACAGGGTGACCAGACCGGCGCTGCGTGACGACCATCCGCTGATGCCTCCGTCCATGCGGCGCAACACTTCCGGGGTGGCGCCCAGCGTCATCGACCGCATGGCGACCGGTCCGGGTCGGCCGAAGCCCAGGCCGGCGAAATCGTCGCCCAGCGATCCGAGGTTCGATGCAAGGCACAACGGTGCCCGGGCATCGGCGGCCAGACGCGCAACGATGCTGTCGCCGAACGGTTGCGCGATCCGACCGAGGAGTTCGAGCGCTCCCGGCTCGTCGGACACCGCGGCGAACGCAGCCTTGCTCGCCGCGCGTAGCGGACGCAGATCGCGGTGTCGTGCGGCACTCAACCGATAGAGTGCGGTGGCACCGGTGGTGGCGTTGGCCCGTCGGTCACCGGGCGTGCGGGTCGAGACCGGTAGCCCGACGGGGATCTCGTCGCCGTCGGCAACCCGGCCGGTGGCTTCGAGGACGCCGATCACCACCGCCGTGAACAGGGTGTTGGCGGTCCCGCCGACAGCGGCTGCGGCCGAGTCGAACTCGGTCTCGTCGACGGTGACCACCACCGATGGGCTCGGCGCGGGAACGCCCGGCTGTCCGGTCGCGGGCAGCGGCTCGACCGGCGGCGCCGGCGGGCGGGTGAGGGTCGCGGGCCGTGACATCACCAGCGTTCGGGCGGCATCGGCGGCACACAGCAGGGTCCGGGCACCGTCCCGGACCGCGTCACCCACGCCGGCCCGGGCGTCGGCAGTGTCGAAGGTCTCGCCGACCACGGCTTCCTCGATACCGGTGATCACCGCACCGCCGTCGGCGACGACGTGCGAATTGACCCACGACACGACGGTTTCGCCGGTGTCGTCGACGTGGACGGCGGTCAGTCGCCATGCCGGGCCCACCACGGCATCCACACCGACTTCGGCCTGCCGCCGGGCCCACGCCGGTATCTCGTGCACCGCGATTGCCTCCTCGCAGACCGCGTGGGCGCCGGCGGAGCGCGTGTGAATCCATCTGTCGCGCTGCGGGAACGGTGTCCGATTCACCAGTCGGGCCAGGCGTCCGCCGCTCAGGGCGTCGCCGAGCTCCGCGAACTCACCGGGGTCGACACGGCCCGGAAGACGCCAGATGGCCTGATTGACGACGGGGACACCGAGGGCGTGTTCCATACGGAGGAACAGGTCGTCGTCGACGGTGAGACGTTCGGGCCGGTCGGGGGACACCTCACGCCTGACGGAGGTAGGCGCGCACGGTGATCGGCGCGACGACGAGGATGATCGCCACCGCACCGATGAGGGTCCAGCCCACGTGTGCGGTGACCTGACCGTCGTTGATCAGGGAGCGGAGCGACGACACCAGATGTGAGATCGGATTGACGTCGGCGAGCGTGCGCATCCAGTCGGGCATCGTCGTCACCGGGACGAAGATGTTGGAGGTGAACGTGAGTGGCATGAGCACCAGCATCGACACCCCCTGAACCGCAGAGGCTTTTGACATGAGCACTCCCATCAGCGCAAAGATCCAGCTGATCGCGAAGGCCGCGAAGAGGGTCAGGACAATGCCGGCGATCGTGCCGAGCACACTCGACGGCCGATACCCGAGGATCATGCCGACGCCGATGGACATGACCGCGGCGATGAGATACCGCACGACGTCGGCGATCAACGAGCCGGCGAGTGGCGCGATACGCGCGATGGGCAGGGAGATGAAGCGGTCGAAGACACCGCGGTCCATGTCCTCACGCAGTTGCACGCCGGTGACCACCGACGCGGTGATCGCGACCGAAACCAGCACGCCCGGAACCAGCTGCGGCAGGTAGGCGTCGACGCTGCCGGCGATGGCGCCCCCGAAGATATTGGCGAACATCACGGTGAACACGATCGGGATGACGATCACATCGAACAGCTGTTGCGGAGTGTGCTTGAGCCGCAACAGTCCTCGGCGCGCCATCGTGATGGTGTCGCGGACGGCCTTGCCGACACCGATGTGGTCGACGGGGGTGCCCAGGTGCAGTCCTGGCGTGGGGATTTCGATGGTGGCGCTCATGCCGCCACCTCCGTGGACGGCCCCGCGGTCAGGGAGAAGAACACGTCGTCGAGGCTGGGGCGTCGCACCGAGACCTCCCCGACACCGATGCCCGCGCCGTCGAGCGCCACGACCGCACTGGCCGCGGCCGACGGATCACTGATCGCGGCGATCAGCTGCCCGTTCTCGGGTGTGGTGGTGACCGCGGTGTCCAGAGCGGTGCGCAGTACCTCGCGCGCCTCGGAGAGGTGTACCGGGTCGACGGTGATCTCCAACGAGCGGTCGCCGACCCGATCCTTGAGGGTGTCGGCGTCTCCCGAGGCGACGACCCGGCCCTTGTCGATGACGATCAACGAATCCGAGAGTTGGTCGGCCTCATCGAGATACTGCGTGGTGAGCAGGACGGTGCTGCCCTGTGCGACCAGATCGCGGACGCTGGACCACACCTGGGTGCGGGTGGTCGGGTCGAGGCCGGTGGTCGGTTCGTCGAGGAACAGCAGTGCCGGGGTACGGATCATCGATGCCGCGAGATCGACCCGGCGCCGCATGCCGCCGGAGAATCCGCTGACCGGACGACGCGCGGCGGCACTGAGCCCGAACCGGTCGATGAGATCGGTGGCGCGAGCGCGCGCGGCCCGACCGCTGAACCCCAGCAGCCGCGCGAACAACTCGAGGTTCTCCGCGGCGGTGAGATCCTCGTCGACCGAGGCGTATTGGCCGGTCAGCGAGATGAGCGAACGCACCGCGGTGGCCTGGGCGGTCACATCCCGGCCGAAGACCGTCGCGCGTCCGGCGTCGGGGCGGATCAGCGTCGCGAGCATGCGCACGGTGGTCGTCTTGCCCGCGCCGTTGGGGCCCAGGACGCCCAGGATGGTTCCGCGCGGCACGGTGAACGACACGTCGTCGACGGCGACGACGCCACCGAAGGTCTTGCGCAGGTGTTCGGCGTGAATCGCGGTGTCGGGAAGCGTGTCGGCATGATGAGTGCTGTCGGCGAGCATGGTGTCGAGCCTGCCCGACACCGCTTTCATTTCGCTTTCACGTGCTCGTCAGCGCAAGAGTGTGAGCAGTGCGGTGCGTCGTGAGCGCGGACCGTCACCGAGATCGATGACCGCGAAATCGCGCCGATAGCGGGCGCCCCGAGCGGCGGCGGCGAGGACGTCGGAGGGTCCTGCGCCGGTGACGAGGGCCACCGCGGCCGCCGCGGCGCCCAAGGCAGGCAGGTTGGCGGCCGGCGCTGCGACCAAGCGCGACAACGAAACCCGTAACGACTCGGCGGCCAGACGTGCGGCGACCACCTCGCCGGTGCGCTGCAGGATCACCGCGCGCACACCGTGCAGATAGGCGCAGTGGGCATCGGAGGTTGGCCCGATGATCTCGATGACGCGTTCGGCAGATCGGCGAGCGCCCGACGGATCGTCGGCGACCCGCAGATCGGCAAGTGCGGCGTGGGCGGTCGCGACGAACGCTCGCGGAGAATCACCGGAGTCGCGCAGACAGGTCTCGAGCAACTCGACGGCGACATCCGGCGCGGAGACCGACAACGCGATCGCCTGATGGACCCGGGTGCGGGAGCTCTCTTCCAGGAATCCCAGGGCCGCATAGCCGTCGGCGGCACGCGCGAACAAGGTTGCGGCACCGGCACGGTCGCCGAGGAGCAGGTGTCCGCGGCCGAGACGGTGGCGTGCCGCCGCGGTCAACCATGGATGACCGGAGCGTTCGGCCGCGACGACCGCCCGCAGCGCCGACCGCCGGGACATCGACGTCGCGGCAGCGAACTCGGCGATGTCGGAGCGCGCCATCTCGGCCACGGCGGCGACCATCGGATTCGCCGATCGCGAGGCCCGCGCGAGCACGTACGCGAGCCGGCGTGGCGAGCCGCACACGGCCTCGACGATCGGGGCGAGATGCTCGGGGGGAGGGTGTCGCCGCGCCGTCCGGCGCAGCGCGGCACGGGCCCGCCCGGCTGCCCGATACCGGCCGAGTGCAATGAGATAGCCGGTGGCACAGAGGAGTCCGGGAATCTCGGCCGATTCGCCGCAGCCCGGGTCGCCGCAGCCCGAGACGGCTGCCTCGGCGAGGTCGCCGAGGTTCGGGTGTCCGCCGGTGCGCACCACCCGCCACAGGGTGATCGGCAGCAGCCGGGCGGGCGCCCCGGGGTCCGCCGGGTCGGGGTCGCCGACGACGGAGTCGAGGACGGCGAGCACCGCGTCGGTCGTCTCGTCGAGCCGAGCGAGGGTGGCGGTGACGTCGGTGCCCGTCAGTTTCTCCGCGACGTCGGTCATGAGTCGGCTCGCCCAGGCGACCTTCTCGCGACGCAGCGCGGTTGCGCGCGCGGGATCGGCAGCGGTGCGGGCTCGTGCGAACTCCCGGACCGTCTCGGTGAGTCGGTACCGGGTCGCCCCGTCTGGATGATCGACGACGGCGGCGAGCGAATGATTGCAGACCTCGGCCAGTGATCGCTCGGTCACCTCGGCGAACATCAGCGCGTCGTCGAGGCGCACGTCACCGGGAAGCGAGGCGAGTGCCTCTAGCGCGTGCTGTGCGTTGGCTGGCAACAGTTCCCAACTCGTCGACACGATCTCGGCCAGTGATCGCCGGCGTCCGCCGCCGGTCGGGGTGAGGAGTTCGAACCGTGAATCGACGCGATCGAGGAGGTCGCGGGGGGAGAGGTGGCGTAGCTGAGCGGCCGCGAGTTCGATGGCCAGCGGTGAACCGTCGAGCCGAGTGCACAACTCAGCGAGCACCGTGACATCGGTCTGTATTCCCGGTCGCAGTGCGCGAATCCGCCGTTCGAACAGTTCGGCCCCGTATGCGGGGGTCAACGGTGACACCGTGACGACCCGCTCGTCGATCAGGCCGAGCCCGATGCGGCTGGTGGACACGATGGTGAGATCCGAACGCCGAGAACGGATGTCGGTGATGAGATCGGCGACGAAGCCGACCAGGTGCTCGCAGCCGTCGAGCACGATCACCGCGCCGCCGGCGGCCAGGTGTGCCAGGGCGGCACCGGCGATGGCGGCCGCGGACACCGAACCGGGTGTCGGTGCAGGCGCGGTGCCCTGCTCGGGCAGGGCACCGCGTCCGAGTGCGGCCGCCACGGCCGCACGCACGTCGTCGGGGGACCGCGCGGCGGACAGATCCACGAAGACATTGATCGGGGTATGGACGGCGATGTACTCGGTGACCAGTCGTGTCTTGCCGATCCCGCCGGGACCCAGCACCGTCACCACCGACGACTCACGTAGCGCCGCGGACAACTGCGTCATCATCTCGGGATCGGCGAGGTAGTCGTCGGAGGGAGGTGGGGGAGTTCGTGGCGGCGGCGCGTAGGTGAGCGCGGCGCTGTGGGCCGCAGCCAGTTCGGGTCCGGGGTCGGCGCCGAGCGCCTCGGCGAGCTCGGCGGCGATCCGGGCGTGGATCTGCAAGGCGGCGTTGGGGTCTCCGGCGGCAAGGGCGGCCCGCATGTGTACCGCGGCGAGATGCTCGTCGAGTGGTCGGCCCTCGCGTGCGGTCGCCAACTCGGTGGCCACGATCTGTGGTTCGGTCCGCAGCCGCCGGCGCCAGTCGGCCTCCTGTAGTGCGCAAAATACACGTTCGGCACGGGCGGTGAGCCGTTCGCGCAGATCGCCGTCGGGGAGGTCGGCGCCCGGCTGGCCGCGCCAGTTCTGCAGCCCGGCACCGCATCCGGTGTCGGAGGGCCGCGTTGACCGTGAGAGACTCTCGGCGACAGCGAGATCCGACACCGGCCCGTCGACGACCAAGCGATATCCCGCCGCCGAGCCGGCGATCGCACCGGCGCCGAGAATTCTTCGGAGACGCGAAATCTGGGTCTGGACCGCCCCGTTCGGATTCTGGGGAGCCCGGTCCGGCCAGGCATCGGCGACGAGCGTGTCGACGGCGACGGGTCGCGGATGGGCAAGGACGAGTGACACCAGCAGGCTGCGCGCACGTCCCGAGGTGACCGGCGTCGGCTCGCCCGCGGCGGTGAACACACAGACCGGCCCCAGCACGCCGACCCTCGGGTGGGTCCGGGCCGCCTCGGTCACGATGTCAGGCCGGGATCACTGTGCGGTGGCGAACGGCTCGCCCCACCTGCGGGCGAACGCGATCTCGCTCAGCGGCAACCGTTCTCGGGGTTGGCTGTCGCGGTCGGCGACGTCCGGGTCGAGAAGCGTGCGGTCGTCGGCGAGGCGGCCGAGCGCGAGTATCACCATCGGCCGTTTGTCGGCCGGGACGTCGAATGACGCACGTGCGTCGCTCGCGTCGAAGCCGGCCATGGGATGGGGGTTGATCCCCATGGATACCGCCTGAATGCTCATCTGGGCCACCGCGAGACCCAGGTCGACGGCGCCGTAGTCGTGCAGTTTGGCGTCGTCGGCGGCGTCGCTGGTGCACACCAGGATCAGCGCGCCGGCCGCAGGCGCCCACCCCTTGTTGCCGCGAGTGAGGGTGGAAGCCAGCCGCTCGAACGTGGCGTCGCCGCGGAGACCGACGACGAAGCGCACCGGCTGGATTCGACCCCACGTCGGCGCCCACCGCCCGGCCTCGAGGATGTCGGTGATCTCGTCGGTGCTGATCGTGGCCTCGGGGTCGTATCCCCGCGCGCTCCAGCGGTCCCTGATCGGTGCATGCACCTCGCCGAGCCTACGACGTCTGCGTGGCCGATTCCGTCGTCACCGACTCCGGTGTGCGCATCACCACAGCGAGCACCACCGCCAGCACCGTGAGCGTGATCACCGCGGCAAGCGAAGCGGCGTGAACCCCGTCGACGAAGGCCGTGCGGGCCGCGTCGGCGAGTGCGGTGCCGTCGGCACCCATGCCGGTCGCTCGATGCAGGGTCTCGCCGAGGGTGTCGCCGAACCCGGCTCCCGAACTGTGCTCGCGGAACACCAGCGTCGCCAGCGAGCCGAGCAGCGCCAGACCGAGTGCGGTGCCCAATTCGAAGCTGGTCTCGGAGATGCCGGATGCCGCACCCGACCGTTCGGGCGGAACCGATCCGACGACGACGTCGGAGACCAGGCTGAACTGCACGCCGTAACCGATGCCGGCGATCGACGTCGACACCAGATAGATCCACAGCGGGCTGTCGGTGGACAGCCACAGCAACCCGAGGTTGCCCAGCGCGGCGAGCACCACCGACCCGATGAACGCGGTGCGGGTACCCACCCACGCCGAGACCCGGCTGGCACCGATCGAGAAGACAGCGACGGCGATCGCCATCGGCAGCCCGGCCAGCGCGGCGGCCAGGACGTCATGACCCATCACCGACTGCAGGTACACACCCGTCAGATACGACATACCGCCCAACGCCATCATGCCCACGAGCGCGCAGGCGACCGCGGCGCTGAAGGCGACGTTGCCGAACAGCTTGAGGTCGAGCAAGGGGGCTCGGGTACGACGTTGCTGCAGGAGGAACACCGCGAACATGATCACGCCGACGACGCCGATCACCGCGACGAGCGGGGTGACACCGTCGGCGGCCATCGTCTTGATCGAGTACACGATCGGCAGGATCGCCAGCAGCGACAACGCCACGCCGAGGAAGTCGAAGGGATCGGTCGACGGTGCACGGTATTCGGGGACCAGGCGCGGTGCGAGCACGAACAGCACCGCCAGCACAGGGACGTTGATGAGGAAGACGACGCCCCACCAGAAGTGGTGCAGCAGAATGCCTCCCACCACCGGACCGATGGCCGAACCGCCCGCGAAGGCGGCCGTCCAGACGCCGATCGCGCGAGCACGATCACGGGCATTCGGAAACATGTTGGCGATCAGCGACAGACTCGACGGCATCAGGGTCGCACCACCGATACCCATCAGTGCGCGGGCGGCGATGAGTATCGCCGCACTCGGGGCGAAGGCGGCGACGACCGAGGCGACACCGAACATCGCGGCACCGGCGAGCAGAATCCGTCGCCGGCCGAGCCGGTCGCCGACATTGCCCATCGTGATCAACAGACCGGCGATGAGGAACCCGTAGATGTCGAGAATCCAGAGTTGCTGGGCGGCGCTGGGGTCGAGCGCATCGGTGATCGACGGGATCGCCAGATAGAGCACCGAGAAGTCCATCGACACCAGTAGGACGGGCAGCGTCAGCACGGCCAGTCCGAGCCAGGTACGGCGATCGGCGACCGAGGTGTCCCGGTTGCGCTGATCGGTCGTGCGGCATTCGGTGGTCATGAGGAGGGCTCCGTATCTGGGGTCTGGGTATCTGGTGTCCGGATTCTTCCATCCGGGGACGAGGTGGATGTGGCGTTCGCGTCGTCGCGGATCGGCTCCCGCGTACGACGTACGCTCATTGACGGTACGGATATGGGTACGCTGTACGCAAGTGGAAAATTCCCAGTGCGGGGTGAGGGGAGCGTGGTGGTGGCCCAGCCGGTCCAGAAGCTGACGTCGTCGGCGATCGTCGAGGCAGCCATCGTCGTCGCCGACCGCGACGGGCTCGACGCGCTGTCGATGCGCCGGATCGCCGACGAACTCGGCGTCGGCGCGATGTCGCTGTACCGGCACATCGCCGACAAGGACGCGCTGCTACACGCCATGGCCGAGGAGATCGGCACCCGGTTTCCGTATCCGGTGCAGGATTGCTCACCCACGTGGCGCGAGCGCATCGAGATCGCCGTCGACGTCGACTGGGCGCTCTACCAACGCCATCCATGGGTGGTGCTCGCGTATGCGACGCCGCGCTATGCCTTCGGGACCGAGTCACTGGCCGGTCTCGATTGGCTCATCGCCGGATTCGTCGACGTCGGCGTCGGGCACGTGCGGGCGGCGGAGATGGCCCTGGCGTTCTGGTCCTTCGTGAACGGCGTCGCGCTGGCCGCCGTCGGCGAACAGCTTCTCAGTGAGCAACTCCGGCGCCCGGGTGCGGAGGCGTCGCCGTCACCGGCCGGCGGTCTGGCCGACCTGATCGCCGGGCGGCTCGCCGTCGACCCGACGACCCTGCCGCAGCTGGCCGCCCTCGCAGGCAACCCGGACGCGACCCGACTCTCGGACCCACGAGCGGTGCTCGACGCCGGGCTTCGCGTGCTGTGTGCGGGTTTCGCCGCTGAAGTGTCGGGTGGCTGAGAGTCCCGAACCTACATGGCGTGCGGGTACACCGTCAGCATGTGCGCCCCGAACCACGAACTGGCCAGGACGATCGGCACCATCACGGCCACCCCGATCGCCGGGCGGGCCCGGGCGAGGACGATGGCCAGCGGCAGGAGCAGCACGAACGCCGGCAACAGCAGCCGGGGCCGGCTCATCATGAGACCACTCGACGCCACGATCGACGCCGTCACCAGGACACCGTAGGTCAGGACCGGCCACGGCAACCGGGCCCAGAGTGCCACCACCACCATCACCAGCGTCGCGACGATGATCCACGACGTCGCGACCGGTGCCACCTCGCCGGAGTTCACCAGTTGATCGTTGACGAAGGTGAATGCCGCGACGCCCCAATCGAAACGGGTGTCCCAGCCCTGGGTCTGGATCGTGAACCATCCTGTCGGTGAGCCGGTCTGGGCCCACACCACGGCCAGGTAACCGAGGTAGCCGAGCGGGCTGAGGATCACCGCGAACCAGGCGCGGGCGGTCGTCCACCCCGACCACGGTGACTCAGACCGGCCGAACAGGTCGATCAGCGCGGCCAGCATCACCACCCCGATGACGACGACAGCGGTCGGGCGCACTGTCCCGACCAGGCACGCGCAGATCCCGGCGAGCACCCACCGCCGTTGCAGCACCCCCACCAGCGCCCAGATGCTCAGCGCACAGAACAGGGTTTCGGTGTAGGCCATGTTGAGGACCACCGACATCGGGGTCGCGGCGAAGATCGCGACGAGATACAGCCCGACGCGCCGGGCATATGGGTCACCCGCGTCGGTGTGGTCGAGAGTGGCGAGCATCGGTGTCCGCCCGGCCATCCGCTCCACGCACAGCACACCCAACCGCGCCGTCCCCACCGCGGCCACGCATCCGAGCACCAGATTCAGTAGTACGGCGGCACCGAACGGACTGACGAAGGGAAGGTGGGCGAGTGCTCCCACGGCGTACGGATAGCCGGGAAAGAAGGCGAAGGCGGTGTCGGCGGTGTGATAGCCGCGGGCGTCGGTGAGCTCGACGGGCACACCGTCGTATCCGTGCTCGGCGATCGCGAGCATCCATTTGCCGTCCCACGCCGACAACGACTCCCGCAGCGACGAGCCGCGCAGCGCGTCGAACCGCGCCAGCACGAGAATCCCGACGGCGCGAATCAGCAGGTAGATGCCGATCGGCGCGAGCCACGACCGCCACTCGGGGGTGGGCAGTGCGCTCGCTGCCGACGCGTGCGTCGGTTCGACGGGGTCGGGTGTGCGCGCGTCGCGGCCGACGGCACTCGTGGTGGACACGCAGAGATGGTAGGTCAGCGACCTGTGGAAAGTGCGACCTGCAGGAGGGCGCCGAGCGGCGGCTGCGAGGTGCACGAGCGTCGCCGGTAAGGTTGTCCCGGCAAACAACGCATCGACACACCTTGCAGGAGGGCAGCCGACGTGGCACTCGTAGTGCAGAAATATGGCGGATCCTCGGTCGCCTCGGCCGAGCGGATTCGTCGTGTCGCCGAGCGCATCGTCGAAACCAAGAAGCAGGGCAACGACGTCGTGGTGGTCGTCTCCGCGATGGGTGACACCACCGATGAGCTGCTCGATCTGGCCCAGCAGGTGAATCCGGCGCCTCCGGCCCGCGAGATGGACATGCTGTTGACCTCCGGTGAGCGCATCTCCAACGCGCTGGTGGCGATGGCGATCAGTTCGCTCGGCGCGCAGGCGCAGTCGTTCACCGGCTCGCAGGCTGGGGTGATCACCACCAGCAGCCACGGATCGGCCAAGATCATCGACGTCACTCCCGGGCGCGTCCGCGCGGCGCTCGACGAGGGCAAGATCGTGCTGGTCGCCGGCTTCCAGGGTGTCTCGCAGGACACCAAGGACATCACCACGCTGGGCCGCGGCGGCTCGGACACCACCGCCGTCGCGCTCGCCGCGGCGTTGGAGGCCGACGTCTGTGAGATCTACACCGACGTCGACGGCGTCTACACCGCCGATCCGCGCATCGTGCCCGACGCCCGCCGGCTCGAGACCGTCTCCTTCGAGGAGATGCTGGAGATGGCCGCGTGCGGCGCCAAGGTCCTGATGCTGCGGTGCGTGGAATACGCCCGCCGATACAACGTTCCCGTTCACGTGCGCTCGTCGTACTCGACCAAACCCGGCACGATGGTGGCCGGATCGATGGAGGACATCCCCGTGGAAGAAGCGATTCTCACCGGCGTCGCGCACGATCGCAGCGAGGCCAAGATCACCGTCGTCGGCCTCGAGGACCGGCCGGGCTACGCCGCCAAGGTGTTCCGCGCGGTCGCCGACGCCGAGATCAACATCGACATGGTGCTGCAGAACATCTCCAAGGTCGACACCGGCAAGACCGACATCACCTTCACCCTGCCGCGTGAGCTCGGGCCGCTCGGCGTGGAGAAGCTGACCAAGCTGCAGCAGGAGATCGGGTTCACCGAGGTCCTCTACGACGATCACATCGGCAAGGTGTCGCTGGTCGGCGCGGGCATGAAGAGCCATCCCGGCGTCACCGCCACCTTCTGTGAGGCGTTGAGCGAGGCCGGCATCAACATCGAACTCATCTCCACCTCCGAGATCCGGATCTCGGTGCTGTGCCGCGACACCGAACTCGACGACGCGGTGCGCGCGCTGCACGCGGCGTTCGATCTCGGTGGCGACGAGGAAGCCGTCGTCTACGCGGGAACGGGGCGGTAAGAGACATGGGCGAGCGAAGCGACGGGAGATTGTGATGGGACTTTCCATCGGAGTCGTCGGGGCGACCGGGCAGGTCGGCGGCGTCATGCGAACCCTGTTGGCGGAGCGCAAGTTCCCCGCCGATTCGGTGCGGTTCTTCGCGTCGTCGCGCTCGGCGGGCAAGAAGCTGCCGTGGGGTGACGGCGAGATCGTCGTCGAGGACGCCGCGACCGCGGATCCGTCGGGACTCGACATCGCACTCTTCTCCGCGGGGGCAACGATGTCGCGCGAGCAGGCGCCGCGCTTTGCCGCCGCCGGAGTGACCGTCATCGACAACAGCTCCGCCTGGCGCAAGGATCCCGATGTGCCGCTGGTGGTTTCGGAGGTCAACGGCGAACTCGCCAAGAACCCGCCGAAGGGCATCATCGCCAACCCCAACTGCACCACCATGGCCGCGATGCCGGTGCTCAAACCGCTGCACGATGCGGCGGGTCTGCAACGGTTGATCGTCTCGTCGTATCAGGCGGTGTCGGGTAGCGGGCTGGCCGGCGTCGAGGAACTGGCGTCGCAGTCGCGCGCGGTGATCGATGACGTCGAAAAACTGGTCTACGACGGGTCGTCCGTCGACTTCCCGGCACCCGACAAGTACGTCGCGCCGATCGCCTTCGACGTGATCGCACTGGCCGGGGCGTTGGTGGACGACGGGTCGGGGGAGACCGACGAGGATCAGAAGCTGCGCAACGAATCCCGCAAGATCCTCGGACTGCCCGAGTTGCTGGTGAGTGGTACGTGCGTGCGAGTGCCGGTGTTCACCGGGCACTCGCTGTCGATCAATGCCGAGTTCGCCGAGCCGCTCTCGCCGCAGCGTGCGAGGGAGATCCTCGCCGGCGCAGCGGGGGTCGAGGTCGTCGATGTTCCGACGCCGCTGGCCGCCGCGGGCCGCGACAACTCGCTGGTCGGTCGCATCCGTGCGGATCCGGGTGCCCCGGACGGGCGGGGGCTGGCACTGTTCGTCTCCGGCGACAACCTCCGTAAGGGCGCGGCGCTCAACACGATTCAGATCGCCGAACTGCTCGTCCCGTAGCGGGCGCACGATCATCCCCTCACCCCTTCGACCGTAAGGCGTTGCGCCATGTCCGCACCCGACTCCCCGTCCCTCGACTCGCGGCTGGGGCATTACTACGTGATCGACGAGCCGTACCTGGTCGGTCGCGAGAAGGTGCGCGAGTACGCGCGTGCGGTGCAGGACTACCACCCGGTGCACCGGGACGAGAAAGCCGCTGCGCAACTGGGGTATTCGGGTGTGGTGACGCCGTTGACCTTCACCTCGATCCCGGCGATGGCCGCCAACCGCGACCTGTTCGAGTCGGTCGTCGTCGGCTACGAGACCTATGTGCAGACCGAGCAGGTCTTCGAGCAGCATCGGCCGATCGTCGCCGGTGACGAACTGACCACCGACGTCGAGTTGTCCTCTGTTCGGCGGGTGGCCGGACGCGACCTCATCACCGTCACCAACACCTTCACCGACGCCCACGGCGAGGTGGTGCACACGATGCACACCACCGTGGTCGGGGTGACCGCCGACGAGGTGGACCCGGGGATCTCCGATGCGGTGCGCAGCATCATGGTGCACGACGTCAACATGCTCTCCGCCGAGCAGTCGGATGCGGAGTATCACAAGACGGTGCGACCCGAAGGCGAGCAACACATCTCGACCGGAGGTGTCGACCGTGAGCCGGGATCGTTGCGGTTCGAGGACCTCTCGGTCGGCGACGAACTCCCGACGCGTCACGCCCGGCTGTCCCGCGGGGATCTGGTGAATTACGCGGGGGTGTCCGGTGACGGCAACCCGATTCACTGGGACGAGTCGATCGCGAAGCTGGCCGGGCTGCCCGACGTCATCGCGCACGGCATGCTGACCATGGGTCTCGGCGCGGGTTTCGTCTCCTCCTGGTCGGGTGATCCGGGTGCGGTGACCCGTTATTCGGTGCGCCTGTCGCAGGTGGCGGTGGTCTCGGCCGCCGAGGGCGGCGACATCGAGTTCAGCGGGCGGATCAAGTCCCTCGACGCCGAGACCCGCAGCGGCGTGGTGATCATCGTCGCGAAGTCCGGCGGCCGCAAGATCTTCGGGCTGGCGACGATGAACGTGCGCTTCGCCTGACGGCCGGAATCCCCGACGCCTGGAATCCCTGACGACCGAAAGGGCAACGCGCCCAGGATATGTGGTGGGCGGGTCAGCTGCGCTCGTCGGCGACCGCTTGCGCCGCCTCATCGATGATTGCGCGCATGGCGTTCTCGGCGGCATCGGGTTCGCCGAGCCGGATCGCGCGGGCGACGTCGTCGTGCAGTGCGATGGCCGCGGGGTTGGGCCGGGCGGGCATCATGCCGTGATGGGTACGGCCGGTGAGGACCTCGCCGACCACCCCGGTCAGTGCCCGGAACATCTCGTTACCGCTGGCCTCGAGGAGGCCGCGGTGAAAGATCTTGTCGGCCAACAGGTAGGCGTCGAGGTCTCCGGTCCGTCCGTGCACGGCCATGTCGGAGGCCGCGGCGGCGAGTACGCGGCACTGGTGTTCGTCGGCGCGCCGGGCGGCCAGTGCGGCCGCGGCGGGCTCGATACCCCGGCGTAGTTCGGACAGCGTCAGCAGGAAGGCGGCGCGATCGGCGCCGTCGAGGCGCCACCGGATCAGTCGCGGATCGAACACACTCCAGCGGGTTCGGGGCTGCACGGTGATCCCCACGCGTCGCCGCGACGCGACGAGTCCCATCGATTCGAGTACGCGGATCACCTCGCGAGCCAGGGTGCGGGACACCGCGAACTCGGTCCCGATCCCGTCGAGGGTCTCCACGGCGCCCTCGGGCAGATCGCCGGAGGCGATGCGCACCCCGAGTTCGGTGAGCACCTGTTCGTGCCGATCGGTGGCGGCAGTGGTCTCGGTCACCCAATCATCTTCTCATTCGTGGGTGTCAATCGCTAAGCGCTGCTGTTTAGGGTCGTGCGATACATATAAGACGACGATTGGAAGCCGGTGCTTGCAATAGTCATATCTTTGAGGCACCCTATGTGACCAGTGGCACAGCAGCAGAGGAGCAGGCATGGGGTCACCGGTGGTGGTCATGGGAGTATCCGGATCGGGAAAGTCGACGGTCGGCGCCGCGTTGGCGCAGCGCCTGCGGGTGCCGTTTGCCGACGCCGACGACTTTCATCCGCAGTCGAACATCGACAAGATGACGGCCGGTCACGCGCTGACCGACACCGATCGGCAGCCGTGGCTCGACCTCATCGGGGACTGGCTCGGTGAGCACGGCGACGGCGGGGTGATGAGTTGTTCGGCGCTCAAGCGCGCCTACCGCGACCGGTTGCGCAGCCACTGCCCAGACACGGTTTTCGTCCACCTCGACGGGCCGCTCGAGGTGATCGCGCGGCGGCAGGCGTCCCGGCCTGGGCACTTCATGCCGACGTCGCTGCTGCACTCACAGTTCGACATCCTCGAGCCGCTCGGGTCCGACGAGCGTGGAGTCATTGTCGACGTCGACCAGCCCGTCGACGCCATCATCGACCGCATCGCCGCCGCACCACTGATCGCCGACGCCACCGGAGGCGCCCGATGAACACGCTCACCGTCCTCGCCGTCGAGACGACACTGCCCGACCCGGTCGGCTCCGGCTGGCATCTCGTCGTCGCCGCGCTCGCGGGCATCGCCGTCATCGTCGCCCTCATCACGTGGGCCAAGGTCCATCCTTTCCTCGCCTTGATCGCGGGTGCGGGCACAGTGGGAATCGTTGCCGGCGAGGCGGTTCCGAAGGTCATCGATTCGTTCACCGCGGGCTTCGGATCGACTGCGGCCGGGGTTGGCATCCTCATCGTGCTCGGCGCGATGTTCGCCAAACTGCTCGCCGATTCCGGCGGTGCCGACGAGATCGTCGACACCATCGTCGGCCACGCCGGGCCGCGGATGCTGCCGTGGGCGATGGCCCTCGTGGGTGCGGTCATCGGGCTGCCGATGTTCTTCGAGATCGGCCTGGTGTTGTTGATGCCGGTCATCTACCTCGTCGCCCGGCGCTCGGGTCTCGGCCTGATCCCGATCGGTATCCCGGCGCTCGCCGGACTCTCGGCCATGCACGGCTTCGTCCCGCCGCATCCCGGACCGCTCGTCGCCATCGACGCACTCCATGCCGATCTCGGCCTCACCTTGGCTCTCGGTGTGGCCGTGGCGATTCCGACCATCATCGTTGCCGGTCCGCTGTTCGGCATGCTGGCCGGGCGATGGGTCGTCATCGACGCGCCCCGCACCTTCGACGCGGACCCGGGTACCGTCGGCGCCCGCTCCGAGAGTTCCCCGGAGGAGTCCGAATCAGATTCCGGCGCAACACCTTCGGCACGATCACCCAAGGGGCCGGGATTCGGCCTCACCCTCGCGACGGTCCTGCTGCCGGTGGTGCTGATGCTCGGCAAGGCCATCGCCGAGATCGTCGTCGACGACGACGGTCAATGGATTCGCAGGATTCTCGACGTGCTCGGCACGCCGTTGGTCGCACTGCTGATCGCCGTCGTCGTCGCGATGTTCACCCTCGGCCGCCGATCGGGCATGACCCGCGACACCCTGTCGTCCTGTGTGGGATCGTCGCTGCCGCCGATCGCGGGCATCCTGTTGATCGTCTCGGCCGGCGGCGGCTTCAAACAGGTCCTCGTCGACACCGGCATCGGCACGCTGCTCGCCGACTGGGCATCGGCCGCCAACATCTCGGTCATCCTGCTCGGCTGGGTGCTCGCCGCACTCATTCGCGTCGCCACCGGATCGGCCACCGTCGCGACCATCACCGCGTCGTCGTTGATGCTCGGACTCGTCGACGGGCTGAGTTCGGGCCAGGTGTCGCTGGTGGTTCTGGCGATCGGCGCGGGCTCGGTCTTCCTCTCACACGTCAACGACGCCGGATTCTGGCTGGTCAAGGAGTATTTCGGGATGAGTGTCGGGCAGACCTTCAAGACCTGGTCGGCGATGGAGACGATCCTGTCGGTGACCGGACTGATCGTGGTGTCGGCGCTCGGCCTCGTGATCTGAGGGTGACCGGGCTCTACCCCGCGAGGTTACTGTGCGGTAGCTTACCTAGCCATGAGACGAATTCGGGGATTGAACTCATCACGACGAACCTGGGGGATTCGGGGTGCGGCGGTGCTCACCGCCGGCGCGCTGGCCGCCACCGGAGCGAGCCTGGCAGCACCGTCGGCCCAGGCCGCCGACTTCTACACACCGCCCGCGCACTTCGCGAGCGCACCGGGATCGATCATCCGCAGCGAACCGTCACCGCTGCTGCTGCAGATCCCCGGCATCCCGAACCAGTGGCCGGGTACCGCCAAGCGCGTCATGTACACCTCGGAATACCAGGACGGCTCGCCGGCCGCGGTGACCGGAACCGTCGTCGAACCGACCGCACCGTGGCGCGGCAAGGGGCCACGACCGACCGTCGTGCTCGGCCCCGGCACCGTCGGGCAGGGTGATCAGTGCGCCGGGTCGAAGCTCATGTCGTTCCCGTTGGCGATCGATCCGAGCAAGCCGTCGATCGCGGTGAACTACTCGGGTCTGGAGATGAACCTCCTGCTCATCAACGGTGTGCGCGTGGCGATCACCGACTACATCGGGATGGGCACACCCGGCATCCACACCTACGTCAATCGCCTCGAATCCGGCCACGCCATGCTCGACGCCGCGCGCGCTGCGCTGAAGATCGCCGGAGCGCCGGCGAATTCACCGGTCGCGTTCTCCGGCTACTCGCAGGGCGGTGGTGCGGCGGCATCGGCGGCCGAGCTCGCCTCGACCTACGCACCCGACCTCGACGTCAAGGCCACCTATGCCGGCGCCCCGCCCGCAGACCTGTCGAAGGTGATCGACCGCATCGACGGCACCGCGATCTCCGGTGCCATCGGCTACGCGATCAACGGCCTCGAAGCCCGGTACCCGGCGCTCAAGACCGTCGTCGACCGGCAGACCAACGCGGCCGGACACACTGCGCTGCAACGGTTGTCGACGCAATGCATCGGTGACACGATCCTGTCCTACGGATTCCAGCGAACCAACTCCTGGACCCGCAGCGGGCAACCCTTGTCGGCGATCGTCAACGCCGATCCGCAGGTCCGCAAGATCGTCGGTGACCAGCTGATCGGCAAGCTCAAGCCCAACGCCCCGGTGTTGCTCGAGGGCGGGATCAACGACGACGTCATCCCGTACGACCAGGTCGCCCAGCTGTATCGGGACTGGAAAGCCCAGGGCGCCACCGTGTCCATGGTCACCAACACCATCCCGCCGATCTTCCCGGGACTGGTGGTGAACCACGCACTGCCGATGCTCACCACACTGTTGCCGGCGACGAATTTCCTCCTCACCGAACTCACCAGGTGACATGACGGGCCGACGGATTCGGGCGGCAGCGGTCGTTGCGCTGGCCGCCGGCATGGTGTTCGCCGGCGCGGGTCGCGCGGCGGCGGACCCGCCGCCCGATCCGGGGCCGCCGATCCTCGGTCCCGTCGGCACATCGTTGATGCACGGGGACCTCGAGTCCACCGACTCCACGCCTCACCCCGGACCCGGCCGCGACGCCCGACTGCTCGCGTCGTCGGTACCGGGTGCCGCGTGCGCGGCGACCTTCATCGGCAGCGACGGCATGCCGGTCTCGTTGTGCACCAGATACATCGGTGTACCTGGAGACCGGTCTGCCGCCGGGTTCGCCGTTCCGTCGGTGACGCTGTTCGATCCGGCATCCGCCACACCGCTGGCGTCGGTTCAACTGGCCAAGGGCGGATTGCTCGGCGGGGTGTACGGCTACCTCGACGGCCGTGACCGGGTGGTCGTCGCCGACGGCTCGAACGCGATCCTCTTCGTCGCCCACCGGCACACCGCCCGCGGGTGGCAGGTGTACGTCGACGACCGGATCGACGTGTCCGGGCACATCCCCGCCGGTGACTCGATCACCGGCCTGGCGCCGGATGGGTTGGGC
Source organism: Gordonia polyisoprenivorans (assembly GCF_017654315.1). NCBI lineage: Bacteria > Bacillati > Actinomycetota > Actinomycetes > Mycobacteriales > Gordoniaceae > Gordonia > Gordonia polyisoprenivorans. The sequence continues at coordinate 1,353,085 of NZ_CP072203.1, forward strand.
CGCATCTGGTTTGCGACCACCCACGGTGTGATCGGGACCGTCGACACCGACCGTCGGGTGCACTCGGTGCACCTGCCGTCCGGCGAGGACCTCGGCAACGGACTCAGCGTCCGCCCCGGTGGCGTCTCGGTGCTCACCACGCACGCGCTGTACGAGATGTGGGCGACCCCGGGTGCTGCGCCGCACACGATCTGGCGACAGGCCCACGACCGCGGCCCGGCACGCAAACCCGGCCAGCTCACGTGGGGATCGGGCACGACGCCAACGTATTTCGGTCCCGGCGGGCACGGCTGGGTGGCCATCGTGGACAACGCCGCGCACCGCCCGTCGCTGATCGTGCGAGACAGCGACACCGGGCGGCTCGTGTGCACGATGCCTGCCTTCGGCACGTCCGGTCAGGGCACCGAGAACTCGCCGATGGCGTGGGGTGACTCACTGGTCATCCCCAGCACCTATGGCTATCAGTACCCGCCGATGGCGGTGTCGGGGCCGTCGATCCCGGCGACTGCGGGCTTCATCGGCGGGTCGACCCGCATCGACGTGACCGCGCGCGGCTGTCATCGGGTCTGGGAGAACAACGACCGCCTCGCGTCGTTGCCGAAGCTCTCCCGCGCCGACGGCCTCATCCACGGCCTCGGATACGGGCCGTATGTGCCGGGGGCGATCCAGCAGAGCGGGCCGGTCGACTACATCGCGAGCGACTTCGCCACCGGCCGGCGGGTGGTCACCCGGCAGGTCGGCACCGCGCCGATCGACGAGCCGCTGGAACTGACGGGCACCATCGCTGCCGACGGCACGTTGTGGCAGGCGACGGTCGGTCACATGCTCAAGATCGGCCGCTGAGGTCCGGTGCTCGTCGGCCGGCCTCGCGGTACCACCCTCCCCGTGTCCCCTGACCAGGTGCGCCGTCGCGTCGACGCGACGAGTGTCACAATGCGACCATGATCGATCCCACCTCCGAGGACCCCGACCGCAGGCCGTCGCAGGCCGAGCTCGACGCGCAGGACCTCGCGGAACTGCAGCGGACCTCGGCCGACCGGGACCGGGCCAACCTGTACCCGAAGCCGCCCACCGCGCCCGGACCCGCCCCCGCCGCGTTGGCACTCCACGCCCGGGTGGCCTTCTGGGGAGCGGCCGCGGCCGGGCTGGTGTGCGTCGTGTACGGGGCGATCAACCTCGGAGCGATCAGAGATCTTCTCCGTGATCGGATGCTCGCCGACGCCGTGGCCACGCCGAAGGGGCAACCCAACGCCGGTCAGATCGACACCTTCGCGTCGGTGCTGCCGGTCGCCGGGTTGATCATCACTGTGCTGTTCCTTCTCGGCGCATATCTGTTCCTCCGGGCCGCGGCCACCCATCACAGCCGCAACTGCCGCAACTTCTTCCTCACGATCGTCGTCCTGAACCTGATGTGCATCCCGGTGGGACTCGATCTGTTCTTCCGCTATCCGAGCCTGTGGTCGGGGACCGTGGTACTCGGATGGATTCAGTTCGCGTTGCTGCTGGTGTCGGCGGTCATGACCCTGCGCCGTGTCGTCGACCGCTGGTTGCCCGAGTCGACCCGGATGCGCCCGACGCGAATGCTGCGGGCCCGGTAGGGAACTCACCGCGCCCGCAGCCACCGGTCACCCGGCGGTCGCGGCGATCAGCTCCTTGGTGAACTCGGCCTCGTCGACGCGCGTGCTGCGGCCGTCGGCGACGACGATCTCGCCGTCGACCATCACCGTGTCCACCAGACGCGGGGAGCCGGTGGTCAGAAGCGAAGCGCCCGGATCGCGGACGGGGAGTGTGGCGTAATCCCGGTCGAACCGCAGGAGCGTCAGATCGGCGGGGGCGCCGACGGCGACGCCGCCGATCGATTCGGGGAGTCCGAGCGCGACATTGGCACCGCCGCAGGCGATGTCGAGCATCGTGGCGTTGTCCATCAGATCCGCACGCCGATGCACCGCCCGCTGCACATAGGCGCCGATGCGCAGCGTCTCGAGCATGTCCTGGGTGTCGTTGCTGGCCGCGCCGTCGACACCGAGCCCCACGGCGAGGCCTCGATCGAGCATCGCAGGCACCGGCGCGACGCCACTGCCGAGCCGCATGTTGGACAACGGGTTGTGCGAGATCGCCACACCGCGGTCGGCGAGCAGCGCCTGCCCGTACTCGTCGAGTTCCACACAGTGCACCGCGAGCACCCGGTCCCAGAGGAAACCCCCGCGATCGAGGTAGTCGACGGCGCCGACACCGGCGTGCTCACGGCACATCACATCGTCGGTGGGTGTCTCCAGCAGATGGATGGAGACCGACAGGTCACGCTCCTGGGCGAACTCACGCAGCGTCGTCATGCCCGGCTCGGTGAGCGATCGCGGATTCGGGACCGCGAGGGCGATCGAGATCGACGATCCGTCGACCTGTGCCCGTAGGTGATCGATGTGGTCGAGGATCTCGTCGAGGGGTTGCATGAGCCGCGGCTCGAAGCCCCACTTGCGGGTGGCGTCAGCCCGATCGGCCACCCCACGTCCGAGCAGTGCGCGAATCCCGGTGTCGCGCAACGCCGCGATGACCGCGCCGTGGACCTCATCGGACGGATGGGGCCACATGTGCTCGACGACGGTCGTCGTGCCCGACCGGAGACTCTCCAAGCAGGCGGCCACCGCCGCGAGATACGCCCGCTGCGGTGTGATGGCCACCGACTGCTCGCCGATGGCCAGCAGCCACTCCAGAAGTGGTGTGCATTCGGCGATTCCGCGCATCAGCGACTGCTGCAGGTGGGTGTGGGTGTTGACGAAGCCGGGGATGAGTACCGCGGGCGGTCCGGTGTCGGGGGAGGCGGTGGTGTCGGTGATCGCACTGACGACCCCGGCGGCCACGTACACGTCCTGGTGGGCGACCCACGTGCCGCCCACGCGGACGGTGACGTCGGTGAACGCCCGGTCGCCGGCCGGCGATCCGTTCGGGGTGGTCATCGACGACCCTTCGTGGCGTCGAAGTTGGCCGAAAGACGTTGGGCGATATAGTCGGCGGCGGTGATCGGCGGATACTTGCCCGCGGCGCTCACGATCAACACGTCGGTGTTGGCCTGCGCGAAGTAGGCGATGGTGTAGCGCGGGCCCTGGTACTCCCCGCGTCGCGGTGCGCGCACCCGATGGAAGTTCGACGGCAGGGCGTCGTCGGACCATCGCATCAGCATGTCACCGATGTTGCAGGTGATGGCCTCGTCCGAGGGCTCGACGGGAGTCCATGCCTGGCTGTCGGTTTCGGCTCCCGGTAGCACCTGTAGACCGCCCTGTCCCGATCGCTGGAACAGCAGGGTCAGCACGTCGAAATCGGTGTGCGCGCCGGCCCGCCAGATGTTGGGCTTGTCGAGCAACTCGTCGGGGAAGGGGTAGTAGTGCAACAGTCGCAGCGTGCTCTGATAGGTATCGACGGCCGGATCGTGTGCACGCGTGAAGAACTCGCGATCGAAGCCGAGCTTGTCGGCGAAGCAGCCGAGCAGATCCATGGCGATCCGCCGGCACCGCGACTCGAAATCGTCCAGGGTACTGCGGAATCCGGCGAGCTCGTCCTCGGTGGGCCACAATCCGTCCATGCGCGGACGGGTGAACTGGTAGGACTCCTTCTGATCCGGGGTGCCGACCGACGGCCGCACCTGGTTCATGAACTCCCAGCCCGCGTTCTGTCCCTTCTTCAGGGGATAGCGCTCCTTGACCTCCCGCGGCAGTGCGAAGAACCGTTCGGACATGGCGAACGCATGATTCACCACGGACATGTCGATGCCGTGATCGACGATCTGGAAGAACCCGATATCGGTTGCGGCCGACCAGAGTTGCTCGGTGATCTCGGCGCGGCGGGCGGCGAAATCGGCCAGGGAGATCTGGCGGACCTCACGGTCGGTGGTCTCGGTGCCCGCACCACCCATCTGCGACTCCCGGGCGAGTTCGGCCATCGGGGTGGCCGGGATGTGGGTGGGATCGGTACGGATGGCAGACGCGTGGATGTCGACGGTGGTCGTCGTGTCGCTCATGGTGTGACTCTCTCGGTGGTGATGAGACGGTGTGCGCTTTTCGACGCCGGCCACGTGAGAGAGGAGTTGGCCGACGGACGCGAACAATCGGCTTCTTGCCGATTGCTACACACGATCTCGTGCAGAAGACGATACGACAGCTTCGGCCGACCCGCCATCCGAGCGGGCCGTACCCGGAAAGGTTAGGCATACCTGCATTATTTTGGAGTTGATCCAATAGTTGGAGTTAATCCAGAAAAGCGCTACACTGGGGTCATGCCCGAGATCGATGACGTCATCCCCGCGCAGCTGCATCAGCAGTTGCGCGGAGCGGGCATGCGCGTCACCGCACCGCGGGTCGCGGTGCTGCAGTTCGTTCACGGGCACCCGCACTCGACCGCCGACGTCGTGGCCTCCCATGTGCGGGACCACCTCGGCGGCGTATCGACCCAGACGGTCTACGACGTGCTGCGCACGTGCGCGGACAAGGGGCTGCTGAGACGGATCGAGCCCGCGGGTTCGGCCGTCCGCTACGAGACCCGGACCGGCGACAACCATCACCACCTGGTGTGCCGGGTTTGTGGGGAGATCACCGACGTCGACTGTGTCGTCGGCGCGGCACCGTGTCTGAATCCCGACCACGACCACGGCTACCTCGTCGAGGAAGCCGAGATCACCTTCTGGGGGTTGTGTCCGCGATGCCGGGGCGCAGCGCCGGCGTCCGTCGAACCCGAGGGGCCGTGACCCGACGCCGGGAATTCTCGCCGAATTCACCGCTTCGGGAACGAAGAGTCGTCGAGAATGGTTGCAGAGCAAGGTAGTTCGACAACACCCGGCAATCCGCTCGATCCAGTACGTCCAACAGCCGTCCACGGACGGCCGACAACTGAGGAGACATCATGGCAATCGAACCCGCATACAGCATCTCGTCCAAGGCCAGTGGCGGTGGCCGCGACGGAGAAGTGGTCTCCGCGAGTGGTCAGATCGACCTCGAACTGCGTCCGCCGAAGGAACTCGGTGGCAGCGGCGACGGCAGCAACCCGGAGGAACTATTCTCCGCCGGCTATGCCGCCTGCTTCCTCGGCGCCCTGCGCGCCACCTCCAAGCAGGCCGGTACACCGGCCCCCGACGACGCCACCGTCACCGTGACCGTCGGGATCGGCAAGGACGAGTCCGACGGCGGCTTCGGGCTCGTCGTCGACATCGAGACCTACCTGCCCGGCCTCGACGAGGCGAAGGCCAAGGAACTCGCGGAGCAGGCCCACGCCTTCTGCCCGTACTCCAAGGCCACCAAGGGCAACATCGATCACCACCTGACGGTCCGCGTCTGAGGGCGCCGCGACACCACCGCATCACCGCGTACCCTCGGCCACCAGCCGGGCGGCCGCACCACAGGAAGGAGTCACACCATGACTGCACTGTCCACCCCCATCACCAGCACCCTGAGTGATGAGCAGAAAGAGATCACCGGCAAGGCCCTCCAGGAGACCCTTGTCGACCTGATCGATCTGTCACTGATCGCCAAGCAGGCCCACTGGAACGTCGTCGGCGCCCAGTTCCGGTCGGTGCACCTCGAACTCGACGAACTCGTCAGCGTCGCTCGCGAATTCACCGACGCGGCCGCCGAGCGTGCCACGGCCATCGGCGTCAGCCCGGACGGGCGCGCCGAGACCGTCGCCAAGACCGCCGCTACCAAGGGCTTCGGCGAGGGCTGGACCAAGGACGCCGACGTCGTGGTCTCGATCGTCGAGAACCTCAAGGCCGTCATCGCCGGTCTGCGCGAGCGCATCGACGTCACCGAGGATGCCGACCCGGTCACCCAGGACCTGCTCATCGGCTTCGCCTCGAAGCTCGAGCAATTGCACTGGATGTGGCAGGCGCAGGTGGCCTGAGGGCCCCGATACCCGGTGGAGGCGAGGGCGACAGCCTGGTCCTCGGCTCCACCGATCACGACGACGGACCCCGCCCATGTGGCGGGGTCCGTCGTCGCATCCGGGTAGGGGCATCTCCGCGGACAGCACCCGACCGCTGTGACCTGACGCACGTCGCCGAGTGCGGCGGCGGTAGCGTGTGGGCGTGGAGTACTGGGGAGTCATGGCGGGGATCGGACTGCTGGCCGTGGTCGTCGCGGGCGTTGCCTTCGTCCGCTACCGCGATCGGGAAACAGAACAGCTTCGGCGCGGCGCGTCATTGGCCGGTGAGCTGCGCGCCCTGGCCGCCGGTGATGCGGTGCGACTGGCCGCGGTCGAGGAATACGAGACCTCGCTCTATCAGCGACTGTTCTACGTCTCGACGGTGTCGCCGCGGGTGCGCAGCGCCGTGTGGTGTCTGCTCGCGGCGGTCCTCTCGGCCGCCGGTGCCCTGGCGACACGCGGTGACGGTCTGGCGCTGACGATCGTGCACTGGGCAGCGTTGTTCCTCGCGGTCGTCTTCGTCCTCGCGACCCTGTTCTTCGCGGGTCTGGCCGCATTCCAGGCGGCCACCACCCCGCGCGTGTCCTTCGCCGAGTCCTATGCGAGCGACAGTGCTGCTGGTTCCGACGCCGCAGATTCCGGTGCAGCAGGCCCTGATACCGTCGTCTCGGACGCTGACACACCGGCGGACGCCGACGCGCCGGCTACCGAAAAGGCGACCGCCGAAAAGGCGACCGCCGAAAAGACGACCGCCGAAAAGACGACCACCGAACAGACGGCCACCTAAAAGGCCTCCCCCACCCTCATGACTTGTCGAATTCCGTGAATTCGTGCATCAGTCCGGGACAATAATCGGACAATTCGTGCCATGTTGTGGCACTTTCGCTGCGCCGTCGGTCCGATGTCGTGGTCGGTTGACAAGATGGCGCGCACCGTCATCCGTTCGGGGGAAGCCTGCCGGATTCCGTACTTCTCACCTGCGCTTTCGGCGCTTCGCGCCTGTGCTGCGCCCCGGTCCGAGACGGGCTGTGAGGGGTATGTGAGAGTTCCCTTTCCACGGTTCCACGCTGGTGGAGAAAGCTCGTGGTGGTGCGGTTGGATTGGTGGTGCGGTTGGATATCGCCATGACGCTCCGTGTGCCGAGGCCGGCCAAGAGCCACGGCAAGGACCGCCCGCGCACCCCTGGGCTGCGCTGTGGGATGCAGCGACGGGAGAAAGGCGGGAACGGTGACGACGCGCGAAGGGTCGGCTGAGCCCGAGTCCGCGGGGCTGACACCGGTCGCGGTTCAGACGTGGCTGGCGCGGATCGGCGCCGACGACCTCCTCGGTGCCAGCCCGACGCGCTACATCCGGCGCAGCGGCGCCGAGGGAATCGCCAACTACATCCCGGCACTGCATATCACCACCGACGATCCGGGCGCGTTCGACGAGATCGTCTTCTGGCGACCCCTGCCCGGGATGTTGGTCTACGCGCTGATCCGGACCCCGTCCACCATGGCGCGCACCCCGGAGATCATCGCCGAGTACCCATCGCCCTATGTCGTGGTCGGCACACAGTCGATGCCCGGCGGGGGCACCTTCACCCAGGCCGGCAGCAGCCACCCCTATCGGGCGCCCGCGCACATCGTGATCTTCGACAACAACGAGCCGTACCAGCAGACCTCCGAGGAGGTCGCCGATCTCGCAGGTGTCTGGATTCCCGTCGAATCACTGGGCAGAGACTCGTCGGCGTCCCGATCGCCCCCCGTGGTCACCGGGACGCCGTTGGCCTGTGCGGCTGCGGCGTTCATTCGCAACTTCGCGGTCGACGTCGCCGCACGCGGTGCCGATGTGGACCTCGACACGGGAACTGGCCGTGATCGACCTCGTCCGGGCGATACTCGCCCGCAGGCAGGCCGATCAGTCGCCCGACCGCGTCTGCACCGACCCGGTGTACGTGCGCGAGGCCACGCGGGCATTGATCGATCATCATTTCCGAGATCCGGAGTTCAGCGCGGAGACGATCGCGAAGACCCTGCACATGAGTCGGCGACATCCGTATCGCTACTTCGGCGACACCGATGACTCGCCGGCCACGATGATCGCGACGCGCCGCCTGGAACGCGCGCGCGAACTGCTGGCCTACCGCGAGGGTGCGGGCCTGGATTCGATCGCCGCCGCATCTGGCTTCCATCAGCGGCGACCTTGCGCAATCGATTCCGTGCGGCATTCGCCGTCGCTCCGAACGAATACCGTCGCTCGCTCGCCGACAGCCGACGTGCGAGCACTGATGGTGCGGGGCGTGGTGACCCGAGGTCGGTCTCGGGGTCGACGACGCGGGCGATGCGGTGCGCCTGCGTGGGCAGGCCGGCGCGTCGAATCTCGTGTGCGCGCGAGTCGTCGGCGACGCGCTGGCCTTCGATCTCGTTCTCGCGGCGCGGCCCTTGCGTCACCTGCATGCGTACTGTGCGCTCGTCGCGCCGGGTGTGTTCGAACAGGATGGACGACACCGAGATCACCGACGCACGGTCGACTCCGAACCCGGTGTTGCCGTTCTGGTCACCCGTTTCTCCGGGTCGATCACCATCCGTCGCGGCGAGGAACAGACCACGTACGGTCCCGGACAACTCGTCGTGTACCCCCTTGTGGAGCCGGCGGTGATCGAGGTCACGGGTCCGGCGGACCCGGCCGGGGTGGTGATCCCCGTCGAGAGTCTGGGCGAGGAGTTCGGGCGGCGAACCGTCCGCGTCCAGACCCTGCTGAGCCGGGCCACCGCGCAGTTCGTGCGCGAACTGGCCCTCTCGTCGCTGACACGGGCGCCGTCGTTCGATCCCGACGTCGAACTGGCGGCGATCGATCTTGTGCGCGCCGTTCTCGACAACCAGCGCACAGATCTGTTTCGGGTCCGCGACAATTCGCTGGTGATGCGGGCGGCGGTCGACGACCTCATCGCACGCCGCCACACCGACCCCACCTTCGGTGTCGCCGACATCGCCCGGGAACTCAACATCAGCAGGCGTCATCTATACCGGCATTTCACCGACTCGTCGAAGTCGTTGTCGGACTTGATCTCCGAGAGGAGAATCGCCCGCGCGCAGGGTCTGTTGGTGGCGCCGCAACGACACACGTTCGCCGAAATCGCCGCCGCCAGCGGATTCGGCTCGGCCGCCACCCTGCGCAGCAGATTCCGGACCGAACTCGGTCTGACCCCGGCAGAGTATCGACGGCAGATGACCGTCGTCGCCGACTCGACGCCGCCGACGCGGAGGCCGGGACGGCCGATCCTCGATCCCGCCGAGGACTCCTCGCTGGTTGACTGAGCCCTCGTCGCGCGCAGGCGATCGTGCAGTCCTTCGCCGAGTCCTCTGTGAGCTAGCCTCGATGTTTCGCGGGGTGACGCTCGCCGCGTGAGTTGGTCCGGTGGGGTGGTCTGAGGACCGGATTCCGGACCGGGGCCGTGAGTGTGTGGCCGAGCGTCGGTGGGCGTCGGGGTTCACGGCCCCGAAGTGCGTTGTCCTTTCAGTCGGTGGTCAGGTTGGCCAGCGGGTCAGCCGGGGTTGGGAAGTGCTGCGAGTCGGGTGAGTCCGTCGAGTAGCAACTGGAGGTGGGGTGCGGTGGCGGCGAGTTTGAGTCGGGTCCGTCGCGCGTGACGGGTCAGTCGGGCGGCGATCGAAAAGATTTGTAGTCGTAGCCGTTTGGGTTCCCACCGTCGGGCTGGGGTGGTGTCGAAGGCGAGCATCTGTGTCCAGGCGATCACCTCGCACGCGAGCGCGATGATGGCACACCAGATGCGGTTCTGATCGAACCCGTGTAGCGGAAGGTTCGTCAGTCCGCAGTCTTTGGCGGTGCGGATGCGGTCCTCACAACGCGCCCGCCGCCGGTGGCGCAGTTCGAGCTCGGCCAGCTGGCCGCGGGGTGTGTTGGTGGCGAACGCGGTCAGTCGCATGCCGTCGGAGTCGGTGAACCGCAACTGCGCCCCCGGATGCGGGCGCTCCTTCCTGACGATCACCCGCATGCCCTCGGGCCAGCCCGAAAGATCCAGCATGCCCGTCAATTCCGCCACCCACGCCCCGTCGCGTTCGACCCCGTCGGCGTCGTAGGCCGGCGTCCACGCCTGCGGCGACAGTCGGTCGATGATCTCGGCGATGGTGTCGGTGAGTCCGAATCCGACCGAGTAGGCCAGCCGCCGTCTGGTCAGATAGTCGAGGAATTCGTGGGTACCGCCGGCCGAATCGGTACGGATCAACACGGCTTTGCCCACCCGGTAACCATCGATGCCGGGTACTTGGGCCAGGGCCTGCTCGACGACGGCGATGTGATCGGCGGCGGTGTTCGACCCGGCATTACCTGGCCGCAACATGATTGCGAGGGGTTCCCCTGTGCCGGCGGCTTGGTGGTCGGCGAACGCGCATAGCGGGTGAAAACCAAACCCTTTCTTCCAGTTTGGGGTGGCGTGCTCTTTGTCGGAGTGTGCGGTCACCAGCGTCGCGTCGAGGTCGATGATCAACGGATGCCGCACACCGCGGTCATGGTTAGGGGCTGCGGTGCCGGCCGCGGTCCACGCCTGCGCCCGCGCGGCGGCGCGAGCAGCGTTGATCGCCGACAAGGCGGCCGGTGCGTCGGTGGCCAGCGTGGAGATCAGCCGCGACACCGTCGGATCCGAGGCGACCGGCCCGAACACGCCCGGATCCGCACGGACGTGGTTGATATCAGCCAAGCAATCGCCGCCCAGGGCGACCGCGATGGCGAGGTCGAGCAGGATCTTGCCCGGATCGTGAGTGGCCAGAGGCTTGCGCCACGGCGCCAACACCGTCGACAATCCGCTGATCAGACCGGTTTTCTCGGCGCACCGCAGCAGGACCGTCGCCCCGGCGTGCGACACCACCCCGCTTCCGGAACCATCTACAGACAACGACGGGTACCACGACGTACACTTACTCACCTGAATGGTGCTCCTCGAACTGGTCCGATTGATACCTTCGCAAGTTCAATCATCCCAGGTCAGGGCACCATTCTTTATTCACGACACGAAATCACCGTGAAAGGCCGAGGCTAGTTTGAGTGTGCAGAGTCACCTCGCTCATCGCTCAGAACAGGTCCGACGAGCGACAGTGAGCTCTATCCATTCGTTCAAGACACGAGAGTGCTTCGGACGTCTTGCCGGTGGTAACCCCTCGGCCCGCAATGAACAGAGCGAACGCTACTTCGTCACGTGTTCCCACACCAGTGAGACGTCTGCCCTCGCAGCCTGGAGAGTGGCAATCACATGTTCAAGAATTGACACTGGGATATTTATTGTCCGTGGGGTGGTGTGGTCGCTGATGAGTAGGGCGACGTCTTGGTTGGTGAGTTCGCTATCGGCTCGCTGTATGGTCTTGACCGTTGTTGCGATTTCCATGCCGCGATACTCGCTCCGTCTGGTGGCCCACCACGTCTCCGTTGTTCCGTCCGAGTAATCGGATGCGCGTTCGGAAGTGAGCGTCATGGCTGAGGGTCGGAGTGTGTGAATTCTCCGGTCTTTGGAGTGTCGATCGATATATTCCTTGTCAGACCGAGTGGTGACTGTGGCCATGGTCTGTCCTTTGCCAAGGTCACGAAGGGCGCCCTTCGCGGCTGCGTGTGGGTGGGTCGATGGTGTGGTCTGTCACCATATCGTCACGGGCGTGGCTGAGCTTCTTGGCTTCTTGCCTGGAGTGTTTGAGGTCGCGGCGTGCAGCGTGGCCGCGTCGAGACGATCGTCGGGCCCCGACCAGGATCGTTGCGATCCCGAGCATTGCGATGGCTCCGAGTACGACTCCGTAGAGCAGCAAGGTTCCAGTTGAGCCGGTGATGTGGTAGCCGAGAACAGAGAAACTGTCGGGGGCCAACGTATGTGTGGTGCCGCTATTGGTTGCGACGCTGGCGATAATCACGATAACAGCAGCGAGGAGAATGATCGCCCCGACGATAACAATCATGATGATGCCGCCGTGTGTGCTGTACGCATTGCCGACGATGGCTTTGCGTACCGGCATTTGGGCGCTCTTGGTGAGACTCTATCAATCATGGCGACTCGTTCCTGGCTGTGTATGGGATGCCGCCGCAGTGATGATCAGATCGTTTTCCAGTTCGGCGACCGCGCAGAGGACGATCGCGCTCAGGCTCCTGAGGGCGGTGGCAGTTTCGGCGTCCACTGAGTTGCGGCGTTGGGTAGCGATGAGGTCGGCGTTGAGTTTTCGCGTGATGGGCGGTAGATCGGCGCGTGCTGTCATCGGCGTGCGGAGTCCGCTTGGAACAGGACGTCTGAAAGCGTTCCACCACGTTCCGCGGTGAGCATCACTCGTCGCCATACCTGGGCGGCTTCGGTCACGGGGACGTCGGTGGCCAGCAGAATGACGGGGTGGGAATCCCCATCGAGGATGGATGTCCGAGAGTGGCGCGCCCGACGGACTGTCCGTCGGGCCAGGACGTCGCCGATTGCACTTTGGGCAGTGGTAGCCGGGCTGGTCTCTGGGTGGAACAGGATGTCCCACTCGGCCAGTAGATCGCCCGTGACTGCCCGGGAGTCTTCTTCCTGGATGCCCGAGACGATTCTTTCCGGGCGGGAGGAATGTCCTGGACGCGCCCTGTGATAGTCACGCATGTGCCCATAGAGGCGGCTGCGTGGAGCAGTATTGAGAATACGAGACGTGGTGATCATTGAAGTTCACCTGACTGGCCACAGCGACAGCGGCCCTTGCGACGCCGGAAGCGTTAACGGAAATCCGTCAGATATGAGACTCCGGCTGTCACTTAGTGTACTCCTCATCGAGAGGCAGCGTGTGGTTCGCTCCGCTGGTGCAGATTGCGCTGTATCGAACGACCGCTGGGCACCGGTTGAGACATTCATACCGATCTCGGTCTGAATGTGGCAGGACGAGCTCACAGTGATGCGTCGCCTTCGTTCCGTTACCACAGCGTAGTGGTTTCCCGATTGTGCGGCCGATGACTTCGCGGCAGCGTCCCGTGTACGTCTTTGGCGCGGTCTGCAACTCGCTCAGGTGAGTGGTGCCCAGTCGTCGCTGCGCCGATCGGTCGGTGCCGACCAGAAGGGTTAACTTGGGGACACGACCTCGCCGCGCGGGCATGCGCGTGGCGTCGAGGCGGCCGACGACGAGAGGAACCGACGTGACCGACGATGCGCTTGCAGACCGTGTGCACGACCTGATGGGAAGGGCACACACGGATCTCACGGAGATGGTGGCCTTCGAATCGGTATACGACCCCGCCGCGCCCGCGCCCGCCGACTGCGCTCGGATGGTCGACTGGCTGCAGGAGACCTTCACCGAGGCCGGCGTGTCCGACGTCGCGGCGCACGTCACCGCCGACGGATCGCAGGCGGTGACCGGACACATCCCCGGACCGGCTGACGCACCGACGGTACTGCTGTACTTCCACCACGATGTGCAGCCGCCCCTCGATGCCGATGCGTGGGACTCACCGGCGTGGACGCTGACCGAACGCGACGGCCGCTGGTACGGCCGCGGTGCGGCCGACTGCAAGGGCAACATCGCCGTGCACCTGACTGCTCTGCGGGCGATCGGCGACGACCTCGGCGTCAACGTCAAGATCATCGGTGAGGGGTCCGAGGAGCAGGGCTCCGGCGGCATCGAGGATTTCGTTCCCAAGAACCCCGAGCTGTTGCGCGCCGACGCGATCCTCATCCTCGATTCCGGCAACATCGAAGTGGGTCGCCCCACTCTGACGACGAGTCTGCGCGGGATCGCCAACGTCGTCGTCAGCGTCGAAACGCTCTCCTCGGCAATGCATTCCGGAATGTTCGGAGGTGCGGCGCCGGATGCGCTCGCCGCCCTGATCGCCATGCTGGCCACGCTGCGTGACGATGCGGGCAACACCACCGTCACCGGGCTCGACTCCGATCAGGTGTGGACGGGCATCGATTACCGAGAGAGCCAGTTCCGTAAGGACGCAACGGTTCTCGACGGGGTCGGGGTGCTCGGGTCGGGATCGATCGCGGAGATGGTGTGGGCCCGCCCGGCGGCGACCGTGCTGGGTATCGACTGCCCGCCGGTGGTCGGCTCGTCGGCGTCGGTCGTCCCGCGGGCCCGTGCGCGCATCAACCTGCGTGTGCCACCCGGCATGGATCCGGCGGCCGCCCAGGATGCGCTGATCGCCCACCTGCACGCCGTCGCGCCGTGGCATGTGCGGGTGTCGGTCGAGCGTGAGGCGATCGGGGCGCCGTTTTCGGGTTCGACCGATGGGCCTGCGTTCGAGGCGATTTCGCGTTCGTTGAGCACCGCCTACGGAGCCGAGGTCGTGCAGCAGGGGCAGGGTGGATCGATCCCGCTGTGTACCGTGCTGCAGAACACCTTTCCCGACGCCGAGATCATGCTCTTCGGGGTCGAGGAACCGCGCTGCCTGATCCATGCGCCCAACGAGAGCGTCGACCCGTCCGAGATCGAGCACATGGCGCTGGCCGAGGCATTGTTCCTGCGGGACTACGGCTCTGCGCGGTGAGCTGATCAGCTCCCGCTGAACTGCTGCACCAGAAGATCTTTCACTTGCGGGCGACTGGCTGCGACGAGGGTGAACATGGATTCGCGGGCCAGACGTTGCGCGTCGTTGCCGGACAGCAGGGCGCGGCCACCGTCGGCGGAGACCAGCGCGGAGGCGGCGTCGACGGCGAGACGGGCGGCGTCGGCGCGCGCGTCGATCATCGGCCCGGGGTCACCGGCGCCGAGCGCATTGTCGAGGCGCGCGCGGACCTCGCCGGCCCGTTCTCGAAGTGTCCGAGCGGCTTTCACCTCGCTGCCGCGTTCGAGCAGGGCCGTGGCACGACGCAGGATGCCGAACGGAAGGATGCCGTTGATGCGTAGGCCGGTGATCTGGGTGGCGAAGAATTGCTCGAGGCTGACGCGAGAGACGATGTCGGCGTCGTCGACCCGCACTCCCTCCACTCTCAGGAACACCGTCCGCGTGGCGTTGCACACCGACAGGTGGGTCGGGGTCACCGCGATCCCCGGAACCGGTTGGGTGACATCGACGATCGCCGCGATCACGTCGTCGGTCTGTACATCCCGGGCCGAGATCTGCAGGATGTGCACGATGCCCCAGCCGCTGACGAACGGTGCGTACCCGTCGAGAATCCAGCCGCCCTCGGTGCGTGCGGCCGTCATCCGGGGCGGGGTCGGGACGACACCGGCGTAGGCCACTCCCGCCCGGACGCGGCCGGCGACGGTCGCATCGAGATACCGATCCCGCAGCGTGTCGTTGTCGGTGCCCGACAACGAGATCACCACCCCGTGATGCTGCAGCCAGGTGAACGCGGTGGGTAGGCATCCACTCGCGAGCACCTCCCCGATCTCCAGAACGGTGGTGAGTTCGAGTGGCGGATCGCCGGTGACCAGTCCATAGAGCCCGGCGTCGGCGAGCTCGCGCCAGTGGGAGTCGGGAACGATGCTGCTGTGGTCGACGTCGCCGGCCGCGGGGTAGAGGACCTCGTCGGCGATGCGGTAGGTGTCGGCGAGGAGTCGCTCGACGCGACCGGATCGGGCCGGGTCACCGGTGGTCGGGGTCACCCGACAAGGCTACGTCTCCGCACACCGCCCCGACCGGAAGACAATCCGGACGGGGCGGCGTGCGGGGGTGGAGACGGTATGCGGGACGTTCGGTGTCAGACGGTGCAGAGCGGCGAATAATCCGATCGGCCACCGGTCGTGGGAGAGATCAGGAAGGTGCACGTGTTGAATCCGGCCTCCGCGGTGCGCCGTTCCAGCATCCGCAGCTGTGCGGTGGTCAGCACTTTCTGGCGACTGAGGACGAATCCGGAGAGACGGGTCGGATCACCGACGATCGCATACTGGTAGGGCTCGTTGCTCTTTGCTGCCTTCGGACCGGTCGCGGAGTTGCCGTCGGCGTCACCGACCCAGGTGACGATGTAATTGGGGAAGTTCCCGGTGTTGATGGTGTTCGGAATCCCCGGGAAGCTCACGGCCAACTGCGCGTTCGTGGTCGGATCGAGGACGGTCGCCTTGCCCTTGATGCCGTCGGGCTGACCGGTGAACGAGGTGCACTTGTTGTCAACGCCGATGGTCGTCGCGTTGATCTGGGTGTAGGTGGCGTTGGTGTCCTTCGCGCAGCGCACACCGAAGAACGACGGGATGGTCGCCTGCTGCCACCACGTGCCGAGATATCGCGTGACGTCGAGCTTGGTGACCGGCTTGACCGGCGCGGCTTCGGCGGTCGCGGGGGTGGCGACCAACGCCACCACGGCCCCGAGGACGGCCAGGAGCGGTACGAGGAGGCGGACGGTTCTGCGAGTGTGTGGCATGCGCAGGAGCGGCATGGTCGGGAATCCCTTCGGTCGTCGGTACCGGACGAGCGGTGATTCGCCGCCGACCCCGGTCCCGGATGGGTGGGGAACTGCCCGCCCTGCGTCCGGTCCCGCGTCGGCTCAGCGCCCGGCTGTGCGACCGTGCGTCACCTGGCGCGGGTTCCACGAGCACACCGCCCAGATCAGGATGACGTCGAGCGCGATGATGAGGATCGACCATGCGGGGTAGTGCGGCAGCCACAGGAACTGGGTGATGATCGACAGCGCGGCGATGATGATCGCCGCCACCCGCGCCCAGTCGGCGCCGATGGCCAGCCCACCCGCGATGATGACCGCCAACACGCCGATGACGATGTGAATCCAGCCCCAGGCTGTCAGATTCAACTCGAAGACGTAATCCTGGCCGAGGACGAGCAATGTGTCCTTGTTGAGTGCCGAGATCCCGACGAAGACCGAGATCACGCCGGCGACGAACAGCAGAGCCGCCGCGACGATCGTGAGCCCGAAGGCGAAACCCTGTTTGACGGCCGACTCGGCGGCCTCGTCGTCGAACCCCTGGCTCATCACAGCCATCCCTTCCGTCGTTATTGCACGATTCGTGAATCAGCGTAATCGGATTTCCGGCGCCTGTTCGTCGCTTTCGCCCAGTGGGCGCCCACGGGGGGCCGCAGCCCCCGTTTTGGCGGTCTACCAGGCGATTTAGTACCCGGGCATCATCGGGGGTAAGCTATCGCAGGTTGCACACGGGGTGTGGCGCAGCTTGGTAGCGCGCTTCGTTCGGGACGAAGAGGTCGTGGGTTCGAATCCCGCCACCCCGACGCAAGGTTGAGATTGCAGAAGAGGCCCTGGCCAGGAGAAATCCTGGTCAGGGCCTCCTCGTTTTGCTGACGTGCCGTGATGCCGCGCCCATCACCTCACCCGTTGCCGGCACCCTCGGAATCGTCGAAGAACGCCCAGTCGCCGTCGTGCTCGACCTCCATGCGCCAGCCGAGCTCGGTGTTGTCGGCTTTCTGGTCGATGAACCAGGCGTGCGCGTCGTCGGCGTTGTCGATGTCGCGGGTGGCGACGACGGAACCCTTGGGATTGATCACTCGATAGTTGGCCATGGGCCTCGGGTACCCGCTCACGGGCGGATCGAATCATCTCAGCGGTCGTGGGGGCATGATCGGAGTGGTGAGCACTCAGACGATCCTCGAACGTTCCGACGGGCCGGTGCGGATTCTCGGCCTCAACAGACCCGAGCGGCGCAACGCCGTCGACGGGCCGACCGCGCAGGCGCTCGCCGACGCGTTCCGTCGTTTCGACGCCGACGAGGGCGCGTCGGTGGCCGTGCTCTACGGGGAGGGCGGAACCTTCTGCGCGGGAGCCGATCTCAAGGCCATCGCGGACGACAGCACCCGTAATCGGGTGGAGGCCGACGGAGACGGGCCGATGGGACCGACGCGACTGCGACTGGGCAAGCCGGTGATCGCCGCCATCTCCGGACACGCGGTCGCGGGCGGATTGGAACTGGCGATCTGGGCCGATCTACGGGTCGCCGACGACGACGCGGTGCTCGGCGTGTTCTGCCGACGCTGGGGAGTGCCGCTCATCGACGGCGGCACCGTCCGGTTGCCGCATCTCATCGGGTCGAGTCGGGCGATGGACCTCATTCTCACCGGCCGCGCGGTGCCGGCGCGTGAAGCTTTCGACATGGGGCTGGTGAATCGGCTCGTGCCGTCCGGGACGTCCCTGGAGCGGGCGGTGGAACTGGCGCATGAACTCGCCGCGTTCCCGCAGACCTGCCTTCGCCACGACCGGCTCTCGGCGCTCGAGCAGGAAGGCATGGCCGAACCCGACGGCATCCACAACGAATACCTGCACGGCCTGCAGTCGATCCAGGCCGATACCGTCACCGGGGCAACACGATTCGCGCAGGGCGCGGGACGACATGGGACGTTCGGGGATTGACGCCGTGCTATGCCCTCAGTCGGTCTGCCAGGTGCAGACCGCCCAGATCACGACGAGGTCGACGGCGATGATGAGGATCGACCACCACGGGAAGTAGGGAATCCAGAGGAAATTGGCGATGATCGACAGCGACGCGATGATCACCGCGCTCACGCGGGCCCAGGTCGCGCCGACGAACATGCCGAAGGCGATGAGGATTGCGATGATGCCGAGGATGATGTGGATCCAGCCCCACGTGGTCAGGTTGAGCTGGTAGACGTACTGCGGGCCGACGACGAACAACTCGTCCTTGACGACGGCCGAAATGCCCTCGGCGAGACCGATGATGCCGACGACGAGCAGGAGTGCGGCGGCGCCGATCGTGGCTCCGCCGGCGAACCCCTGGCGGACCGGGTGATGGTGAGAATCGGGTGACGTCATCACGAGCCTTTCGGGAGTGACTGCGTCGTGATCGTCACATGCGAACGGCGCCGGTCACATCACCCGAAAAGGATGAAACGCGCGTGCACCCCTCAGCACCCCAGCTGATCGGCCAGGTCGTCGAGGTCTCGGGCGTGAAGTTCATTGTCCGGCGAGCCCGAATCGTCTTTGAGCGCAGGGTCACCCCACTCGAGGGGACGCTCGATGAAGGCCGACCGTAACCCGTGGGAGCGGGCGGCGTCGAGATCGGATTGGTGGGTCGCGACCATCATCACCTCGTGGGGCCGCGCTTCCATCAGTCCGGCCAGCCCGAGATAGGTCTGCGGCGCCGGCTTGTAGTGATGCCACAGATCCGAGCCGCCGATGAAATCCCAGCCGAAGCCGTTGCGTTTGGCCATCTCGGTGAGCAATGCGACGCTCCCATTACTCAACGCGCACACCGTGAATCGACGTCGCAGACGAGCCAGGCCGCGCGCCGAGTCCGGCCACCCGGGGATCTCGCGCCAGGCGTGCACGAGGTGGGCGGCACGGTCGGCGCCGATCGCGACGCCGAACTGTGCGGCGACCTCGGTCAGGGTGTCGGCCTGCAGGTCGTCGAGTCCGCGCCAGCCGGTCTCACCGGCCTCGACGCGAGCGATGGCGGGAGAGTAGCGGGCTCGCCACTGCCGCGCGAACTCGACCGCATCGACCCCGGGCACGGAACGCGCCACTGCGGCGCTGATACCGCCGAGCCAGTCGGTGACCGTCCCGAAGGTGTCGAATGCCAGGACGCGAGGAGGCGTCGACATTGCCGGCATCGCGTCAGCGCGCGTCGGTGGCCAACTGCGGCAGCGAGTGGTCCTCGTCGAATTCGGCGTCGCCGTGAGAGACCGGGGTGAGGGTGAGCAGACTGGCCTCGGGCCGGCAGCAGAACCGTGCCGGAACATACGGCGAGGTACCCAGACCTGCGCTGACGTGCAGCTTCATCGTCGACCCCCAAGCCGAGGCGCCCTTGACCCGGGAGCGATCGAGGTGGCAGTTGGTGACGAGCGCACCGACGAGCGGCAGACACAGCTGGCCGCCGTGGGTGTGCCCGGCGAGCACGAGGTCGTATCCGTCTTCGGCGAAGCGGTCGAGGACCCGTGGTTCGGGTGAATGCGTCAGACCCAGACGCAGCTGGGCGAGCGGATTGGGCCGTCCGGCGATGGTGTCGTAGCGGTCGCGTTCGATGTGCGGGTCGTCGACACCTGCCGCGACCACCCGCACCCCGCCGACCTCGAGTTCGCGCACCGAGTGCGTGGCGTCGAGCCAGCCACGCTCGACGAACGCGGCCCGCAGATCCTGCCACGGCAGGGGATCGCCGTGCGTGCGCTTGTGTTCGGTTTTGAAGTATTTGAACGGATTCTTCGGTGTCGGACCGAAGTAGTCGTTCGACCCGAACACGAAAAGGCCGGGGCGCGAAAGCAATCCGCCGAGGGACTGGATCACCGCGGGCACCGCTTGTGGATGCGCCAGGTTGTCGCCGGTATTGATCACCAGGTCCGGTTCGAGCGCTTCGAGTTCGGACACCCAGGCCTGCTTGAGTCGCTGGTTGGGCATCATGTGCAGGTCGCTGATGTGCAGGACCCGCAACGGGGTGGCGCCGGGTTCGAGCACCGCCATCGTGGTGTGACGCAAGGTGAATGCGTTGCGCTCGATCAGCGTCGAGTAGAGCAGTCCGGCAGCGGCAGCCCCCGCACCGACGGCAAGCGTCCGTGCTGCCGTCGACGTGGGGAGAAGGCCGTCCACGCGCCAGGACCGGGTCGAAGAATCGAGGATGGACATTTCCTCAGGATACGCGCCGCCCGAGGGCACGCGTCAGAGTCGTGACGGACAACCCGTCCGGCGACTCGACCTCAGCCGGGCAGATCGATCACCACCGGCCCGACGCCGGGTACCTGCACCGTCGTCTGGGTCGGACCGTTGCTGCCGCCCGCGGACTGACGTCCGTTGCTCACGTAGATCGTGATCGTGCTCCCCGGCAACGCCGAGTCCGACGGGGCGGTGAACACCACGGTGCCCTGCGGGCGCGGGGAGTCGATCTCGAGCTGGGTGACCTTGAAGCCGGCAGCCTGCAGCCGGGCGGTCGCGTCGCTCGCGGTCAGACCGGTGACGTCGGGGACCCGTCCGCGACTGTTGCCGGACACGTACTGCGGATCCTGCGGTGGCAGGCTCGTCGGACCGAACTTGTTCGCGACCGGCAGGACCGCCGAATACCAGGTGCGTGCCGGCTCGTATCCGCCGTAGAGGTTGCCGTCGTAGCAGGACCGCAGCGGGCTGGTGCAGATGCCCTCCGGGTTGGGACCGTCGCTGTAGACGTAGACCGACCCGGCGATGTTGTTGGTGAAGCCGAGGAACGCCGCCGAGCGGTGCGCCTCGGTGGTGCCGGTCTTCGCCGACACCGGCAGGTTCCAGCCGGTCGAGCCGGCGGCCGCCGCCGAGGTGCCACCGCCTCGGTCGTCGAAGCTCATCGCATTGGCCAGAGTGTTGGCCAGACCCTGCTCGACGACGCGGTCACATCCCGGTGCGTTGAACGGCACCGTGGTCAGTACCGGTGCGCCGTCGGGGCCGGGCACCGCGTTGCTGTTCTCGTCGCGCTTGATGGTGCTGATCGAGCCGATCGGGTTGGGCGGGCACCACACCCCGCCCGAGGACAGGGTGGCCGCCACATTTGACAGCTCGAGTCCGTTGACCGGGAAGGGGCCGAGGGTGAACGAACCGAAGTTGCCGTCCTTGACGTACTGGGCGATCGACTTGTCGCCGTCACCGGATGTGCCCGGCGTGTTGTAGGAGCGCAGACCCAGGCGCACGGCCATGTCGACGGTCGGCTTCACCCCGGTCTGCTGCAACAGCTTGACGAAGGCGGTGTTCGGTGACTGGGCCAGCGCCTGGGAGACCGACATCGACGCCGGATAGCGGCCGTCGTTCTTGACGCAGTAGCTGTCGGCAGGACACCCGTTGGAGCCGCCGCTGCTGCCCATGCCCTGCACGGCCAGTGTCGACGGGACCGGGATGTTGGAGCCGGTGCCGAGGCCCTGCTCCATCGCCGCGGCCGTCGTGAACACCTTGAACACCGAGCCCGCACCGTCACCGACCAGCGAGAACGGCTGCGGCTGCACGGTTTGGTCGGCATTCTGATTGAGCCCGTAGTCGCGGCTCGACGCCATCGCCAGCACGGGATGGGCGGTGGTGCCCGGCCGGATCGCGCTCATCACGCTCGCGACGCCGTCGGCGTGCGGATCGGCCTGGGTCTGCACCGCGCGCTCGACCGAACGCTGCACGTCGGGGTCGAGGGTGGTCTTGATGATGTATCCGCTGCGCATCACCGAGTCGCGGGAGATGCCGTTGGCGGCGAGGAACTGCAGCGCGTAGTCGCAGAAGAATCCGTTGTTGCCGGCGCCGATGCACCCCTGGGTGGGGATGTTGGGATTGGGGACCACCCCGAGCGGCTTGGCCTTGGCCGCGGTCAGCTCGTCGCGGCGGTTGGGGAAGTTCTGGATCATCGTGTCGAGCACGGTGTTGCGTCGTGCCAGCGCAGCCTGCGGATTGGTGTACGGGTTGAGCGCGCTGCTCGACTGCACCATGCCCGCGAGCAGTGCGGCCTGCTCGACGGTGAGGTCCTTGGCGTGCTTGTTGAAGTACACCTGCGACGCGGCCTCGATGCCGTAGGCGTTGTTGCCGAACGGCACCACGTTGAGATACCGCGTGACGATCTGCTTCTTGGCCTCCTGCTTGGCCGCGGCGTCGGAGAGGCCCTTGCGTTTGGCCTGCTCGGTGAGCGACTGCTCCATCGTCAGCGCCATCCGGACCTCACGCAGCTTGCGTGCCGGGGTGGTCTCGGTGGCTGCCTCCCGATCGGCCTCGGTCCGCGCGAGCACGAGGAGTTGATAGTTCTTGATGTACTGCTGATCCAGCGTCGACGCGCCCTGCTGGACCTCACCCGAGGACGAGTTCTTCAGCGCGGCGCGGATGGTGCCCTTCCAGTCGACGCCGTCGTGCTCGAGGAAACGGCGGTCCTCGATGGAGATGATCGCGGCGACCATGTCGGGCGAGATGTCGTTGTAGCCGACCTCGTAGCGGTACTGGTCGAACAACAGCGCGATCGGGTTGCCCGCCGCGTCGGTCATCGTCGAGACCTGGGGAAGGGTGCCGTTGAGCAATTCCGACGAGACATTCTCGACTGCCGAAGCGGCTCTGTTGGACACCAGTCCCACCCCGCTGGCGACCGGATACAGGAGTCCGGCGACGAGCACGCCGGCCAGCACGCAAGCGGCAGCGAGCGGCCCAAGCTTCTTCGAGATCGGCACCCCGACAGAATACGTGTGATTTCCTCAACACCCTCGCAGCCCGCGTCGCCGCGCATGGCACCGGCGGGGTCGGTGGCGATGACCAGGTGTTTCGTTGAGAGTCTGCACGGTTGTGCCAGTTTTTCGGCCTCAGGGGTTGCGGTGGCATGCACAGATCCCTAGATTGAGGGCAGAATGTGACTCACTTAACAGCCGATGCGGCAGAGTGTTAGAGATATCAAACTCGATCAATTGTCCAGGTGAGCAAGCGGGTTGCAGTCGCAGTGCGGTGACGTGGTCGTCGCAGACAACGACAGACAGGGGCGATAACGATGGCAACAGCGGCAGTATCGGCAGACGAGGCGCGGTTGACCTGGGTGTCGCAGGCGCGGTGCCGCGGAGAGAACCCGGATGACCTGTTCGTGCGGGGTGCAGCGCAGCGCAAGGCTGCCACGATCTGTCGGCACTGCCCGGTGCAGTTGCAGTGCGGCGCCGACGCTCTCGACAACCGCGTCGAATTCGGAGTGTGGGGCGGCATGACCGAACGCCAGCGTCGGGCGCTGTTGCGCCAGCACCCCGAGGTCACCTCGTGGTCGGCGTTCTTCGAGGCGCAGCGTCGCCGTCAGCGCGTCGCGGGCTGACCCGGACCCACAAACTCACATCACCGGCGGGAGTGTCCCGCCGGTGATGTCGTGTCCGGGGGTGTGTGGTCCGTTCGGGGGACAGCATCGTTGGGGACAGGGCCGTTCGGGACGCACCATTCACCGCAGGCCGAGATCGACCGGCTCCGGCCACTGCATGGTCCCCGGCCGCAGGATCTGCAGCACCCCGCCGGCCGCCACCCAGAGCGTCCCGTCGTCGGTGCGTGTGACCGACACGGTGGACGAGAGCACCGGGGCGCTGAGTATCGGCGTGAGACCGTCCCGGTCGAGGACGGTGAGCAACCAGAACCGGCCGCGGCCGTGGTCGTACTCGGTGGGTCCGGGTAGTGGCCACCACCCCGACCGCGCCGTTCCGTCGGGCGGGTGACCGAGGGTCCACAGCCCGTCGCCGACGGTTCCGGCGTCGAAGAATTGCCGTGGAACATGCTGTGTGTCAGTCGCTTCGAGAGTCGGTGCCAGGGTGACGAACCTGTCGTAACAGGCGATCCCGAGTGGGGAGGTGAGCAGCGAGGGTCGGTCGTGGTGGTCGTCGAGGATCACCGGATCGCCCACATGCATCGCGCCGTCGAGGCCGACGCGCACCAGCACCACGCCGTCGGTGTGCGGGCTCGGTGAATGCAGCAGGACGACGAACGTATCGCCGTCGGCGATCGCCGCGGTGACCACGGCGGTGGGGCCCTCGACACTGCGTGATTCCCCGCCCGGACCGAGGATGCTCCACCGACCCGCGCCACCGCAGGCCAGATAGTGTTCGCCCACAACGGCTCCCGCGACGACCGGGGTGTCGTCGACGGTCCGTGCAGGCTCTCCCGGCGTCAGGCGGTGGGTACCGTCGGGACCGCCGATCCAGCATCCGGTGGGCGTCGCCCACACCGACCGCCCGTATCGCACCGGGCCGGGAAACAGGTACTCGCTTGCCCGACGTTCGGAGTCGATCCGAAATACCAGCGGCAGAACCGCATCCAGCGCCCACAGGTCGTCGCCGGCAGCGGAGACCTCGGCGATGACGGCCGGCGGACGCAGTGGATACGGTCCGACGTCGTCGAGGTCGATATCGATCAGCGCGCCGGCGTCGACGTCCGTCGGTGACGGGCAGTCGGCGTCGAACCGGTCGTCGGTGAAGAATCGCGGCGCGCGGTCGACCTCACGATAGGTGGGCCGGCGCCCCGGAGTCAGGCTCCATCGGCGTGGCGGCGGAACCCGCTGCCACGAGTGTGAAACGACCTGCACTCGGGTCACGCGCCCGCGTACCGATCCCGCGGCGTCGATCCCCATGACGCCGTGAAAGGTGCCGGTCAGTTCGACCTGTCCGGTCCGTGGCCGTTGTCCGTCCCATGACGCGGTCCAGCCGTCGCCGCGCAGGAGTCCACTCCACCAGAGGTCTTGTCGCCCCGCATGATCGGTGGCTTCGGAGTCGTCGGCGAGACCGAAACGCCGCGGTGGCCGGCCGGAGGGTTCGAGCCGGGCACGGATGGTCATCGCGTCGTGCTGATCGGTCCCGGTCTCGCTCGTCGAGTACTCCCAGAACCGCAGGGGGAATTCGATGACCTCCCCGATCACGGGTGGGCGAATCTGTCCGTCCTCGATCGCGATGCGATCCACCAGGATCGTCAGTACGCGGTGGCGATCCATCGGCGTCCCAGGCGGATCGAGGTCAGCCCCGACCGGTGATCTGCTCGGCGACCGCGCGCAGGGCGACGCGGTCGGCCACCTCGAACGGCAAGGACGGGACTCCGACGATCGGCACCGTCGGATGCGCAGAGGTGAACCGTCCCAGCAGGTGCACCTCACGTTTGGCCGTCGCGGCCCGCTCCGCGTGCACCAGCAGCACGCCGCGCGTGAGGTCGTCGTCGGCCTTGTCGACGGCCACCCGCGCGACCTCTTCGGGGATGCCGGTGAGATTGGGATGGGTGCGATTGAGGATGAGCCCGGCCAGCGGCATCGACTCCTCGGAGAGGCGATCGACGAAGAAGGCCGCCTCGCGCAGGGCGTCGGGCTCGGCCGCGGCGACCACCGCGAAGCGGGTACCGGGCTGTTTGAGCAGTTCGTAGGTCTTGAGCGCGCGGTCCTGGAAGCCGCCGAACATCGAGTCGAGTGACTGCACGAACGTCGCGACGTCGCGCAGCATCTCGCCGCCGATGATGGTGGAGACCCCGCGCATCGCCAGGCTCATCGCGCCGGTGACCATGCGGCCGACGCCGCGGCCGCCGCCGACGAGCACCTTCATCAGCCGGCCAGACAGGAACGACCCGAGGCGCTGCGGTGCGTCGAGGAAGTCCAGGGCGTTGCGTGACGGTGGGGTGTCGACGATGATCAGGTCCCACCGGTTGGTCTCCAGCAGCTTGCCGAGCTTCTCCATCGCCATGTATTCCTGTGTGCCGGAGAAGGATTCGGCGACAGTCTGGTAGAAGGAGTTCTCCATGATGGCCGCGGCGCGGTCGGGTGTGGAGTACTCCTGCACCATCTCGTCGAAGGTGCGGCGCATATCGAGCATCATTGCGTCGAGCGATCCGGTGCCGTCGATGGCCACCGGTTGGGGATCGTTGGTCAGCTCGCTCATGCCCAACGACTGCGCGAGCCGTTTGGCCGGGTCGATCGTGAGCACCGCGACGGTGCGGCCGTGTTCGGCGGCGTGCAGGGCCATCGCCGCGGCGGTCGTGGTCTTGCCGACGCCGCCGGCGCCGCAGCAGATGACCACGCGGGTCTCCGGGTCGGCGAGCACCGAGCCCATCTTCAGGTCGAGGGGCATCAGGCACCCGCTTTCTGTAGCAGATTGGCCAGTTCGTAGAGGCCGCCGAGATCCATCCCGTCGCCGAGGGTGGGTAGTTCCAGCGTCGGGACCTCCACCTCGTCGAGTTGAGCCTTGGCCACCTGCTGCGCCTGCAGCCGCGAGGCGTGTTCGATCGTCTCGGTGAGCAACCCGGCGAAATCGGCTTCGCTCGCCTCGATGCCGGCGTCGGCGAGCCCGGACGCGACCCGCTGTGCGTCGACGTTGCCCTCGGCGATGTCGTCGATCTCATCGGACGGCAGATGCATCGGGTTCACCCGGTTGATGATCAGGCTGCCGACTCGGAGGTTCTTGCCGCGCAACTCGTCGACGGCCTCGATGGTCTCGGTGATCGGCATCGCTTCGAGGAGGGTGACGAGGTGGATCGCGGTCTCCTCCGAGTGCAGCAACCGTGCCACCCCCTCGCTCTGGTTGCGGATCGGGCCGGTTTTGGCGAGGTCCGCCATCGCCTTGGTGACGTCGAGGAAGCTGCCGATCCGGCCGGTGGGCGGGGAGTCGACGACGACGGCGTCGTAGAGCCGCACGCCCTTCTTGTTGGTCGCGATGATGCGTTCCTTGATCTTTCCGGTGATCAGGACGTCGCGCAGCCCCGGGGCGACCGTGGTGACGAAGTCGATCGCACCGATCCGCTTCATCGCCCGGCCGGCGAAGCCCAGGTTGTAGAACATGTCGAGGTATTCCAGCAGCGCATGCTCGATGTCGAGGGCCAGCGCCCACACCTCGCCGCCGCCCTCGGCGGTGGCGATGCGGGTGTCGGTCGGCGGTAGCGGCGGCAGGTCGAAGAGTTGCGCGATGCCTTGGCGCCCCTCGCATTCGACGAGTAGGACGCGCTTTCCCGCGGCAGCGAGGGCCAGCGAGAGCGCGCCGGCGACGGTGGTCTTGCCGGTGCCGCCCTTACCCGAGACGAAGTGCAGACGTGCTTTGGCGGCCGAGTCCGGCCAGATGTTCGGTGCGGTCACCGCCTCCTCGTCGTCGAGAATCGCTGCGACCCCGTCAGGTCGGGGTCGGCTCTGCCGACCGCTGGATGTCTGGTCGCCCCCGGGCGTGTCGTACACCACGGATTCACCATATCGACTCAGTCGTCGTCCAGGGTCACTCCGGTGAGGTCTGTTCGCCCGATCGTGCCTGCGGGCACGCCACCTCGATGCCCTAGGCTTGGGGTCATGAGTGATGTCACCGCTTGGGAATACGTGACGGTTCCGCTGCTGACCCACGCCACCAAACAGATTCTCGATCAGTGGGGCGCCGACGGCTGGGAGCTGGTCAGCGTGCTGCCCGGCCCCACCGGAGAGCAGCACGTCGCCTACCTCAAGCGGCCGAAGGGCTGAGGCAATGGGCACTTGGACACAGCGACTCGACGAGCTGGGTATCGAGCTGCCGACGGCCCCCACCCCGGTCGCCAATTACGTACCGGCGGTCCGGTCGGGGAACCTGGTCTACACCTCGGGGCAGTTGCCCTTCGTCAACGGTGAACTGTCGATTCACGGCAAGGTCTGCACCGGCGCGGAGGGTGTCGTCAAACCCGATGAGGCGACGGCGGCCGCACGGCAGTGCACCATCAATGCGTTGGCCGCGATCAACGGACTCGTTGGACTGGATTCGATTGTGCGCGTGGTCAAGGTGACCGGTTTCGTCGCGTCGGCACCGGGCTTCACCGGGCAGCCCGGTGTCCTCAACGGCGCCTCGGACCTGCTCGGCGAGATCTTCGGGGACGCAGGCGTGCATGCCCGCTCCGCGGTCGGTGTCACCGAGTTGCCGTTGGGGGCGCCGGTGGAGGTCGAACTCGTGGTCGAGGTCGCTGACGCTTGAGTGCTGAGGTCGTCGCGGCGCTGATCGTCGCCGCGGTGGCCGCGGGCTGGGTCGACGCGGTGGTCGGTGGGGGTGGTCTGATCCTCATCCCGGCTCTGCTGATCGGTGCGCCCGGGATCGTTCCGGCGTCGGCGCTGGCGACCAACAAGCTGGCCGCGGTCGTCGGGACCGCGTCCGCGGCGTGGCGTTATTCGCGCACCGTGCCGCTGCGGGCGCGTCGTCTGGCGCCGGTATTCGTCTGTGCCGCAGTCTGTTCGGGCGCGGGAGCGTTCGTGGCGAGTCGGTTGCCCACCGACGTCTTCACGCCGATCGTCCTGGTGATGCTGGTGGCCGTGGGGTTGTTCGTCGCGCTCAATCCTGGGTTCGGATCGGGTGTCTCGCGGACGCGGTCCCGCAGGTCGGTGGTGTGCGGGCTGGCGATCGCGGGGATCGTCGTGGCCTTCTACGACGGGCTCATGGGTCCGGGTACCGGAACCTTCCTGATCATCACGCTGACCGCGTTGGTGGGTACCGATTTCGTGCAGAGTTCGGCGACGGCGAAGGTGATCAACACCGGAACCAATCTCGGGGCGCTCGCGGTGTTCGCCGCGCAGGGACACGTGTTGTGGTTGCTCGGATTGGCGCTGGCGGTGGGCAATGTCGTGGGGGCGCAGGTCGGCGCGCACATGGCGCTGGGCCGGGGCAGCAGGTTCGTGCGGTGGGTGCTGCTCGTCGTCGTGGTCGTCATGGTGGCCAAGCTGTCCTACGATCTGATCGCCGGATGAGCCTGACTCACCCGCGGTGTCGGCGCGGCATTACCCTGGCCCCATGACCGCCCCTGACGACCGCCCTCGGGACAGCGAGGTCCCCGACGACGCTGTTGCCGACGCCGACCCGGTGCATCCCGCCTACGGAGTACTGCGCGAGGTGACGCCGTTCGCGTCGGTGTTGTTGTGCGACAACCCCGGTGTGATGGAACTCGACGGCACCAACACGTGGATTCTGCGGGCGCCGGGCAGCACGGAATGCGTCGTCGTCGACCCGGGCCCGCCCCGCCACAAGAAGCACGTGAAAAGGGTTGCGGCGCAACCGGGTATCGCGCTGACCCTGATCACCCACCGGCACTTCGATCACACCGGCGCCATCGACGCGCTGGCCAAGCGGACCGGTGCGCCGACCCGTGCCCGCCTGCGGTCGCACTGCCGCGACGCCGCACCCCTGCGTGATCGCGAGGTCATCGACGTCGCAGGTCTGCGCATCACGGTGTTGTTCACGCCCGGCCACACCGGCGACTCCGTCAGCTATCTCGTCGAGCACGAGGGGCAGCGCGCCATCCTCACCGGTGACACGATCCTGGGTAGCGGGACCACCGTCATCGATCCGTCCGACGGCAGTCTGCTCGACTACATGGGCTCGCTGAACCGGTTGATCGTGGACGGTGCCGAGGCCGCGCTGCTGCCGGCGCACGGTCCCGATCATCCGACGCTCGAACCCGTCGCGCGCTTCTACAAGGCGCACCGTGAGGAACGGATCGATCAGATCCAGGCCGCGCTCGACGAGATGGGGGTGTCGGCGAAGAAGGCGAAGCCGATGAAGGTGGTCCGCAAGGTCTATGCCGACGTCGACAAGAAGTTGTGGCCCGCGGCGCGGATGTCGGTGAAGGCGCAGCTGGAGTATCTGCGTCAACTGTGACGGCCGGCCGAGGGCCGAAAACAGTTCTTCCCCCACTCTTTCGTTCGTCCCCGGGAAATTGTCGGGGGAAGAACGAGAAAGTGGGGGAAGAACGTCGAGCTCAGGTCAGCGGGCGCGGCGGGCGAGTCGCTCGGAGTCGGCGATCAGCACGCTCTTGCCCTCCAGGCGCAGCCATCCGCGCTGGGCGAAGTCGGCGAGCGCCTTGTTCACGGTCTCGCGCGAGGCCCCGACGAGCTGGGCGATCTCTTCCTGCGTGAGGTCATGGGTGACGCGCAGCGAGCCGCCTTCCTGGGTGCCGAAGCGCTGGGCCAGCTGCAGGAGCTGCTTGGCCACACGTCCGGGCACGTCGGTGAAGATCAGGTCGGCGAGGTTGTTGTTGGTGCGACGCAGACGTCGGGCCAACACGCGCAGGAGCTGCTCGGCGATCTCCGGGCGGTCCTTGATCCAGGCGCGCAGCGCATCCCGGTCCATCGAGACCGCGCGGACCTCGGTCACCGTGGTTGCCGAGCTGGTGCGCGGACCGGGATCGAAGATCGACAGCTCGCCGAACATGTCCGACGGTCCCATGATCGTCAGCAGGTTCTCGCGACCGTCGGGAGACCGACGGCCTACCTTCACCTTGCCGGACAGGATGATGTACAGCCGATCACCGGGTTCGCCCTCGTGGAAGATGACATGTCCCCGCGGAAAGTCGACAGGCTGAAGCTGCTTGGTCAGTGCCGCTACGGCAGAGGGCTCGACACCCTGAAAAATGCCTGCCCGCGCCAGTACTTCCTCCACCAAGGAGTCCCTTCTCACTCATGAATCCCGGGTGTGCTCCACTGGCACACCCGCTGCAACGCTACTCTCGCCCCCAGCATATGTGTTGAATGGGTCACCGGCGTTGTAATGGGTGGCGTGTCTGCTCTCGGCGAACACCGGACGTCGGCGATCCCGCGCGGCGGTGCATGCCGGCGCGACGAGCCGGGTGGAGTAGCAGGGGTGTGGCGGCGGGTCAGCCGGCCCGGCGATTGCGCAGTTCGTCCAACGCGGCCGGCATGCCCTCGCGGGCCAGGGTGTCGACATCCTCGGGATCGGCAGCCGACAGGAATTCCTCAACGTTGTCACGGTTCACGGTGACGCGATCCGTCCAGGACTGGACCTTCTCCATGCCGAGGGCGAAGAGCATCAGTACGGCCGGGAACAGCAGTACGGCAAGTCCTTGCATGGCCACAAGTAAACACAATCGGGCTCACGACTCCCAACCAGAACGGCCGCGGTAACCCAGTTGTGACCAAAGCGCGCCGCTGGTCGACATCAGCAATGTCGGGCGCCGCACCGCGCCCCACGCCGCCGCGCATCGCTAACCTGGTCGGGTGAGCGCGCGCAAGCCGGCTGCATCGAAAGCCCAGCCGAAGGCTGCATCGACAACCCAGCCGAGGTCGGGGAGGGGTTCGGGCACCAAGAAGGCCGAAACCCACCTCGGGTTGGTTCGTCGTGCCCGCCGGATGAATCGCACGCTGAAGGTGGCTTTCCCGCACGTCTATTGCGAGCTCGATTTCACCACTCCGCTGGAACTGTCGGTGGCCACCATCTTGTCGGCGCAATGCACCGACGTCCGCGTGAACCAGACCACCCCGGCGGTGTTCGCCCGCTACCGCACCGCACTGGACTATGCGCAGGCCGACCGCACCGAACTCGAGGAATTGATCCGCCCCACCGGCTTCTACCGGAACAAGACCAACTCGCTCATCGGGCTCGGTCAGGCGCTCGTGGAGCGCTTCGACGGCGAGGTGCCCCACACCCTGCCCGAGCTGGTGACGCTGCCCGGATTCGGCCGAAAGACCGCAAATGTGGTGTTGGGCAACGCGTTCGGGGTTCCCGGAATCACCGTCGACACCCACTTCGGTCGTCTGGTCCGGCGTTGGGAGTGGACCGAGGAGACCGATCCGGTCAAGGTCGAGCATGCCGTCGGCGAACTCATCGAGCGCAAGGACTGGACCGATCTGTCCCACCGGGTGATCTTCCACGGCCGACGCGTCTGCCATGCGCGCAAGCCGGCGTGCGGGGTGTGCATCCTGGCCAAGGACTGCCCCTCGGCGGGTACCGGGCCGATGGACAAGACGGCCGCCGCGGCCCTGGTGAAGGGGCCCGAGACCGATCACCTGCTGGCGTTGGCGGGGATCACGTCGTGACCACCGACAATCTGCCGCCCGTGGAGAAGCCGACCCCGCCGGATCGCCGGCGGGGCTCTCGTTTCCCCCCGGCCGCGCGATGGACGCTCGTGTTCTTCGTCGTGGTAATCGCCCTCGTCGTCGCGATCTGGCCGCGCGATTCGTCGACGGACGATGACGCCCAGCAGATCCGTCCGTCGGGTGCCGCCTCGGCCACCGACGTGCAGGTCGACGACGCGCAGTTGGCCCAGGCCCGCGCCGACGCCGCGATCGCACCGTGTCCGCAGGTCGGCGGGCCCGCGCCGACCGGGGCCGCGGTGCTGGCCGGGGTACGGGCACCGTGTCTGTCGACCGGGGCGAGCTACGACCTCGGCGCCGGGACCGTCGGTAAACCTCTGGTCATCAACATGTGGGCGGTGTGGTGTCAGCCGTGCCGCGCGGAGCTTCCCGTGCTCGCCGACTACGCCGAGCGGGCCGGGTCGGCGGTGACGGTGCTGACCGTTCACGCACGCGAGGGCGCGGGTAGTCCGTACCTGGTGCTGCGGTTCCTCTCCGAGCTCGGGGTGCATCTGCCCGTCGTCCTCGACACCGACGGACAGGTCGCGGCCGCGCTACGGGCTCCCCGCGTGTTCCCGTCGACGATCATCGTGCGCGCCGACGGTTCCGTCGCGAAGGTCGCGCCGATGGTCTTCGAGAATCCACAGCAGATCGCCGACCAGGTCCGCATGGCGACCGGGGTCACCACGTGAGCACGAGTGATCCGACGCCGAACCCCGAACCCCACATCGGCCCGCTGGTGGCGCGTGAACGGATTCCGTCGTGGATGCACCGGCTCACCGACGACGTCGGCTCGGTGACCGAGATCGTGCTCAATCGTGGCGGTGACCGCACCCGATGGGCGGCGATGGTCAACCGGAACCGGCGCGCGGCCGCGGTGCTGGTGTTGTTCTCGGGGTCCTTCGACGCCGACCCCGACTATCCCGGTGGGCTGCCCGCCGACGCCGAGGTGCTGCTCACCGAGCGCGCGTCGACCCTGCGTCAACACAGCGGGCAGGTCGCCTTCCCCGGCGGCGGCTACGACCCCGGTGACGACTATCCGGTCGGCACCGCGCTGCGGGAGGCCGACGAGGAAACCGGCCTAGCGACCGAGGGGGTCGACGTGCTGGCGACCTTGCCCAGCTTCCCGGTCCCGCCGTCGGGTTTCGACGTCGTCCCGGTGATCGCCCACTGGCGCGAACCCGGTGAGGTGCGCGTCGTCGACGAAGGCGAGACCGCCCGCGTCGCCCGCGTCAGCATGCGTGAGCTCTTGGCACCGGAGAACCGATTCCAGGTGCGCCGATCGGTCCTCGGTGCCCGCGCCTATCAAGGTCCCGCGTTCTTCGTCGACGGACTGCTCGTCTGGGGTTTCACCGGCGGCCTGATCGCGGCGATCAGCGACGCCGCCGGGTGGGGGCCGGCCTGGGACACCGACGACGTCCGTCCGCTCGACGAGATGATCCGACGCGCCGGCAGCCGGCAGGAATCGGGTTTCCGTGCGGTGCACCCCGACCATCTGCGCGACGCCGACGGCCGGGGCGGCCGATGAGCGGTTCGACGTGGGTCGACATCATCGTCGTCGCGGTCGCCCTGATCGCCGCGATCAGTGGTTTCCGGCAGGGCGCGGTTGCCTCCGCGCTGGCCGTGCTCGGTGTGCTCCTCGGAGCCTTCGCCGGGATTCTGCTGGTGCCGCATGTGATCTCCCGGATCGACGATCCGACGATGCAGCTGGTGGCGGCCGTCGGGGTGCTCGTCGCGCTGGTGGTGATCGGCGAGATCGCCGGCATGATCCTCGGTCACGCCGCCCGCGGCGGCATCCGGTCACCGGAACTGCGGGCAATCGACAGCGGCGTCGGACTGGTGCTGCAGGCCCTCGCGGCGCTGGTGGCGATGTGGCTGATCGGCACCCTGCTGGCAAGTTCGCATTCGCAGGCGCTGACCAAGGCCGTCGACGGCTCCAAGGTGCTCGGCGCGGTCGATGATGCGGCGCCCGGGTGGCTGGCCGCGAAGCCGGTCGACGAGTTCCGCCGACTGCTCGAGGATTCCAAACTCGACGGCGTCATCCCCACCACCAACGCCGGCCAGGTCGCACCCCCCGACCCGGCGCTGCTGGACCTGCCGGTCGTCGCGCAGACCGAGCCGAGTGTGGTCAAGATCGAGGGCGAGGCACCGAACTGCCAGCAGGCCCTCGAGGGCAGCGGTTTCGTCGTCGGCCCGGATCTGATCATGACCAACGCGCACGTCGTCGCCGGGACCTCGACGCTGCAGGCCCAGCAGTCCGACGGCACCTCCTACGACGCCGACGTCGTGCTCTTCGACAGCGTCAACGACGTCGCGATCCTGCGGGTCGACGGCATCGACGCGCGGCCGTTGCGATTCGCCTCGAAGACCGCATCCACCGGCGACGACGCGATCGTCCTGGGATATCCGCAGGCCGGACCGTTCCAGAAGACCGCGGTGCGGGTACGCGACATGCGCCAGCTGCCGACCGCCAACATCTACCGCAACCGTCAGGTCACCCGCGAGGTGTACACGGTGCGCGGTGTGATCCGTCAGGGCAATTCCGGTGGGCCGATGCTCAATTCGGCCGGCGAGGTGCTCGGTGTGGTGTTCGCGACGTCGGAGAACGCCGCCGACGAGACCGGTTACGTACTCACCGCCGCTCTCGTGCAGAAGGATCTCGCCCGTGCCCAGGGCCGCTACGGGCGGGTCTCGACCGGGGCGTGTGTGCGCGAATGAGCGATGCACATGAGTCCCCCGACCCGGGCGCCGTCGACGACCACACCGCCGAGGTGGCCGGAAAGGTCACGGAGGCACTGGAATACATCGAGCGGGCGCGGGGTCATCTGTACGGCTTCCATCAGCTCGTCGGGCATGCCGACGCCCTGCTCGGGGAGGCGGTCGACGAGATGCGCGATGCCGGGTACACCGAACTCGCCGATCGGATCGAGACGGAGATGGTGGGCCGCAACGTGATCGAGGGTCGCTGGACCTTCCAGATCGTCGAGGAATTCGACGACGGCTATCACGCCGCGTTCACCGACACCGAGGCTCGGGTGCGCGCGGAACTGACCGGCGGGGTGCGTCACGTCCACGAGGCGCGGATGAAGGAACGGCGACGTACCCACGGACATCGCGACCACACCGCCGGCCCGGGTGATCCGGGCAGCAGGTGATCGGCGGCGCTCGGTGAGGCCTGCGCTCGGTGATCCCGGCGCTCGGTGAGGTCTGGCTCAGGAGGTCAGCAGGCCGATCAGCGCGGCGTTGACCGCGTCCGGCTGTTCCTGATGGGCGAAGTGTCCGCTGTCGGGGATCTCCCGGACGTCGAGATGGTCCACCCACTCGTGGCTCTCGCGCATCGCGTGGTCGGTGATGTAGGGATCGTCGGCGCCGCGCAGCGCCAGCGCCGGGATGTGCAGTCTGCGGTGCATGAGACGCATGAACCGGATGCCGTCGGGCCGGAACTGCGACCGGAAGGCCCAGCGCTGGTATTCCAGACTCGAGTGCGCCACATAGGGAATCTGGATGGCCGAGCGGTTGAGTCCGACGGTCTGCGCGTAGTCGTCGGTGCCGCGCCAGGCGCTGCCCGCGCGTTGATCGAAATACCGTGCGATGAAGGCGCCGTCGCGGCGGGTCAAGCGTGCCTCGGCCGACCGTGGGAGCTGATTGCGCAGGAAGTTCGGGAGGAACGCCGTGCGTTGCGGTCCGCGCAGCAACACGTCGTGGCGCAGGGAACGCGGATGCGGTGACGCGATCACCGCGATGCGCGACACCGCGCGCGGGTGCAGGGTTGCCGTCGCCCAGCAGACCAAACCGCCGTCGGCGTGCCCGACCAGGGTTGCGTCGGTGTGCCCGAGTGCGCGGACGAGACCGTTGGTGTCACCGGCCAGCGTCCACCCGTCATAGCCACGAGGCGGTTTGTCGGTGTCGCCGTACCCGCGCAGGTCGACCGCCACGGCCCGATGACCGGCCTCGGTCAATGCGGTCAGCTGATGACGCCAACTCCACCAGAACTCGCCGAAACCGTGCAGCAGCAACACCAGTGGCCGATCCGCGATCGGCTCGTCGACCTCGACGGCATGAAACCGCAGGCCGTTCGCGCGGACGTCGAGATGCCGCCAGACGCCGGGGAGCCGAACGCTCGACGGGTCGGGCGCGGCCATCGCTCAGCCCTCGCGGGCGGGCGGGATTCGTGGGTGCTCGGCGGTGGCCGACGCGGTCGCGGCGGCGTCGTCGGGCACCGCGATCTTGGACCGATCGGCAACGGGCGGGCCCGACTTGGGCAGCACCGACGGGATCTCCTTGACGGTCTCGATGGTCTTCTTCGGTCCGCGGATCTTCTTGAAGAACAGGTAACCGGCGATGGCGACCACGACGGTGATGACGACCAGCAATCCGAACACGATCAGGAACGCCGCCCAGCGCGGCAGCCATTCGCTGAGTAGTTCGGCGAGGAAGAAGAAAAAGAAGAAACTCGCATACAGTGCGGTCACCCCGGCCACGGCGAGCGCGCCGGTGCCGGCCCCGGCCTTTTTGGCCTCCGCGACCAGCTCGGACTTGGCCAGCGCCACCTCGGAACGGACGAGCGTCGACACGCTCGCGGTCGCGTCCTTGACCAGGTTGCCGATGCTCGGCTCGCCCTTGGGCCCGAGGTCGGCGTCGGACAGGGGGATCGAGGGGACCGGACGTCCTCCTGGTGCAGACCGGCCGTTCTCGTTTCGGCTCACAGCATCCTCCGTATCTGGGGTATGGGGCATATGTTGCCATGTCGGCCGATCGAGGTGGTCAGTGCCGCCCTCGGGCGCGGCCTCGTCACCGACCGACGGGCAGGTGCCGACACACGAGATGCGCCACCGGGTTGGGGCACCCGGTGGCGCATCTCGCGGGCCGTGCAGCGCTTCTCGCCGCTGGCGGGCTCCGGCCCGATCAGGACTTCTTCGCGCGGATCGCCTCGAAGACGGACGGGTCGACGAGGGTGGAGGTGTCGCCGAGTTCGCGTCCCTCGGCGACGTCCTTGAGCAGGCGGCGCATGATCTTGCCCGAGCGTGTCTTGGGGAGTTCGGGCACGACGTTGATCTCGCGGGGTTTGGCGATCGGGGAGATCTCCACCGACACCTGTTGGCGCAGTTCGGCGATCAGCTCGTCGCCGGTGTTCTCGATGCCCTCGCGCAGGATGACGAAGGCGACGATGCCCTGGCCGGTGGTCTCGTCGGCGGCGCCGATGACCGCGGCTTCGGCGACGCCGGAGTGCCCGACGAGGGCGGATTCGACCTCGGCGGTGGAGATCCGGTGGCCGGAGACGTTCATGACGTCGTCGACGCGGCCGAGCACCCACAGGGCGTGGTCCTCGTCGTAGCGAGCGCCGTCACCGGCGAAGTACCAGCCGTGTTCGGCGAAGCGGGACCAGTAGGTCTCGCGGTAGCGGTCGTCGTCGCCCCAGATCCCGCGCAGCATCGACGGCCACGGCTTGTCGAGGACGAGGTAGCCCTGCTCGCCCGCGCCGACCGGTTTGGCGTCGTCGTCGACGATGGTGGCCGAGATACCGGGCAGCGGTGCCATCGCCGAGCCGGGTTTGGTGACGGTCACCCCGGGCAGCGGGCTGATCATGATCGCGCCGGTCTCGGTCTGCCACCAGGTGTCGACGATGGGCGCGGAGTTGCCGCCGATGACCTCGCGGTACCACTTCCACGCCTCGGGGTTGATCGGTTCGCCGACGCTGCCGAGCAGTCGCACCGAGCTCAGATCGTGGGCGTCGGGGATCTCCCGTCCCCACTTCATGAAGGTGCGGATCAGTGTTGGCGCAATGTAATAGATGGTGACGCCGTACTTTTCGATGATCTCGAAGTGACGGTGCTCGTTGGGGGAGTTCGGGGTGCCCTCGTAGACGACCTCGGTCGCGCCGTTGGACAGCGGGCCGTACACCAGGTACGAGTGTCCAGTCACCCAGCCGATGTCGGCGCCGCACCAGAAGACGTCGCGGCCTTCCTTATGGTCGAAGACGTAGTGGAAGGTGTAGGACGCCTGGGTGAGGTAGCCGCCCGAGGAGTGCACGATGCCCTTGGGCTTGCCGGTGGTGCCCGAGGTGTAGAGCAGAAACAGCGGGTGTTCGGCGTCGAAGGCCTCCGGGGTGTGTTCGGGGGACTGCTCGGCGACGGTGTCCTCCCACCAGACGTCGCGGCCGTCGACCCACGGCAGGTTCTCGTCATGGTTGGTGCGGCGCACCACGAGGACCTTCTCGACCGACTCCGCGGCGTCCGCGCCGGTGCCGAGGGCCTCGTCGACGGCGGTCTTCAGCGGTGCCGGCTTGCCGCGGCGGTACTGGCCGTCGGTGGTGATGACGAGTTTGGCCTGGGCGTCGTCGACGCGGGAACGCAGTGCGCCCGAGGAGAATCCGGCGAACACGACCGAGTGGGTCAGGCCCAGTCGCGCGCAGGCGAGCATGGAGATCAGTGCCTCGGGGACCATCGGCATGTAGATCGCGACGCGGTCTCCGGCGGTCAATCCGATCGCGGTGAAGTAGTTCGCGGCGCGGCTGACCTCGTCCTTGAGCTGGCTATAGGTGATGTCGCGGTGATCACCGGGCTCGCCGACCCAGTGGATCGCGACGCGATCGCCCTTGCCGGCGGCGACATGGCGGTCGACGCAGTTGACCGAGACATTGAGCTTGCCGCCGACGAACCACTTGGCGAACGGGGCGTCCGACCAGTCGAGGACTTCCCCGAAATCGGTGTCCCATTCCAGCCGGCGCGCCTGCTCCGCCCAGAACTCCAGACGATCGGCCTCGGCGCGGTCGTACAGTTCGGCGGTGCCGTTGGCCTGCGCCGCGAACTCCTCCGACGGCGGGTAACCGGGAGTGGTGTCGGAAGCGGAAGTGGTCATCTGAGCTGGCCTTTCACTGGTCGGCAACAACATCGCGCGTGGCAGCCGCACGTGAGCCGGCTGCCACGAGATCCTTATTGTGAGGGTAGTCACGTTGGATGCCCGTTGCAGGTGGCGGGGCGACGAAAGGTGCGCGCTCGTCGTCGAGCGGTCGGTTCGTGGGGGTCGGTGTGTCCCGTCGTCGGCTCTGCGCGCTTTGTCGGAGTGTCTGTTTGCAGTGCGAAGAAAAATGGCCGTTCGCCGAGACGGCCCGATGACTCGTGGGTATGGTTACCTCCCGGTCAGGTTGTTGACAGCTTCCGGCCACGATCCCGTCAGGGTCGGGTACGTCCACGTCCACGCACGGTCCACGATGCTGCGCGTGCAATGCAGAAGTCCGGCCGGAGGTGTAGTACAGCGCCTTCCGGCGTCGAATAGTGCCGGTTACCACCGGCGTGCCTCGGAGGGCGATAGCGAGTGAAACTGAGGAAGATCTGGGTGGCGTTGGGTGCGGCCGTGGTGGCCGCCGGCGTCCTATCCGCATGCGGGAGTTCGACGGACGACTCCAACGGTTACATCCGGGTGTACGGCGGTGAGCCCGAAACCGGTCTGATCACCACCACGACCAACGAGAACATCGGCGGCCGCGTCGTCGACGCACTCTTCACCGGCCTGTATGCCTATGACGCACAAGGCAATCCGCGCCCGGCGATGGTCGACAAGCTGGAGACCACCGACAACAAGAACTACACCATCACCATCAAGAAGGGGTGGAAGTTCGACGACGGTACCGAGGTGAAGGCGCACAACTTCGTCGACGCCTGGAACTTCGGTGCCTACACGCCCAACGCCCAGAAGCAGCAGAGCTTCTTCGAGCCCATCGAGGGCTATGACCAGGTCGCCGCGGAGAAGCCGACGGCCAAAACCATGTCCGGACTGAAGGTCGTCGACGACTACACCTTCACCGTGGCCCTCAAACAGCCCAACATCGACTTCAAGCTCGGCCTCGGGTTCACCCCGTTCAAGCCGCTGCCCGATGTCGCCTTCAAGGACATCAACGCCTTCGGTCAGAAGCCGATCGGCAACGGTCCCTACAAGTTCGTCGACTGGCAGCACAACCAGAAGATCGACGTCGAGGCCAAGCCGGACTATCCCGGCCCCGACAAGGCGAAGAACAAGGGCATCACCTTCGTCGCCTACCAGGATCCCGACGCCGCCTACAGCGACCTGCAGTCGGGCAATCTCGATGCGCTCGAGGTCATCCCCACCTCTGCGTTGCGCACCTACAAGAAGGATCTCGGAGAGTCACAGGTCGTCAACAAGCCCGTCGCCTATACCCTGACGATGACCATTCCGGAGACGCTTCCGCACTTCTCCGGTGAGGAGGGTCGCCTACGGCGACAGGCGATCTCGATGGCCATCAACCGTCCGCAGATCTCCCAGAACATCTTCGCCGGTACTCGGTCCCCGGCCCGCGACTTCACCTCGTCGTCGTTGCCGGGCTACGACGCCAACATCCCCGGCTCCGACGTGCTCGACTACAACGCCGCCAAGGCCAAGCAGTTGTGGGCGCAGGCCAACGCCATCGCCCCGTGGTCGGGCAGCTTCGTGATCGCCTCCAATTACGATGGCGGCCACAAGGAGTGGATCGACGCGGCCTCCAACGACATCAAGAACACGCTGGGTATCGACGCCCACGGTGAGTCGGTGCCGACCTTCAAGCAGCTGCGCTCGGAAGTCAACGCCCGCACCATCAGGACCGCCTTCCGCACCGGCTGGCAGGGTGACTATCCGTCGATGCTGGAGTTCCTGTACCCGCTCTATGTGACCGGGGCCGGCTCCAACGACGGCGACTACTCCAACCCGCAGTTCGACGCGGCGATCAACAACGCGCTCGCGCAGCCGACCGACGACGCGGCCTACAAAGCGGCCAACGGCGCTCAGCAGATCCTGCTGCAGGACCTGCCGGCGATCCCGCTGTTCGACTACGTCTCCACACTGGGTCTGGCCCAGGGGGTCAAGGGAACCATCACCTGGAACAACCTCCCCGACTACCCGAACCTGACCAAGGGCTGAGGCATCCCACCCGCTCGGCGGGTACCGGTCGTCACCGCACGGTGATGACCGGTACCCCGTCGGGTGGGTCGATGCTTCGCACGAGAGACGAATTGACATGCTCTGGTACACAATCCGACGAGTTCTTCAGCTGATCCCGGTCTTCTTCGGGGCCACGCTGCTGCTCTACTTCATGGTGTTCAGCCTGCCGGGCGATCCGACCGCGGCGATGGGTGGCGGCAAACCGCTGACCCCCGCGGTCCGCGAGCAGATCCGGGAGCAGTATCACCTCAACGACGGCTTCTTCCAACAATATTGGCACTATCTGAGTGGGATCTTCACCGGCAACCTCGGCCTGTCCTTCTCCGGACGGCCCGTTGCCGACGTGATGGCACAGGCCTTTCCGGTCACCATCCGGCTCGCAATCTTCGCGCTGATCATCGAGGCCGTCTTCGGCATCGTGTTCGGCGTGATCGCCGGTCTGCGCCGCGGCGGATGGTTCGATGCCACGGTGCTGTTCGCGAGCCTGGTGGTCATCGCGGTCCCGATCTTCGTGATCGGCTTCATCGCCCAGTTCCTCTTCGGGGTGAAGTGGGGGATCGCACCGGTGACCGTCGGGGCCAACGACGACCTCGCACACCTGTGGTTACCGGCCTTCGTTCTGGCGTCGGCGTCTTTCGCCTACGTCTTACGATTAACCCGTAATTCGGTGGCGGAGAACTCTTCTGCCGACTTCGTGCGGACCGCGACGGCCAAGGGTGCCTCCCGTCCGCGGGTGGTGATCGTGCACATCCTGCGCAACTCGCTGATCCCGGTGATCACCTTCCTCGGCGTCGATCTCGGCGCCCTGATGGCCGGTGCGGTGGTCACCGAGGGCATCTTCAACATCAACGGGATCGGTCAGACCATCTTCCGCAGTGTGAGTCTCGGTGAGGCACCCACCGTGGTGTCGATCGTCACCGTGCTCGTACTCATCTACCTCGTGGCGAACCTGGTCGTCGACCTGCTCTACGCCGTGATCGATCCGAGGATCCGCTATGCCTGACAGTTTCTTCCCACCCGAATCCGAGGCCGAGGTCCTGCGCTCGGACGCCGAAACCCTCGGCGATCCCGACCCTTCGGGTCGTCCGTTGCCGGGCCAACACCGCTTCGTCGCCCCTGACGACGAGGTCGAGGTCCTCGATGCCGACCCGGTCCGCGACATCGGCGCCTCCGCCGGTTTCTGGAAGGGCGCCTGGCTGCAGCTGCGGACCAGTCCGACCTTCATCGTCGCCTCCATCATGATCATCCTGGTGATCCTGATCTGCCTGTTCCCGTCGCTGTTCGCCCATCAGGACCCGCGCTACTGCCAGGGCGGCAACAGCCTGTTGCCGCCGAGTTCGTCGCATTGGTTCGGCACCGACCTGCAGGGCTGTGACATTTACGCACGCACCATCTTCGGGGCCCGCGACTCGGTGATCGTCGGCGTGTGCACCACGTTGCTGGTCTTCGTCGTCGGTGGTCTGATCGGGGTCCTCGCCGGATATCTCGGCGGGTGGCTCGACGTGCTGCTGTCGCGGGTCACCGACGTCTTTTTCGCGCTGCCGCTGATCCTGGCGGCGATCGTGATCATGCAGATGTTCACCCACCGGACGGTGTGGACGGTGGTGGCGATCCTCGCCGTCTTCGGCTGGCCGCAGATCGCGCGCATCGCCCGCGGCGCGACCATATCGATCAAGAACAACGAATTCATCACTGCGGCGACATCACTGGGAGCCTCTCGGCGGCGCATCGTGTTCTCGCACGTGGTGCCGAATGCACTCGGCCCGGTGATCGTCACCTGTACGGTGTCCCTCGGTGTGTTCATCGTGACCGAGGCGACGTTGTCCTACCTCGGCATCGGGCTGCCCTCCACGGCGGTCTC
Source organism: Gordonia polyisoprenivorans (assembly GCF_017654315.1). Taxonomy (NCBI): domain Bacteria; kingdom Bacillati; phylum Actinomycetota; class Actinomycetes; order Mycobacteriales; family Gordoniaceae; genus Gordonia; species Gordonia polyisoprenivorans. The sequence goes on from NZ_CP072203.1 coordinate 1,395,889, forward strand.
CTGGGGTACCGACATCGCCGCCGGTCAGAGTCTGCTGCGGTCGGGCAATCCGATCCTGCTGTATCCCGCAGGCGCACTTGCCCTCACGGTTCTGAGCTTCATGCTCATGGGTGATGCCCTGCGCGATTCGCTCGACCCGAAATCGAGGACACGATGACCGAACAACCCACCACCGCCGAGACTGGCGCCACCGCAGGCGCCGTCGCCCCGCTGTTGGAGATCCGGGACCTCGAGGTGTCCTTCGGGAGCGCGAAGAACCCGACGCGCGCGGTGTCGGGGGTGAATCTGCGCGTCTATCCCGGCCAAACCGTCGCCGTGGTCGGCGAATCCGGCTCGGGCAAGACCACCACCGCCAACGCGGTGCTCGACCTTTTGCCCGGAACGGGCCGGATCACCGGCGGTACCATCATGTTCGACGGCCTGGATCTCACGACCGCGTCGAAGAAGCAGATCGACCACTTGCGCGGCACCGGAATCGGTCTGGTCCCACAGGACCCGATGTCGAACCTGAACCCGTTGTGGAAGGTGGGATTCCAGGTTCGCGAGGCGATCGAGGTCAACAAGGTCGCCAAGGGTGCCGCCTCCAAGAAGCGTGCCGCGGAGGTCCTCGAAGAGGCAGGCATGTCCGACGCCGCATCCCGGATGAATCAGTATCCCCACGAGTTCTCCGGGGGAATGCGCCAGCGCGCGCTCATCGCGATCGGTCTGGCGTGCCGTCCGAAACTCCTGGTCGCCGATGAGCCCACCTCGGCCCTCGATGTGACGGTGCAACGACAGATCCTCGATCACCTCGACGGGCTCACCGACGAACTCGGCACCGCGGTCCTGCTCATCACGCACGACCTCGGATTGGCCGCCGAGCGCGCCGACCACATCGTCGTCATGTATCGCGGCAGGGTCGTCGAATCGGGTCCGGCCACCGAGATCCTGCAGCATCCGCAGCACGCCTACACCCGGCGGCTCGTGCAGGCCGCACCCTCGTTGGCCGCCCGGCGCAGGATGCGGGCGACGACGACACCGCGCCCCGGCGGGCCGGATGCGGAGGCCGAAGTCGTCGAGAGCAGCGCGCCGACAACCGATTCCGATGCCCTCATCGTCGCCGACAAACTGGTGAAGGACTTCCCGGTGCGCGGCAAGGTGCCGTGGCAATCGACCCCGTTCCGCGCGGTCGACGACGTCGGATTCTCGGTGCCGCGCGGCACCACCACCGCGATCGTCGGAGAGTCCGGATCGGGTAAGTCGACAGTGGCGCAGATGGTGCTCGGCCTGCTGGCGCCGACGTCGGGTCGTGTCGAGTTCGACGGCACCGACGTCTCGACGGTCCGCGGCCGGTCGGCACTGGCGTTGCGGCGTCGTATCCAACCGGTGTTCCAGAATCCGTACGGCTCCATCGACCCGATGTTCTCGATCTACCGGGTGATCGAGGAGCCGTTGCGGGTGCACAAGATCGGTGACAAGGCCTCGCGGGAAAAGCGGGTGCGTGAACTGCTCGATCGGGTTGCACTCCCGGAGTCGGCGATGCATCGCTACCCCAACGAGCTCTCCGGTGGGCAGCGCCAGCGCGTGGCGATCGCGCGCGCGTTGGCCCTCGAGCCGGAGGTCGTGGTGTGCGACGAGGCGGTCTCGGCGCTCGACGTGCTGGTCCAGGATCAGATCCTGACCCTGCTCGATCACCTGCAGAACGAGATGGGGTTGACCTATCTGTTCATCACCCACGACCTCGCGGTGGTCCGCCAGATCGCCGACGACGTGCTGGTGATGGAGAAGGGACGCGTCGTCGAACACAGTTCGGCCGACCAGATATTCGCCGCGCCGCGCGAGGAGTACACGCGAGCGTTGCTTGAGGCGATCCCCGGCCGGTCGATCCCCCTCGGGGGCGGCGTGGCCTGACGGTCGCCATCGCCGACCCTCGCTCACGCGACAGCCCGGGCGGGTCGCTCCGGCGGTGCGGATTATGGTGTTCGGATGACCTCCGACCCGCTCGCACCGCTCGCCGACCTGCCCGGGGTGGCCGCCGCGGCCGACGCCGCACGCGATGCGCTGGGCGCGGTGCATCGGCATCCGGCGAACCTGCGCGGCTGGGACAAGACGGCCACCGAGGCGTCCTGGCGAGCCGGACGGTCATCGGCGGCCATCGACGGCGGTAGCGTCGAACTGCGTCGTGACGGCGACTTCGACGACCCGGTCCTCGCCGGCGCCATGCGCGTGGCCCAGGCACTCGACGGTGATTCGCTGGAAAGCCTCACCTCGGTGTTCCGGCGTGCTCCCGCACAGGCCTTCGCGCGATTGCACATGCTCGCCGCCGCCGATCTCATCGACGATCCCGACGAACTCGGCCGCCCGCGCGCCGATGCCGACGTCGCGACCCGCCTGGATCTGCTCAGCCAGTTGATCACCGGCGGCACCAGGGTGGGCGCACCGGTCCTCGCGGCCGTCGTCCACGGGGAATTGCTGAGCCTGAACGCCTTTCGATCCGCCAACGGGATCGTCGCCCGCGCCGCGTCGCGGTTGGTGTGTACGTCGTCGGGTCTTGATCCGCACAACCTCGGCGTCCCCGAGGTGACATGGCTGCGGCGGGTCGCCAACTATCGCGTACTGGCGGAGGCCTTCGGCACCGGCCGTGCCGAAGCGCTGGGGGAGTGGATCGTGTTCTGTTGCGAGGCGCTCACCGCCGGTGCGGCAGAAGCGAAGTCGATCGCCGACGCCGCACGGGCCGGCTGACCGCGCGGTACAACACCGGGCTCACACAACACCGGGTCCACACAACACTGCGGGCGGCGATCCGGTTCGAAAACCGGGTCGCCGCCCGCATAGCACGAACGAAAGCTACCAAGCGTGCTTGGTGGGTTGTGGGTACCGCCTCGGCGATTGACCACGGTCATCTGTCCGAATACCGTTCCGGCGCTGCCAATCTCGTCCCATCACGACGCCATCAGATGATGTCGTCGGCGCTGTCCGAGGGCCGGGGCGCTGCCTCGAGGGTAGCCGTTCACATGGCCGCGATGTCGCAGGCGCACAACACTTGTGCCTTATGCGGCGCGCTCCGCGTGGGTACTTGCCGCTCGTGCTGGGAAGTGCTCGGAATGGGGGTCCGCTCCTTCTCTTCCGGGGCGAACTTTGCCTTCCGAGGTTCCGTATGACCTTTGTACACCGTGATCGCGATCACATCAAGACTCAAGCGTGTCAATGTTCGGTGGCGTTCACGTCACCGACGACTGGTGCACTGGTGCAACGGTTTACGGCATTTCAGAGGTGCAGGCTGACGCTCGCCGCGGCGGTGCGTCGAGGCCTGGTGAGACGGATTCCGACGCCGCATCCCACCGCGGCGCCGAGCCCCAGGGCCACCGCCGCGGCCAGCGCCGGCGCGCCGGCGAACGACGGGTCCGGATCGCGGTCGAAGTCGAGGATCGGCCAGCCGTTGTCCTCGGCGTGCCGGCGTAATTGCTTGTCGGGGTTCACCACCGTGGGCCGCCCGACGACCTCGAGCATCGGCAGATCGGTCACCGAATCCGAGTAGGCGTAGCAGAGGTCGAGATCGTAGCCGTGCTCCTGCGCGATCTGCAGGATGGCCGCGGCCTTCTGTTCCCCGTAGCAATAGAAATCGAGGTCGCCGGTGTAGTGGCCGTCGGTGATGTGCATCCGGCTGGCACGCACGTGATCGACGCCCAGCATGGCGCCGATCGGCTCGACCATCTCCTGCCCCGACGCCGATACCAGGGCGATGGCATGTCCCTTCTGCCGGTGCGCGTCGATGAGATCGACCGCACCGCTGTAGACGAGCGGCCGGACGACGTCGTCGATGGTTTCCGCGACGATCCGGTTCACCTCGGAGACATCCCAGCCCTGACACATCGTGGTGATGTGCCTGCGCAGCCGCTCGACGTGGTCGGCGTCGGCAGCCGAGCGGGCAAAGCTCAACTGGGTGACGGCCGAACGAAGCAGCGTGCGGGTGTCGAGCAGGCCCTCGGTGAAGAACTGGCGACTGAAGGCGAGGACCGACGATTTCGCGATGACGGTCTTGTCGAGATCGAAGAACGCGGCGACCGGCGGCGTCTGATGGACCCGCGGGCGCTCATCGCTCATTTCGGGCATCGTACTGGAGTTCCGCGATGTTGTAAGTCGAGTTCGGCTATCCCGCTCGATGCGGGTCGAGGAGGCGGCGATTGCCGCTGTGTGTCATTCGTTCAGATCAACAAACCCGCAGGCAGTGAGACGAATCAACGATGTTGTGCCGGGTTTCGCGAGTTGTTTGCGAGTGTCGTGCGAACGTGTATAGTCGTGGGTACCCGGTCTTCGGACCGGTGCCCTTCAGCCCGACCCCCCGGGGCTGAAGCGCGACGACCCCGGCCTCCTCCCCCCCTGGCCGGGGTTGTCCTCTATCTGGAGCAAGTCAGCTCGCCGATTCCCCTATCGCCGTTGCCGTCCTCCCAAGCGCGTGGTGCCTTCCCGCGTGGTCCCTTCCACAGAACTCTCTGCGTCCACAGGCCGAGACCCTCCGCGCACGCGTACACAGAACGACGACGCCGGAATCGGCCACGATGGCGCTCATGACCGAAGCCCTCCTCGCCCTCGTCAACGACGATCTGCGTGATGACGTCGCCAGGTGCGCCGCGGCCGCAGGCTATCGGCTGATCCTCGGTGATCCCGCGACCTGTCGCGCCGAGTGGCTGCGGTCTCGTGCGGTCGTCGTCGATCCGCCCGCGGTGGGCGCATTGGCCTCGACGTCGGTGCCGCGCCGAGCCGGGGTGCTGCTGGTTGCCGACTCCGCGCCTCCCGCCGACGTCTGGCGTTCGGCGATGGATCTCGGCGCCGGCGACGCCGCCCTGTTGCCGGCCGACGAGGGGCATCTGGTGCGCGCGCTGACCGAGTTGCGTACGCCACGACGGGCCACCGGTGGCGGAGTCGCGCTGATGAGTGCGCACGGTGGGGCCGGGGCGTCGGTGCTGGCCGCCGCCGTGGCGACGGCGGCGGGTGAGGCCGGCGAGCAGGTGTTGTTGCTCGACGCGGACGACCTCGGTGGCGGTCTCGACCTCATTCTCGGCATCGAGGATCGGCCGGGGTTGCGATGGCCGGATCTGACGCTCGAAGGCGGTGCGGTCAACGGACTTGCGCTGCACCGCGCCCTGCCGCGGGTCGACGATCGGATCGCGGTGCTCACCGGCCGTCGCGACGATTCCCGCCCGGTTCACGCCGATGCGGTGCTCGCCACCATCGACGCCGGGCGCTCGCACGGTGATCTGGTGGTCGTCGACCTGCCCCGCGCCGACACCGACGTCGTTCGCGGCGTGGTCGAATCAGTGGATCTCGTCGTCCTGGTGACCTCACCGACCGTCGTCGGCTGTGCCGCCGCCCGCCAGATCGCCGACCGGTTGCTCGCCGACGCCGCCGATCTCGCGCTCGTCGTGCGTGGTCCCTCGCCGGGCGGGCTGCGCGCCCCGCAGATCGCCGAGGCCGCCGACCTGCGATTGCTCGCCGCCTACCGACCGGACCCGCGACTGCCGGCGCGGCTGGAGAGCGGACGACCGGGGATCGGTGCGCGCAGTCCGTTGGGGCGCGCGGCACGAGCGGTGTACCGGGCCCTTGGCGTCGGTGTCGGTGGTGTCGGGGCCCAAGGTGTCGGGGCGCTCGGTGTCGGGGCGCTCGGGACGGGGCGGACCGGATGAGCGCACACACCGACGAGGCGCTGCTGGATCGGGTGCGTTCCCGGTTGGCGGCCGACGCGGTGGAGCCGACGGCGGCAGTGATCGCCGACGCGATCCGCGCCGAGGCCGGTGGGGTGCTCGGCGACACCGATCTCCTCGCCGCGCTGCGATATCTGCAGACCGAGTTGACCGGCGCCGGCCGGCTCGAAGAACTCCTGGCCGAGCCGGGGATCGCCGACATCCTCGTCGTCGGGCCGCACCGGGTGTGGGTGGATCGGGGTGCAGGACTGGAACTCTCGGGGATCACCTTCGACGACGACGCCGCGGTTCGCAGGCTGGCCGGACGGCTGGCGTTGGGTGCCGGACGCCGACTCGACGACGCCCAGCCGTGGGTCGACGGGCAGTTGTCGAATGTCGGACGCCGGGGATACACGGTCCGCCTGCACGCGGTGATCCCCCCGTTGGCTGCCGACGGCACCTGTTTGTCGCTGCGCGTGCTGCGCAGTGCCGGTATGGGTTTCGATGCGATGGTGGCCTCCGGTGCGATTCCGGCAGAGGCGGCCGAGGTCGTGCGGGAGGTGCTGGGTGCCCGGTTGTCGTTCCTGATCATCGGCGGCACCGGGTCGGGCAAGACGACGCTTCTCGGTGCGCTGATCGGACAGATGGGCGCCGCCGAACGCGTCCTGTGCGTCGAGGATGCGCTCGAACTGACGCCGACCCACCCGCACGTCGTGCGACTGGTCGCGCGAACGGCGAATGTCGAAGGGGCGGGCGAGGTTGCGGTACGGGTGCTGGTGCGCCAGGCGCTGCGGATGCGGCCCGACCGGATCATTCTCGGCGAGGTCCGGGGTGCGGAGGTGATCGATCTGCTGACCGCCCTGAACACCGGACACGACGGCAGCGGCGGCACCCTGCACGCCAACTCGACCGCCGAGGTGCCCGCCCGGATGGAGGCGCTCGCCGCCTTGGGCGGGATGGGCCGCGACGCCCTGCACAGCCAGCTCGCCGCGGCCGTCCACGTGGTCTTCGGCGTCGCCCGCAACGTCGACGGGACGCGTGGACTGTCCGAGATCGGTGTCCTGCGTCGCGGTGCCGATGGTCTGGTCACCGTCGTGCCGATCTGGTTGCGCAGTGCCGGATTCACCTCGCACCGAACTCTTTTCGACGAGATGGTCGCGACCCGATGACAGTGATCCTGTGTGCCGCGGCTTGCGCGGTGCTGTGGTCGGGTGCGCCGCGTGCCGCCCATCGTCTTCGCCCTTTGGGCGGGCGCAATCCGCAGGCCAGGGGAGTCGGGGTGCTCCGACGGCTCGTCGTGCCGATCGGGATCTGCGGTGCGCTGCTGGCCGGTGGCATCGCGGCGGCGGTCGCTGCGGGAATCGTGGCGGGCGTCCACATCTGGCGGGCCCATCGACGCCGTACCGCCGAGCAGGTCGACGCGCGACGAGATGATCTGTTGACCGCGCTGTCGTTGATGATCGCCGAACTCTCGGTCGGTGCACCACCCGCCCATGCCTGTGCGGCCGCGGCGGCGGAGATGATGGCCATGGCCGGTGCCGGCGGGGAAGGCGTTACCGGACAGACGGATTCGGTGCCCGCAGCGCTGTCGATGCTGGCCGGCCGCGCCGAGCTCGGCGGCGGCATCCTGATCGACTCCGCGGCAACGCACGGCGACGACGAATCGTGGCAGCGTATCGCCGTGGCCTGGCAGACCTCGGAGACCCACGGGCTGCCGCTGGCCGATCTGCTGGGATCGGTCCGCTCGGATCTGTTGGCCCGCAAGGCCTTCGTCGAACGCACGCGGGCCGGAATGGCCGGCCCCCGCGCCACTGCCACCGTCCTGGCCGGACTACCGGTCCTGGGCATCGCGCTCGGGCAGGCCACCGGTGCGCAACCGCTGTCCACGCTGCTGGGCGGTGGGCTCGGCGGAATCCTGCTGATCGTGGGCACCGGTCTGGTCGCGGGCGGGCTGCTCTGGGCGGATCGCATCGCCGCGAAGGTCGTGGTCCCGTGAGCGGCGGTCTGCGCATGGGAGTGGCCCGGTGAAGGCCGTGGCCGTGCTCCTGATGGCCCTCGCCTGCTGGATCTGGCCGGCCGCGCGTTGGCGTCTCTACCGGGTGATCGATCTGCCCGCACCGCCCACGCGGGAACCACGATTCCTCGGGGTGAGCGACCGCGGGGCCGACCCGTTCGCCACCGCGGCCGCACTGGACCTGCTCGCGGTGTGCCTACGCGCCGGACTACCGGTGGCACAGGCGATCCGGGTCGCGGCATCGAGTGCACCGCCGTCCCTGGCGCGGCCGTTGACCTCGACCGCAGAACTCCTCGAACTCGGCGCCGACCCGGACCGGGCCTGGGCTGCTCCCGAGGTGTCACCGGGTGCCCGACGACGTCGGCGGCGGGCGTCGTCGACCGACCTCGGCGCCGAATGTTTCGCGGATCTGACGATGCTCGCCCGACGGTCGGCGCGAGCCGGGTCGGCACTCGCCGACGGGGTCGGCGAACTCGCCGAACACCTCCGCCGGCGTGCCCACGACGAAGCGCTGGCCCGCGCCGAGCGGGCCGGGGTGATGGTCAGCGGCCCATTGGGTTTGTGCTTCCTGCCGGCGTTCATCTGTCTGGGCATCGTGCCCGTGGTCATCGGCCTCGCGTCGCAGACCCTGGGAGGTCTCTAGGGCGTGTCTCCCAATTCCCTTTGCGCGTCTTTGCGGCTCGATGGCCCCCTGGCGGCGTTGTCGTCGGTCACGATAGCTCCGCTATCGCTCCCCTTCGAGGCTCGTGCCTCGCACCTCAGGACGGCGCCTCCTCCGCCTTGCCAGGAAACCATCGACCTCGCAAATCCATCGCAGAGGAATTGGGGGACACGCCCTAGAAAAACTTGCGCCGGGAGGGAGCCAAATCGCCGCCCGCTGCGTCCAATTACCGCAACGTCCGAACCCCGAAAGGAAAAACCATGTCACACACCATGAATCAAAGCCCTCCCGACGATGCCGACCCCATCGAGAACCCACGCGGTGTTCCCGGCTTCCGCGCTGCGGGTGACTGGCTCAACGCCCAGACGTTGCGCCTGATCAGCGACGAGGAGGGAATGAGTACCGCCGAATACGCCATCGGCACCATCGCTGCCGCAGCATTCGGGGCGATCCTCTACACCGTCGTCACCGGCAACGACATCGTTTCCGCACTCACCGGGATCATCAACAAGGCCCTCAACACCTCGGTGAGCTGATGGGAGCGCGGCGTCGGGGCGTGGCGCGACGTGGCGTGCTGCGACGTGTCTTGGACGATGACGCGGGCATGGTCACCGTCGAGGCGGCGTATGCGATCGCCGCGATCGTGGCCGTCCTCATCCTGGGTGTCGGGGCGATCGGTGCGGTGATCGCCGAGATCCGGTGCACCGACGCCGCCCGTGAGGTCGCGCGGTTGACCGCGGCCGGTGACGCCGGGGCGCGGGCGGCCGGAGCCCGGCTGGTCGGCGCCGACGCGACCATCGCGGTGAGCGAGCAGGGCGGCAAGGTCGTCGTCTCGGTCTCCGACCGGGTGCTGTCGCTGCCCGGGCTGACGATGTCGGCCCGGGCGGTGGCGGCCAAGGAGCCGGACGGCTCCGATCAGGTCGACATCGCGCCGGGGGTGACGCCGTGAAAATGCTTGTGCGCCTTGCCCGTGACGATCGTGGTTACGCCACCGTCGCCGCGGCCGGGGTCATCGTCGGGGTGGTGTCGGTCCTGGTGATGCTGGTCTACGTCGGTGCGGCGGTGATCGCCCGGCACCGGGCGCAGTCGGCCGCCGACCTCGCGGCCCTCGCTGCGGCCATCGATCACGTCTCCGGTGACGGTGATGCGTGCGCAACCGCCCGGGAGGTGGTCGACGATCAGCGTTCGGGGGTGGTGCTGCGTCGGTGTCGGACCGACGGCGCCGACATCGTCGTCGAGGTAGGCGTGCCGATCACGCTGGGGCTCTTCGGTTCTCGTGATGCGTCGGCGGCGGCGCGGGCGGGTCCGGCACAGTGAACCAACCCGAAGTGCTCTAACCGATGGCGTCGTCGCCGACGATGATCCGCTTCGGGTACACGCGCACCGAATGCATCGGCGCGAACCACACCTGACCGAAATACACCGACGTGTCACCCCGGTAGGCCAATTCCAGGACGCCGTCGCCGTACGCGGTGCGGATTCGCGGGCGCACCGCGCTGACGAACGGCGCCCAGTGCACCACCTCGCCCTCGGTGAGGAAGCCGCCCGCAGCTGCCCAGGTGTCACCCGAGGAGCCTTCGGAAATCGCGAGGTACACCTCACCGAGCGACGGGCTGATCCGGGGCCCGACCATGGCGCTCTGCAGATACCACTGCGCGGTATCGGCCACGGCCGGGTTCTCCAGGCTGGCCGACGCCCACGCGAAGTGGATGTCGAGGGCGTCGAGTGCCTCGGCCTCGGAGAAGAACACGTCGCTCTCACCGATCGTCGACGGCATCCGGTCGGGTTCCTGGGTGGGGCGGGCGAGCAGGAAGTACACCGGGCACGGCCGCAGGATCGTGCCCTGCGCCCTGGTGTGTCCGGCGTCCCGGTCGAGCCCGGCTTCCCCGTCCTGCCCGGCATCGCTGTCCTGCATTGGTCGATTATCGCCGAGAAACGAGGGTTTGGTTCCCTCCGACACGGAATTCACCGAGACGCCTTGATGATTCACGAGGGCGAAGGCTGCGCACGGGGCGCTGACCTGCGTCGACGATGCTCGGACGGGCGCAGGTGGCGTCTCACCCTGCGAGCAACGCCGACAGCAGCGACAAGGTGGTGATGGCTCCGGCCTTGTCGAGTGGATCGTTTCCGTTGCCGCACTTGGGGGACTGCACGCACGACGGGCAGCCGCTCTCGCAGCCGCAGCCGGCGACGGCGTCCCGGGTGGCGGCGATCCAGGCGGCGAATTCGGTGTAGCCGCGTTCGGCGAACCCCGCGCCGCCCAGATAGCCGTCGTAGACGAACACCGTCGGCAGTCCGGTGTCGGGGTGCAGGTTGGTGGAGAGCCCACCGATGTCCCAGCGATCGCACGTCGCGATCAGCGGCAGCAGACCGATGGCGGCGTGTTCGGCGGCGTGCAGCGAGCCGGGCAGGCGGGTCGCGTCGATCCCGTCGGCGGCGAGGACCTCCGGCGGCAGCGTGTACATCACCGCGCGGGTGTGCAGGGTCTGACGTGGCATGTCGAGTTCGACGGCGTCGAGCACCTCGCCGGAGAGCAGCGTACGGAGATAGCCGACGACCTGATGGGTGACGTCGACGTCGACCAGCGCTGTCCGCAACACCCCGTGATCGGTGGCGGCGACGACGTCGGTGATGGTGATCTCGGTGGTTTCCCGCGCCGAGGTCGTCCAGTCCGGCTCCTCGGGGTGGGCGAGCGCCAGTCCGTCGTCGAGGTCGAGTTCGTCGACGACGTAGGTGCGGCCCTGATGGATGTGCACGGCCCCGGGATGCACGGTGGCCGGGGCGCGTCCGGCGTCGACGGTGCCGAGTAACTCCGAGGTGGTCGCGTCGACGATCAGGATCTGTCCGCCGATGCCGCCGCGAATGTCGATGTCGCCGTGCGGATCCACCCCGGGCGCGGCATACCAGCCGGCCTTGCGCCTGCGCAGCAGCCCCTGCGCCGCGAGATCGGCGACCAGCTCGCCGGCGCGCCATTGCTCGATCTCGGCGTCTTGCAGCGGGAATTCGGTTGCCGCACAGAGTAGGTGGGGGCCGAGGATGTAGCGATTGGTCGGGTCGATGACTGGCGCCTCGACCGGCGTGCCCAGCAATGCCTGCGGGTGATGGACCAGATAGGTGTCGAGCGGATCGTCGCGGGCGACGAGCACCACGAGCGCGTCGCCCGAGGTGCGCTGACGACCGGCACGCCCGGCCTGCTGCCAGAACGATGCGACGGTGCCCGGGTACCCGGCGATGATGACGGCGTCGAGGCCGCTGATGTCGACGCCGAGTTCGAGTGCGTTGGTGGTGGCCACGCCGACGAGTTCGCCGGAGGAGATGGCCTGTTCGAGTTTGCGCCGGTCCTCGGCGAGGTATCCGGCACGGTAGGCGGCGACCTTGTCGACCAGTTCAGGGGCGCTGTGCGCCAACAGATCACGGGCGCCGAGTGCGGTGATCTCCACTCCGCGCCGACTGCGCCCGAAGCACAGCGTGCGTGCGCCCTCGATGACGAAATCGGCGAGTAGTCTTGAGGATTCGGCGCCCGCGGACCGGCGGACCGGTGCACCGTTCTCGCCGCTGATCCCCGGCACGAAATCGGGCTCCCACAGGGCGATGGTGCGTTCGCCGCGCGGCGATCCGTCCTCGGTCACCCCGACCGCCGGTTCGCCGATGAGTCGGGACAGCGCAGCCGCCGGGTCGGCGACGGTCGCGCTCGCCGCGATCACCGTCGGATTCGATCCGCACGCACGTGCCAATCGCAACAACCGCCGCAGGACCAGCGCCGTGTGTGAACCGAACACCCCACGGTAGTAGTGACATTCGTCGATCACGATGTATCGCAGGTGCCGGAAGAACTGCCGCCACTGTCCGCGCACCGGGCCCGTCGACGAGCCGCCGCCACCGGAGAGCACGCCGGTGAGTATCCCGATGTGCAACATGTCGGGGTTGGTGAAGATCCACCGGGAATGTGTGCGCGCCCAATGCCGTATGTCCGGATCGGTGTCGCCGTCGTAGGCGCACGGTGCGAGGTGTGCAAAGGGTCCGCGGCCGGCGGTCAGTGCGGAGACAGCCCGGATCTGGTCGGCGCCGAGAGCTTTGGTGGGAGCCAAATACAGTGCGGTGGAGTGTGGTTCGGTGAGGAGCGTATTCAGGATCGGTAATTGGTAGGCCAGTGATTTCCCGGACGCGGTGCCGGTGGATATGGACACGTGCCGACCCGAGTGTGCATGTTCGGCTGCCGCTGCCTGATGAATCCATGGTTTCGTGATGCCGTTTGCCTCGAATGCCTCGCGCACGTTCTCGTCGACCCATTCCGGCCAGTCGGTGAAAGTCGCTGTGCGCGATGGGATGACGGACAGGTGTGTGACAGGACCAGAGTCCGCTTCGGTACCGGCGAGGGAGCGGCGGAGGAGTTCGGTTCCGAAGGTGTGCAGGCTCATAACTCTTTGTTGTCGTCTGTGTCGCGTGAAGTCGAATGTGGTTCTCGTGCTCTGCGACGGGAATTCGAGACCGGATCGATATGTGGCGCTCTGGCGTGACGCCCGCGCAGATGTTACCGCTTGATGTCAATCGGCTGTAATCGTCCACATTTTCGTTCCCACTGGTCCTGTGACTATCGCATCGGTGTCAGACGTGATTGACTATGTGCGGCCGCAGCTTCTTCCGATGCATCGTCACTGCGGTGATCGGGGGAATCGGGTTGCAGCCGTGGTACTGAGTTATTCCCTCACCGAACCGCGTCCACGGTTCACCGGGGTTTCTTCGAGGTATGGCGGTCAGAACCGGCCACGGTGCGAGTACATCTCGTATCGGTGTCAGATCGAATGAATGTGAAGGATTGCAGTAATGGCACAGGGAACTGTGAAGTGGTTCAACGCGGAAAAGGGCTTCGGCTTCATCGCTCCTGACGAGGGGTCCGACGACGTGTTCGTCCACTACTCCGAGATCCAGGGATCCGGTTTCCGCACCCTCGAAGAGAACCAGCGCGTCGAGTTCGAGGTCGGGCAGGGCACGAAGGGCCCACAGGCGACGGGCGTCCGCGCCGTCTGATAGGCGACCTCGCGGCAACGCGAAGAGTTTGTCTTGAACCGCTCCCGGTCTGGTCATCCAGACCGGGAGCGGTTTTCTCTGCCCGCCCCCGGGGTTCATCGCGACCCGGGTGGCGCGCGGGGCCACCGGTATCGCGCGGCGCAGTAGTCTCATAGCCGTGGGTCAGTTGGCGTTCTTCTCCGCGGAGACCGACGAACCGACGATCGACGACCTGGCGGGTCTGCTCGCCGGTCCCGGGCAGTCGGCGCCGGTGTATGCCGGGGCGGAGCTGATCGGTACGCGCGTGTCGGTCGTCGTCGCCGAACTGTGGCGTGCCGATGCGATCGCCGAGCAGGTGCGGACGGTCGGTCTCGAGGCCGAGGTCATCGCCTCCGACGAGGGCAATCCGCTGGCGCGCACCGCGCCGAGTCCGGATCTCGACGAATTGCACCGCCGCTGGTCGACGGGTGCGGTCAAGACGATGCCCGCCGCGTGGGTCCCGACACCGCATGCGTTGCGGTTCTGGGTACTGGCGGCCGGCCGCACCGACCCGACCGGACAGTATCTCCTCGGGCTCGACGCGCATTGCCCGGACTCGCATTCATTGCTTGCCACTGCATTGATGCGGGTCGGCATCGCTCCGACCCTCGTCGGCAACCGGATCGGGGCGCCCGCGCTGCGGGTGGGGCGTCGCCGACTGGCGCGGTTGGCCGAGTATGTCGGCCCGCGGCCACCCGGTGCGTCGGCTCGCGAGTGGCCTGGTGCCGACTGATCGCCGAGACGCCCGCGTCCGTCGGGTCCCTGCATCGGAGCCACGCCGATGACGCCAAAATGTGATGCATGCTTCACAGCCGTCTGACCAGGTGATTCCTTAAAAGAATGAGAGATGTCCGGTCCGTCGGGTATACCTTGCCGGGAATTCGGATGTGCAATAGGCGCTATCTATAAGGTACAAACCCACTGAACGAACAAGAGCGGCTCCGGGCACAATCACCCGCCCGGTGACCGACTCGATAGCGAAGGACCCCCGTTGGCCGAGACCAGCACCACAAGCCCCACGAGCGGCAAAGCGATCCGACGACTCGTGATCGTCGAGTCGCCCACCAAGGCGCGCAAGATCGCCGGGTACCTGGGATCGAACTATGTGGTCGAGTCCTCCCGTGGGCACATCCGGGACCTGCCGCGCGGCGCCGCCGACGTCCCGGCCAAGTACAAGGGTCAGTCGTGGGCGCGGCTCGGGGTGAACGTCGACGAGAACTTCGAACCGCTCTACGTGGTCTCACCCGACAAGAAGTCGACGGTCACCGAACTCAAGTCGCTGATGCGCGACGTCGACGAGCTCTATCTCGCCACCGACGGTGACCGCGAGGGTGAGGCGATCGCCTGGCACCTGCTCGAGACGCTCAAGCCGAAGATCCCGGTCAAGCGGATGGTGTTCCACGAGATCACCGAGCCGGCGATCCGGGCGGCCGCGGAGAACCCCCGCGACCTCGACATCGATCTCGTCGATGCCCAGGAGACCCGCCGCATCCTGGACCGTCTCTACGGCTACGAGGTCTCCCCGGTGCTGTGGAAGAAGGTCATGCCGAAGCTGTCGGCGGGCCGTGTGCAGTCGGTGGCCACCCGGATCATCGTCGAGCGCGAACGCGAGCGGATGGCGTTCGTCTCGGCGGAGTACTGGGACATCGATGCGACGATGAACGCCGCCGGGTCGCAGGAGGACGCGTCCAATCCGCGGAGCTTCTCCGCGCGCCTGGTCAATGTCGACGACGCCCGTGTCGCGACCGGCCGTGATTTCACCCCGAAGGGTGTGCTGAAGAAGGCCGACGGCGTCATCGTCCTCGACGAGTCCCGGGCCACCGCGCTGGCCGGTGCCCTCGACGGCGCCGACATGACCGTCACCTCGGTCGAGGAGAAGCCGTACACCCGGCGGCCGTACGCGCCGTTCATGACCTCGACGCTGCAGCAGGAAGCCGGCCGCAAGTTGCGGTTCTCCTCCGACCGCACGATGCGCATCGCGCAACGCCTGTACGAGAACGGCTTCATCACCTACATGCGTACCGACTCGACGACGCTGAGCGAGTCGGCCATCAACGCCGCTCGTACCCAGGCGCGAGAACTGTACGGTGACAACTTCGTTCACCCGACCCCGCGGCAGTACACGCGAAAGGTCAAGAACGCCCAGGAAGCTCACGAGGCGATCCGCCCGGCCGGTGAGACATTCCGGACTCCCGGCCAGGTCGCCGGTCAGTTGGAGACCGATGAATTCCGTCTCTACGAGCTGATCTGGCAGCGTACGGTGGCCAGCCAGATGGCCGATGCCAAGGGCACCACGCTGAGCCTGCGGATCACCGGAACCGCCTCCAGCGGCGAGGAATGCACCTTCGCCGCGTCGGGTCGCACGATCACCTTCCCGGGCTTCTTGTCGGCCTACGTCGAGACCGTCGACGATCAGGCGGGCGGCCAGGCCGACGACGCCGAGAACCGTTTGCCGCAGCTGACCGAGGGCCAGTCGTTGACCGCCTCGGAGCTGCGGGCCGACGGCCACTCCACCAACCCGCCCGCCCGCTTCACCGAGGCGTCGCTGGTGAAGGTGCTCGAGGAGCTGGGCATCGGTCGCCCGTCGACGTATGCCTCGATCATCGGCACCATCCAGGACCGTGGCTACGTGGTCAAGAAGGGCAACGCGCTGGTGCCCTCGTGGATCGCGTTCGCCGTCGTCGGCTTGCTGGAGGCCTACTTCGAGAGCCTCGTCGACTACGACTTCACCGCGTCCCTCGAGGACGATCTCGATCAGATCGCCAATGGCCAGGAGAACCGCACCCGGTGGCTCACCGAGTTCTACTTCGGTGATTCAGCCGCGAATGCCGAGCATGACGCGGAAATAGCCGGCTCGGATATCGCCAGGCACGGCGGCTTGAAGAAGCTCGTCGGGGTCAATCTCGAGGAGATCGACGCCCGCGAGGTCAACTCGATCCGCCTGTTCGACGACGAGCAGGGCCGACCGGTCTATGTGCGCGTCGGACGGTTCGGGCCGTACCTCGAACGCAACGTCGCCGCGAGCGCCGACGCCGAACCGGACCTGCAGCGGGCCAACCTGCCCGCCGACATGACTCCCGACGAGCTCACCCTCGCCGTGGCGGAGAAGCTGTTCGCCACCCCGCAGGAGGGACGCACACTCGGCACCGATCCGGTGACCGGGCACGAAATCGTGGTCAAGGAGGGCAGATTCGGCCCTTATGTGACCGAGATCCTGCCTGCCGAGGACGACGGTGACGATTCCGGCTCGGCCGGCGCGCCGGCGACGATCCCGGCCGGGCCCACCCCGCGTGACGGTGGCGGCGCCGGTGACGGAGAGATCGTCCCGCTCGACGACACCCCGGCCGGCACGGGCGGATCGACCTCCGGCGGTTCGACGGCCACCAAGACCGCCGCAAAGAAAGCGGTCGCCAAGAAGACCGCTGCGAAGAAGACCGCCAAGAAGGCCGCGGGCCCCAAGCCGCGGACCGGATCGCTGTTCAAGACCATGGACATCTCCACCGTCACGCTCGACGACGCGCTGAAGCTGCTGTCGTTGCCGCGCGTGGTCGGCGTCGATCCGGCGTCGAACGAGGAGATCACCGCCCAGAACGGCCGCTACGGCCCGTACCTGAAGAAGGGCACCGACTCGCGGTCGCTGACCAGCGAGGATCAGTTGTTCAGCATCACCCTCGACGAGGCCCTCAAGATCTACTCCGAGCCCAAGCGTCGAGGCCGGGCCGCTGCCGCTCCGCCGCTGCGTGAACTCGGCAAGAACGACGAGGTCAGCGGACAGCCGATGGTGATCAAGGACGGCCGTTTCGGCCCGTACGTCACCGACGGCGAAACCAACGCCAGCCTGCGCAAGGGCGACGAGGTCGCCTCCATCACCCCTGAGCGGGCAATGGAGTTGCTCGCGGACCGCCGCGCACGCGGACCCGCCAAGAAGGCCACCAAGAAGGCCGCGAAGAAGACGCCGGCCAAGAAGACCGCCGCCAAGAAAACGGCGGCGAAGAAGACGGCCGCCAAGAAGACCACCGCAAAGAAGACCACCGCAAAGAAGACTGCGGCCAAGAAGACGGCACCTGACGCGTCGGAGGACTGAGGGGTCCGAATCCGGCCCCGGCCGGATGTACGTGCCCAGGTGAGCCGTGCTCAGGGCACCTCGGTGACCGGGATCGGGCTGGTGTTCATGGGGTCGACGTGTGGGCGCGCCAACAGGGTTTCGATGCCGCGTCCGCGCAGTTCGACGCCTTCACCGATCTCCCAGTACTCGGCCTCCTCGTGCGAGGCCAGGAACACCGCACGAGCCGACCCGAGCACACGTGTCGGCTCGTCCTTGGCGAGCTCGGTCAGCCGGGCGGCCTCGTTGACCGGGTCGCCGATGACGGTGTACTCCAGGCGCTGTTCGGAACCGATGTGGCCGGCGATCGCCTTGCCCGCCGACACCCCGATGCCGATGTCGGTGTCGCCGAGGGTCTGGTAGAGCTCGATGCGCAGCTCGCGCGCCGACGCCAGTGCGCGACCGGCGAAGTCCTCGAGATCCAGGGGCGCACCGAAGATCGCGAGTGCGGCATCGCCTTGGAATTTGTTGACGAAGCCGCCGTGCCGCCCGACCACCGCCACCACCACACGGAAGAACTCGTTGAGCATGTCGACGACCTCTCGCGGGGGCCGGTTCACCGCCAGGCGCGTCGAGCCGACGATGTCGACGAATAGCACCCCCACGTAGCGTTCCTCGCCGCCGAGTTCGGTGCCGATTTCGATGGCCCGTCGTGCGACGTCCTCTCCGACGTAGCGGCCGAACAGGTTGCGCAGCTGCTGACGTTCGCGCAGATCGGCCACCATGTCGTTGAAACCGGCCTGCAGCAGGCCGAGGTCGGAGCCGTCGTAGATCTTCACCGCGGCGTTCAGATCGCCCGCGGACACCTTCGACTGCGCACGGCGAAGTTGTTTGATGGGGTCGTTGATCGCCGCCACCACGCGCACGATCGCGAGCAGGCTGAAGGCCAACGACGCCAACGCCATCCACAGGATCGGCCGTTGCAGCCCGGCGGCGTCGGTCTCGATGAAGTTCAGCCGTTGCATCGTGATCAGCCCGATGATGACCATCATCGGCGCCACCACACTGATCACCCAGAACACGGTGATGCGGGTGGTGACCCCCGGTGCGATCGCGTTGTCGGGGTTGTTGGCCATCGCCGCTACCGTGATGGGCCGCAGCACCTTCTCGAACTGGAGGAAGCTGAGCACACAGGTGACGATTGCGCCGATGAAGCTGGCCATCGCGACGATGAACGCATCCCGGTGCGAGACAGTCAGATTCACGCAGGTGAACAGGATGCCGCCGACCAGCCACATGCCGACGTTGACCGCCGACAGCAGCATCGGCAGTTGTAGGGCACGCCGCCGGGCGCCCTCGTTGTCCAGGCGGGTACGGCGCCGATGCCAGATCAGCACCGGCAACGACAGTTGGATGCTGAAGACCGCCCCGACGATCATGGCCACCACGAGGTAGGCGGCGAAGATCGCCTGATTGAGGGTGGTGATCTCGTCGAAGCGGAACGAGTCGCTTGCGGGCATCCCGAACCGCAGGAAAGCGAAGGTGAACAATGCTCCGACGAGGTTGGCGCGCAGCATGTCGAGCGCAAGGATCGGCCACGGGGTGCGGATCAGCCACTTCCCCGTGTGCAGGGCTTTTGACACCCTCGACCGACGCTCAATCACGTCAACTACGGTAGCTGGCTGCTTGCAATTGTTAAACGCGGTCGACGAATCGGACGTGTCCGACGTGCGGTTTAGGGTGTGGGTGTGACAAATGTCTTCGACCGGATGATCGGGCAGACGACGGTCATCGCCGACCTGCGTGACGCCGCCCGCGCAGCGCGTGGCCTGGCGAATCGACTCGACGAGCACGCCGCCGGTGCCGTCTCGATGTTCGGTGAGGCCGACGGCAACGAGGATCTCGGCGATCCCGCGCGGTCGTCGATGACCCACGCATGGTTGTTCACCGGACCGCCGGGCAGCGGTCGGTCGGTGGCCGCGACCTGTTTCGCCGCTGCGCTGCAGTGTCAGGACCCCGACGTCATCGGTTGCGGCGAGTGCCGCGCCTGTTCGACGGTGATGGCGCAGACCCACGCCGACGTCCGCAACATCGTGCCGCAGGGATTGAGCCTGTCGGTGGACTCGATGCGTGAGATCGTGCAGGTCGCCTCGCGTCGTCCGGGCACGGGCCGCTGGCAGATCGTGATCGTCGAGGACGCCGATCGGCTCACCGAGCAGGCCGCGAACGCGCTGTTGAAGGTCGTCGAGGAACCGCCCTCACGTACGGTCTTCCTGCTGTGCGCCCCGTCGGTCGACCCCGAGGACATCTCGGTCACACTGCGCTCGCGATGCCGGCACATCGCCTTGACCACCCCGTCGACCGCCGACATCGAGCGTGTGCTCGTCGATCGCGACGGCATCGACGCCGAGGCGGCCCGCTGGGCGGCGTCGGTCTGTGGCGGCCACATCGGGCGCGCGAAGCGCCTGGCCACCGACCCCGACGCCCGGGCGCAACGGGAATCGGCGCTCGGGATCGCGCGGGCGGCCACCCGCGACTCGACGGCGTACAAGGCGGCCGAGGATCTCGTGCGTTCGGCCGAGACCGCGGCCAAGGCGATCAGTGCCGAGCTCGACGAGGCCGAGACCGAGGAACTCAAGACCGCCCTCGGTGCCGGCGGCACCGGCAAGGGCACCGCTCGTGCACCACGCGGGAGCGCCGGGGCGTTGAAAGAACTGGAGAAGCGCCAGAAGTCACGCGCCACCCGGGTCGGCCGTGACGTCCTCGATCGGGCCCTGGTCGACCTCGCCGCCCTCTACCGCGACGCCCTGGTGCTGTCGATGGGTGCGCAGGTGACCGCCATGCACCCCGACAAGACCGACGACACGACCCGGCCGATGGCCTCGTATGCCAGTCCGGAACAGTTGCTGCGATGCGTGGAGGCGGTGCTGGAATGCCGCGAGGCGCTCGACGTCAACGTCAAACCGAAGTTCGCCGTCGACGCGATGGTCGCACGGATCGGGCTGGCGATGCGGTCGTCCGAGCGGGTGTGAGTCCGCGCGATCGGGCCCTCGCTCAGGCGTCGCCGTTGCGCTTGGCGAGTTCGCGGACCCGGTTGAGTTCGGAGATGTTGCCGAAGATCGCGATCCAGTTGTAGGCGAGACACGAGATGATGCCCCACCAGCCCAGCGTGAGGCAGTGCGTCTGTGCCGCCCAGAAGGCCTTGCGGATCTCGGGCCAGGTGCCGACCGTCTGCTTGGGGCTGGTCAGCGCCACGACCACCATCCCGGTGTGCCGCTTGAAGACCGCGCGGTACGCGCCCGTTGGTGCACCGCGGTACGCGCCCGGCGGGTGGGGCTGACCCGGGTACGGCCCGGCATACGGTTGCTGCGGGTACGGCTGTGGTTGTGGGTACGGCTGTGGCGGACCCACGTAGGGCTGTTGCGGGTACGGCTGGCCCGGATGGTGCTGCGGTGCGTTCATCGTCATTCCCCTCCTACTGATTCCCCTCCTACTGCGACGGCTCACACGCTAGGGCACGTGGACCTGAATCCGGGGCGTGCGTCGTTCAGGTGGACGAACTCGGTTACGCGTCGGTAACCCGACAGAAACGACGCCCTCCTAATGTGGCGTCGCATGGTTCCCGCCACGCCGCGCCCACCCGGCACCGGACTCGACATCACCGGACTCACCAAGGAATTCACCACTCGAACGATCCGCGGATCGTCGACGGTGACCGCCCTCGCCGAGGTCGACCTCAAGACCTCGGAAGGGGAGTTCTTGTCGCTTCTCGGTCCCTCGGGCTGCGGAAAATCCACGGTTCTGCGCATCCTCGCGGGTTTGGAGTCCCCGACGTCGGGGACCGTACTGATGAACGGGCAGTCCCCGAAGGAGTTGCAACGTAATCACGAACTCGGGATCGCCTTCCAGGACTCGGCGCTGCTGCCGTGGCGGTCGGTGGAGTCCAACATCAAGCTGCCCCTGCAGGTGGGTCGTATGCCCGCCGCCGATGGGCTCGTCGCCGACCTCATCGAGCTCGTCGGACTCACCGGATTCGAGAAGGCCAAGCCCGCGGTGCTCTCCGGCGGTATGCGCCAGCGGGTTTCGATCGCCCGCGCGCTCGTCGTCCGCCCGACCGCGTTGTTGCTCGACGAGCCGTTCGGCGCGCTCGACGACATGACCCGACAACGACTGAACATCGAATTGCTGCGTATCTGGACCGAGAAGCCCGCCACCACGCTGATGGTCACCCACGGGATCGCCGAGGCGGTGTTCCTTTCCGACGTGGTCGCGGTGATGAGTCCGCGGCCCGGACGCGTCATCGAGACGGTGCGCATCGATCTGCCGCGCCCCCGGACCCCGGAGATGATGCGTACACCCGAGTTCCACGCGATCCACGATCACCTCTCGGGCTTGCTGTTCGGCGCGAAGGGCGCCGATCCCGCTGCCGCGGAGGCTGTGGGTGGCTAGCATCTCGGCGTCGCGCGCGGGTGCCGGCCGGTGGGCCGCGGGCGCGATCGGCATCGTCGGTCTGATTCTGCTGTGGTGGATGGCCGGTGCCCTGCAGTGGTTCCACGGCACCATCCCCACCCCGTGGGCGGTGTGTACGGCCATCGGCGACAAGGGTTCTGCGTTCTACGTCGACAATTTCTCGGCGACCATCTCGCTGGCGTTACGCGGATTCCTCTGGGGTAACGCGCTGGCGATCGCGCTCGCGGTGCTGGTGATCGTCGTGCCGCCGGTCGAGGGCCTCGCCACCCAACTCGCGATCATCTCCTACTGCACGCCGATCATCGCCGTCGCACCGATCGTTCAGGTGGCCTTCGCGGAGGTACAGACGATGATCGTGTTCCTCGCGGCGATCTCGGTGTTCTTCACGACGATGATCGGCACCCTGTCGGGGTTGCGTTCGCCGCACAAGGGCAGCCTCGATCTGGTTCGGGTGTACGGCGGCGGACGTCTCGTGCAGCTGTGGCGGGTCCGCTCGGTCGCCGCGCTCCCGAATACGTTGGCCGCCATCAAGATCGCCGCCCCCGCCGCGGTGCTGGGTGCGGTACTCGGCGAGTTCCTCGCGATGCCTGAACAAGGTGCCGGACCGGCGATGATCATCGCCCAGCAGGCCGGCGACATCCCGCAGGTGTGGGCGATCGCGCTGCTCGCCGGGCTGGTGGCAGGTATCGGTTACGCGGTCGTCGCGGTGGTGGCGCGGTTCGTCACGCGGTGGTCGACGGGGTTGGCGGTGCTCGGATGAGCGCCGGGGCCGGAAGTCTTTGGGCGGTAGCGAGATTCCTCGGATCGCTGCTCGCCTCGCTGATCCTGATCCTGGTGATCTGGTGGCTGTTCCTGTTGGCCTTCCCCGACATCGGACCCATCATCGGGCGCACGCCGGCCGACGTCTACGCCTACCTGTTCACCGCGCCCGACGCGGCGGATTCGCGTCACCAGATCCTCGCCGACCTGTGGATCACCCTCAAGGATGCGGCGGTGGGCTTCGTCACCGGCATGATCGCCGCGGTGCTGGCCGCCGCACTGTTCGTCGTATACCGCCCGGCCGCACAGACATTCATGCCGATCGCGATGCTCCTGCGGTCGGTGCCACTGGTCGCGATGACCCCGCTGATCACGCTCGTCGTCGGGCGCGGTGTCGCCGTCGTCGCGGTGATGGGTGGAATCGTCGTGTTCTTCCCGGCACTGGTCATGATCATGACCGGGCTGTCCAACGCCCCAAGACATCTCGACGACGTCATCGCCGTCTACGGCGGCGGCCGATGGACCGCGCTACGACGCTCAGCCGTGCCGTCGGCGGTGCCCGCACTGTTCAGCGCGGCCAAGGTGTCGGTGCCCGGCGCGTTCATCGGCGCGACCGTCGCCGAGTGGCTCGGAACCAACAAAGGTCTGGGAGCCACTCTGCAGCAAGCTCTTCCGGCCGCCGCCTACGACCAGTTGTGGGCGTCGGTCGTGGTGATCACGGTGTCGTCGATCATCGTCTACGCCGTGGTCGGCGTGATCGAGACGGTGGTGCTGCGGCAGATGGGCATGAGCGAGAACTGATCGAACCACCGTCCCGGGCCATTGTCGCCCCGGGAGGAACCAACAGGTAGAAGACCCGGCACAGCCCGGAAAGAGGGGACACCACACCATGAATCAGCACCACACCGCTCAGCGCGGAACCGCCGGTCGGAGCGCCGGATTCGATCGCCGATCCTTTCTTCGCTACACGCTGATGGCAGGTGGGGCAGCGGGTGCGCTCGGCGCCGCCGGTGTGCTGTCGGCCTGCAGCAGCGGCAGTTCGGGCGGCAACGGGGCGTCGTCGACCAATCCGAAGGTCCAGCTGTCGTGGCAGAAGAACATCGAATTCGCCGGTGAGTACTGGGCATTGGAGAAGGGGTACTACCAGAAGGCGGGCGTCGGCACGCCGGAACTGCTCACCGGCGGTGGTGCGGGTACCGGCGTGGAGACGGGTCTGACGTCGAACAAGGTGTGGATCGGCATGACCGCCCCGCAGCTCACCGCTCCGGTCATTCTGCAGGGCGCGAAGCTGAAAACCGTTGCGGCAACCTTCCAGAAGAACCCGTTCTGCATCGTCTCCTCGGCGGCCAAGCCCATCAACACCCCGCAGGAGATG
This sequence comes from Gordonia polyisoprenivorans, assembly GCF_017654315.1. NCBI lineage: Bacteria > Bacillati > Actinomycetota > Actinomycetes > Mycobacteriales > Gordoniaceae > Gordonia > Gordonia polyisoprenivorans. Next base: position 1,419,916 of record NZ_CP072203.1, read on the forward strand.
AAGGGTAAGAAGATCGGTGTGCAGGCCTCCAACGAGAACGTCTTCAAGGCGCTGCTCACCGCGAACGGTCTCACCGAATCCGACGTCCAGAAGATCACCGTGCAATACGACCCCACCCCGCTGACCAAGGGTGAGGTCGACGGCTGGGTCGCCTACATCACCAACGAGCCGATCACGCTGGCCGAGCAGGGTTTCGAGAACAAGGCGTTCCTCTTCGCGGACTTCAACCTGCCGCTCGTCGCCGAGACCCTCGTCGTGCGCCAGGAGACCATCGACAACGAGCGCGACAAGGTGAAGGCCTTCCTCAAGGCCGACATCCAGGGGTGGTACGACGCCGTCGCCGATCCCGCGGGCTCGGCGAAACTCGCCGTCACCAAGTACGGCAAGGATCTCGGACTCGACGAGGCCGAACAGGTCAAGGAAGCGACCGCCCAGAACACTCTCGTCGTCTCCGACGACACCAAGGCCAACGGGCTGCTCACCATGACCGACGCGTTGATCGCCGAGAACATCGAAGCCCTCGCCAAGGCCGGCTACCAGATCAAGCCCGAGCAGATCTTCGACATGTCGCTCATCAAGGAGGTCTACGAGGAGGACCCGACCCTGAAGCGGGCCTGATCACCATCCCAACCGCTGGTCGATCGCTCCTGCCCGACACCCGACCATCCCATCCCGATGGTCGATCACTCCTGCCCGACGCCCGACCATCCCATCCCGATGGTCGATCACTCCTGCCCGACGCCCGACCATCCCATCCCGATGGTCGAGGTGCGGAGGAGCGATAGCGACGGAGCCTCGAGACCCGTTGCACCGGTGAGTATCCGGTCCCGCAGGCACCGGAATCATCACCACCGCAACAGGTCTCGAGACCCAGCCGCCTCCGATTCCGCCGCGCCGCACCGAACGGCGACCATCGACCGGGCGCCGTTTCTCGTCGACCGGGCGTCACAATCCGCCCACCGGGCGTGCTCCGATACGCTGAAGGTCTGCCCGGTGCACCGCGGCCCGGGCGAACTGTGACGAGGAGTGACGACATGTCCGAGTTCATCAAGAAGATCAAGGACGAGGCCAAGGCGGTCGAGGCCGCGATCGACAACGAACTTACCGTGCTCGAGGGCGTCCCCGGCTATGACCCGCTCGCCAAGGACGAGGACGAATCCGACGACGCCAGCGCGACCGCCAGCGACGACACCGAGGGTGGCGGCTCCCCGGTCGACGAGTCGAAATAGCGCACCCGTGTCGGTGTCGACCGACCTGTTCGTCACCGCGCTCAAGGCGCATCAGTGGATCTACCAGCACAGTCATGGTCTGATCGGGCACCGTCTGCTGATGGGTAACCCGACCCTGCTGCTGCACATGACCGGACGCAAGAGCGGGCAGCCACGGACGACGGCGTTGACCTATGCCCGTGACGGCGAGACCTATCTCGTCGTCGCCTCCAACGGCGGGTCACCGCGCCCGCCCGCATGGCTGGCCAACCTGAAGGCCATCCCGGACGTCGAGATCCAGGTCGGCCGTCGCCATGTCGCGGTCACCGCCCGCGCCACCTACCCGGACGACCCGGACTACGCCCGACGCTGGCAGCTCGTCGACGACGTCAACAAGGGGCGCTACGCGCAGTATCAGAGCAAGACCACGCGTCCCATCGCGATTGTCGAGCTGACCCCGCGGGTGTGATCCATCGCGTCGTCGGGCGCCGACGTTGGAATCACCCTGAGCCAGATCATGCGTGTTCGCCGCGCGTCCACGGAGAGTGGGTGGCGACGAACGAAAGGTGATCGCAATGACATTGGCTCAAATCGATGCCCGCACCGACCGCGCGGCCGCCGCCGAACAGCTCTACCGGGACGCAGGCATCACCGTCACCAAGCTGGGGGAGCATATCGGCGCCACGATCGACGGTGTGCGCCTCGGCGGGGACGTGCCGACCGAGCAGGTCGAGGCCATCCGCACCGCTCTCGCCGTGAACAAGGTGGTGGCGTTCTCGGGGCAGGAGCACCTCGACGATGCGAGTCAGTATGCGTTCGCCTCGTTGCTCGGTGAGCCGACCGCGCCGCATCCGACGGTCACCTCTCGCGGTGATCAGCTGTTGACGATCGAAGGGGCCGCCAACAGCTGGCACTCCGACGTCACCTTCGTCGACCGCATCCCCAAGGCGTCGCTGCTACGCCCGATCGTGCTGCCGACGTACGGCGGTGCGACCACATGGGCCTCCACGGTCGCCGCCTACGAGCAGTTGCCTACGCCGTTGCGGGCGCTCGTCGAGAATCTCTGGGCCACTCACTCCAACCTCTACGACTACGTCAGCCAGAAGGAGCCGTCGGGCGGTATCGACGTCGTCCAGAAGCAGGAGCACTACGCCGAGTTCACCAGTACCGAGTACGAGACCCTGCATCCCGTGGTGCGCGTGCATCCCGAAACCGGTGAGCGCAGTCTCCTCCTGGGGCATTTCGCCAAGGAGTTCCGTGGACTCAAGGCCTCGGAGTTCGCGAACCTCTACCACTTACTGCAGGATCGGATCACCAAGCTGGAGAACACCTTCCGATGGAACTGGAGCTACGGTGACCTGGTCATCTGGGACAACCGCGCCACCCAGCACTACGGCATCTCCGACTTCGGTGACCAGAAACGTCAACTGCACCGGATCACTCTCGCCGGCGACGTACCCGTCGACATCCACGGCCAGAGCAGCCGGATTCTCCAGGGCGACGCCTCGCACTATTCGTCGGTGGAGCAGTCCCGGCGGCTGGAGGTCTTCGCTGCCTGAGTGTCGCTCATCTGTGAATGAACTGAGAGAATGCTGAATCAACTGTGGTCGGGTTCCCGAGGGAATCCGGCCACAGTCGGCTGTCGCCTGCGGGTTTCGACCTGTCACTCGGCCGGACGATCCTGAGAGAGATTTTGCTATTTGACACTTGCGAGTGGTTTGTCTGGATTAATGTCGCCGGTGCACGACGGGGAAGTCGGGGGGCTCCTTCTCCACTCGCACACCGGATTGAAGGAGCCGATCCATGGGACGACACAGCCTCGTACGCGAACCCGCCACCCGCCGTATGGCTTTGGGTGCCACCGCCCTTGCGGCGTCGGCCACCCTGACAGCCGGTCTGGCCTTCGGTGACGGCCAGGCACAGGCCTCGATTCCGCAGGTGACCAGCGGCCTGGCGAGCATCCACGACTGGTCGACGGCGACTCTGGATGAGGTGATCGCGGCGTTGGGGATCGAGAGCCAGGGCATCGCCGGTGGGGTGGCGTTGGGGCCGAACTACCTGATCGATCAGCTGGTCGATCAGATCAACGCGGTGTTGGAATCGCTGCTGCCGGTCGGCATTGAGATCGATCCCGATCTGGTTCGAGACACGCTGGAGTCGCTCGGAATCGTATTCGGCAATGAAACAGCGATCGCGATACTTCCCGGCGCTGCCGTCGCAATTCCGCTCGGCGCGGGAAGCAGTGCGGCCGCTTTATCGATTCTCGGTCTGGCCCTTGCGACCGATGGAGTGACGGATTTCGTCAATGGCGCGTGGGCCACCGAGCTCGTCCCTGACTGGGTTCCACTGATCGGCGGAATGACGGTCGGTGAGGTCTTGGACTTCGTCGGCATCGACCGCGCCGATCTCCCCGACGACACGGTCTTCTGCCTCGGTGCCTTGGCGGCCGCGAACTCGAAGACCGCGGGTTCGTGTCTGAACATCGCCGCCACCTTCGATGCGCGCTATATCAAGGTCGCCGATGGCCAGCAGTCCGGGGAAGTGCAACTTGCACTGACCAATCCGCTCTCGGTTCTGACGCTGCTGACCGATCAGGATCAGTTGCTCGACATCCTCGCCCAGGCGATCACCGGTGATCCGATCTACGTCACCAAGGACGTCCTCCGCCTCAGTCTGAACGGCCCGGAGAACCTCGCCCTCACCAGCGATTACGGATACTCGGGTCCGATCAGGATCTCGTGGCTCGGTTCGCAGTTCGTGCTGTTCCCCGGCACCGCGCAGACCCACGGCACCAACGGCCCCGACTACGTCAACTACCTGAGCCTGCCCACCCTGACGCTCGGCACCCCGACGTCTCTGCAGCAGATCATCCCGACCTTCGACGTCTCGTCGTTCAACTTCTTCGATCTGTTCACCATCCCGGCGTTCAACACCGGCAACCTGACCTCCGCGTTGCCGACGAGCGCGACGGTCCCGGTGTCGGCGTTGCGGTCGGTGCAGCCCGAGCTGATGAGCGTGTCGGCCGCCGACGCCCCGACCGCCGACACTCCGACCACGGACGCCCCGACCGCCGATGCCGGGGATGGTGGACAGACCGCAGGGGCGCCCGCCTCGACCAACCCGGCGGCCGCTCCCGCAGCCGGCGATTCCACTCTTGCCACCGGCTCGACGGATACAGATCAGGGTGCACCGCACCAAGATACGCCGACACCCGCACCTGTCGTGACGACCCCGGCCGGGCAGGCCGGCGCCGGTGATCAGGCCGGCGATGCCACGGGTGACCAGGGTGCCGCGAACCCGGCACCGACCACCGACGACTCGTCCTCGACGCCGTCGAGCTCACCGGCGGCAGGGCCCGCGACGACTGGCGGCACCGGTGCCTCCACTGTGAGCGATCAGCAGCAGCCCGCAGCCTGATCGCCCATGCGGTGCCTTACGATCGCCGCATGATTTCAGTTGTGGACTTGCGGAGGAACGTTGAGGCGTCGGTCATCTTCTTCGTCGTGGTGACGATCATCAATGTGCTGCTCACCCATCAGGGCTTCTGGGAGTCGGTGAAGGACGGGTTGATCTTCGCCGTCATCGCGATGGTCGTCTACGTGGTGTGGGACTTGGCGAGTACGGCGTTCCGTGCGCGTCGGCGGGGCGACGCGCACGGAAGTACCGACAGTCGATAGGGGTTTCGTTTACTGAGCCGGCCGGTACTCGACCGCTGACGGTGCGGCCTCGGGTGGAGCCGAGAGCCTACCCAGCATGATCGTCGACAGCAGCATCACGCCGAGTGCGACGAAGATGGCGATGTCGCCCGCGTTTCCGACGCGGAGGGCCTCGTCATAGATGGTCAGTCCCAACGACATTGCGATGATCGGTTTGAGGACGGTGACCGCGGGCAGGCTGGTCTGGACGTCGCCGGCCTGATAGCTGGATTGCTGCCACAGGGTGCCGAGCGTCGCGGTGACCGCCATCGCCCAGAACTCCCAACTGGCGAGTCCGTCGAGTAGCCCGTCGCGGAATGCGGCGATCCCGGTCTTGGTGAGCGGTGCCGAGAGGCCGAGGAGGACGCCGGCGCCGATGGCCAGTGTGAGTGATCGCCATGTGCCGTGTGGCAGTCGTGAGCCGCCTGCCACGCAGACGATCACGACGGGGATCATCACGGCGAGCGGAATGATCCAGTCGCTGAACGGTGGATCGTCGATGCCCTCGGTGGGTTGCCCGAGCAGCATGAACACCACCAGCGATGCGGTCAACAGTGCAGCCCACGTCCATTCGCGCGCGGTGAGCATCCGACGTTCGGAGTAGGCGCCCATCGGCAGGGCGAACAGTAACGCGGTGACCAGCAACGGCTGCACCAGCATCAGGCTGCCGACCGCCAAGGCCCAGGCCTGGACGACGAATCCGAGGATGTCGGCGGCGATGCCCGCCAGCCACGTCTTGCGTCGGAAGAGTGCGACGAAGAAACCGGCACCGACGGCGCCGTCGTCGGGCAGCCCTCGGGTGCCGGCGGCCTGGAGCACCGATGCGATCGCGAACAGCAGTGCCGCGGCGAGCGACAGGATTATCGCGACGATGTCCACGCGCGCTCCGTGGTCGGTGTAACCGGCGATTCGACGTGTCGCATGAGCCGAAGCGTAGTGCACCGCGCTCGGATTCGGGCGAGGCCCGGCGTGCGATCTGACCGCGACCCCGCCGGATACAGACGGCCCCGCCGGACAGAAAGGCGACGACCGGATCGGTCACGCCGTGTCCTGCTCGCCCGTCAGGGCGGTGCCCGCCAACTCCGCGAGGGAGTGTCGGAGCCGTGTCGGAAACAGTGTGTCGTGAGCGACCCGGTCGTCGCGCGTCATGTCTGGTTGATGTGTTCGTCTCGGACCTTGTTCGATAACCACCTCCTCTGTCGGACAACGGTTGTCGTGGTGTGCGGTCGGTGCGGAGGGTCGCGTTGATGTGGTGACGGCCGGTCGGGCCTGCGTCCCGCGCGCAGATCGGTGTGTTCGTGACTCGCAACAATCGAACGCGGAGAGAGGACGCGCTGTGTTGCGTGCAGCGTCAGGTCGAGGCGCATCGTCCGGTCGAGCCGACGTGGACGAGGGAGTTCACAGACCTCGATTCCATGCCGCACCAGCCACGTCCGATCCGCTGCCGACCAGGCGATGCTCTCATCGAGAATTGGACGGCAGAAGCCTGCGGCCGGACGGGCTATGGTCGCAGTCCGGATGCTCTCGCCCGCGTCGAAGTCGGTCGAGAGTTGCTCTCCTACAACAGTTGTCATCGTTCACCTCCGGCGGCAAAGGATGCTGTCGACACCAAAATAGCACCACGAACCGAATAGTGCTAGCGATCTTCGCCAACGAGTGCTAGAAGATATGGCGAACATCGTCACGACGAGAAGGTAAGGAGGACACCATCACTGACAGATGTCGGGTTCATCGCGGAACGGCTGGGGCAGCCATCGCCATGGACATGTCCACCTTCCCGCCCCGCCGCCCTGGCGGCCGGACGACCGCCCCTGGCATCCCAGAGTGGTGACGAAGGTCCGCTGTGGTCGATACTCATCGTGCTCGCGACGCCACTCGTCGAATCCGGCAGCGCCGGATGGGGATCGGCCGCGGTGAGCATTGCCCTCGTCGTCGCTGTCGTCGCGTTGGGTGAGCTTCCCGCTGATCGAACGAGTGCATCAAGCGCGCGCTGACCGAAAACGGCACGATGAGAGCTTGTACTGAGCGGGTTCGGAGAGCCGCTGCCGTGCATAGAATCGTGGGTATGACCGCTGCCGCGTATCCCCAGCTGATGTCGCTGGAGCAGTGGCGTGCGTTGCCGGAGGCGCCCGAGCAGCGGGTCGAGCTTCAGGAAGGCCTGGCGATCGTGTCTCCCCGTCCCACCCCCGCACATTCCCGCGCGGCGTCTCGGTTGTGGCAGCAGTTGGCCGCGCAGCTTCCGGACGGCTTCGAGGCGTTGCAAGAGGTCGAGGTGGTCATCGACGCGGCCACGCCGGCAACGGTGCGGATTCCTGATGTGATTGTGCGGCGCACCGATGCCGATGACTCGATGATTACCGCTGACCAGGTGGTGTTGGCCGTTGAGGTCGTCTCGCCGGGCTCGCGGCGCACCGATCACGTGATGAAGCGCAGTGAATACGCCGACGCCGGCATCGCACACTACTGGATCATCGACCTTGACGCCCCGGTCGCCATCACCGTTCTCAGGTTGGATTCCGATGGGTATGTCGGTGACCAGTTCAACGGCGAGGTGACGGTGGAATCACCGTTCCCGGTGACGGTCGCCCTCGACATCACGTAACCCCGGCGGTGAGAGGGGTCCCGGTATGCCGTGTCCACCAGTCCGCGCCGGCGCTCGCCATTCCGCTCATTTCCGGTGGGTAAACGGTGGGTCAGCTCACCGGCGCCAGGCGATCGAGGACATGCCGCACATCCCCGGCGACCTTCGGACGCTGACGGTAGTGCTTGCGCGTCGTCTCCGGTGTTGTGTGGCACAGCTGCTCGGCCGCCGCCTCGATGCCCACCTCCTCGGCGAGGATTGTCGCGGTGAGAGTTGCTGTGCAAGTGGACAGTTCGCACGAGGGTAACGACCCGATCCACGCCTTGAATGCAGCGAAGGTCAAAGCGCCCCACATCGATTGAGGTGGGGCGCTCTTTTTGTATCCCTACTCGATCTCCCCACCGAGACTGCCCTCCTCGTCGTAGTAGAAGACCTGCTGCTCGCTGCGTGCATCCACCAGCAGCGCTTCGCCAAGGTCGATTCGAGTGGAGAGGATTCCACGATCCGCGAGTATCTTCCTCGCCGCATCGATCCGCTCAGTTTCCGTGAAGTGCTTCGGCACAACAGCCGAGTCGCTGGATCTGTCGCATGGCATGAGTACTCCCAATCGTGTTCAGGGAGAACGTTTCCCTGCCTCCAAACGATAAGGGGCACACTCCACAAAGTCGGTCCAGTGCCTCGGAAGAGGTCAGTCAGTTCGACTTGCGGTCGCTCGGGGTGCTTCGTCAGTCGTTGAGCCCCAGTTCAGCAAGCATCTTGTCGAACGACATCGTCGGCTCGTCGCGGGATTCGTACACGGCCAGCCGATCTCGGAGGTCTTCGATCTCATCAAGCAGGCCGTCGTAGCGTTCCGGCGACAGCACGATCGCGGCCGGTTTGCCGTGGTTCGAGATCACCGTTGGCTCATCTACGGCGTCTCGGATCAGCTCGGACAACTTGGCCTTCGCCTCGCGGATGGAATAGCTCATCGGGTGTAGACCTCCCTTCGGTGGCCGATATGAACGACCACGATGACGAGTTCGCCGTCGTCAATGGTGTAGACGTGGTAGTTGCCGACGCGGATTGTCGGGCAGCGACTTGATCGAGTCGCTGATGAGCTTCTGCTCGACGCGAAGGAGCTTGCCCAGCGACTTTGCCGCGCTGGTCGTGATCCGCAGCTCGTATCCGCTCATGATCGTAGTCCACCAATGTGGACCACATTGGGGAAGCGATTGTGGACCCATTCGTGGACCATCTAACGGCTCCCAGTCATCGCCCAGGACCGCGGCGAGACGGCCCCGGAGGTCGTCTGCCTCGGCTCGCTTGCCGAAGGGTTACTCCGTCGACCTCGGCGGCCAGCGCCATCAGCTCGGGGTCCGGTGGCACCCACGCCGGATTTATGGCCATCGCGTTCGCCTGGCGTCGGCGCATGAGCACGCGGACGCTCTCGGCAGTGGCTCGCAGAAGATCTCGGTCGGGCACGGTTCCGGGTGGGTAAAAGGTGGGTCAGTGCCGATGCGGGGGAGCCGAATCGGCAAACCCTCTGGTTGTGGAGCCGCCCAGGGGAATCGAACCCCTGACCTATTCATTACGAGTGAATTGCTCTACCGACTGAGCTAGGGCGGCGTGCTGCGCAAGGCAGCGCTGACGAGTGTAGCGAGTCGCGGGCGCCGAACAAAAACCGCCTCGGATCAGGCGGGAAAGTCCGCGCCGCACGGCACGGGCACCGGACGCCGCGGATCGAGGGCGCCCTGCACCAGGGCGCCGACGGTCGGGGAGTAGATCATCCCCAGATGCCCGACCACCGAGTGCGGACATACCGACTCGACGACGATGTTGGTGACATTGGGCGCCGGGTCCATCAGTGCGTTGGCCAGCGGAAACACCACCTCGTCGTGGGTGCTGGCGAGGTTGAAGTAGCGGATTCCCGGGTGCAGGGGGCTGTTGTCGCCCTGGCCGGCCGGCGGCGGGGCGGTCCGGGGCGCCCATGGAGAGTTCGAATACCCGCGGTTGGGCGCCGACACGTCGACGATCGTCGCGATCTGATCGGCCTTGCCGGGCACCTGGGTGACCAGTTGCGCGATCGCCCCACCTTGCGAGTGCCCGACGAGGTCGACCTTCGTCGCGCCGGTCCGTGCGCGCACCGCGTCGATGAACGACGCCACCTCGCGCGTCGACTCGGACTTGTCGGCCAGCGCCCCGATGTTCGCGCTCCACGGCGTCTGTCCGTAGGTCAGACTGAACACGCAGAAACCGGCGTTGGCCAGCGTCGGAGCGAGATAGGCCCACGCCGAGAGCTGGTTCGACGCGGTGCCGTGCAGCAGGATCACCGGATCTCGGCCGTGGCGGTCGGTGCAGTGGTCGAGGTTGGCGCCCGGGGGTGAGGTGGTCGCCGGACGTAGATAGCCCGCGGCCTGTGCGGCGATGACGTCGGTGGTCACCGGAAACGGGGCGGCCGATGCCGCGGTGGCGCCGAGGACGCCCCCGCCCACTGCCGCCAGAAGTGCCGCCGCCGTGACGATCAGGGTCCGCATCCGCGCCCGATGACGTGTGGTCATCGTGTGAGTATGACGCCTACGACGCCGCGAATCGCTCGGAAATCTGGGTCAACCGCACGCTGTTGCCCGACGGATCACGGAAGCCCGCATCGATGCCGTACGGCCGCGACTCCGGTGCCTCGGTGAATTCGACGCCGCGTGCCGACAGATCCTCGTAGGCGGCCTGGCAGTTGTCGGTGGTGAGGAAGATGGTGCCGGCGAAGCCCTTGGCGGTGAGATCGGCGATCTCGGTCTGCGTGGTGCCGTCGATCATCGGCGGACCAGGGATGGCCATCAGGACGATCGACACGTCGTCCTGTCCGGGCGGGCCGACGGTCAGCCACCGGAAGCCGCCCATCTCGGGCATCGTCACGTCCTGGCGGACCTCGAGGCCGACCTTGCCGGTCCAGAAGTCGAGTGCGGCGTCCTGGTCGTGCACCCAGAGCTGGGCGCTGGCGATGCGAATCATGATGTGAGCCTTCCTGGTTGGTGCTCGTCGAGAGGTGGTTCTCGAGTGATCTCAGCCTAGGAGTCCGCGGTGTGCGTGGTCTTCTTCCCCTGTGCTGTGTTCGGGTCGGCCGTGCGGGAGGTGGGCGCCGGCCGGGTGAACACGCGCAGGACACATGCCGGCACATGGGCTTGATCGCCCGCGGGCGGGAACGACGCGCGATAGGCGGTCGGGGTCTTGCCGTAGGCGCGGGCGAAGCTCGTCGTGAACGAACCGACACTGCGGAGCCCGACGGCGATGCAGATGTCGGTGACACTGCGATCGGTGTTGCGCAGCATCGACGCCGCGCGTTCGAGTCGTCGGGTCTGCAGATAGGCGTGCGGGGTCTCGCCGTAGGCCGAGGTGAATGCGCGGGAGAAGTGTGCGCGTGAGAGTCGGGCGGCGGCTGCCATGTCGTCGACGGTCAGCGGCTCGGCGAACCGCGCGTCGACGAGTTCCTTGGCACGCAGGAGGTAGCGGGCCGGCGGCGGCGAGGGCATGGATCCGATTATGGGCTCGACACCTACTCGCTGGGGGACTCGCGTCGAAGGAATTCCTCACCCCGCGGTGACAACTCGTAGCCGACCTCGAGGCTGTGGGTGAGTCCGAGCTTCTTGAGCTTGCGGACGTCGAGCTTGAAATCCGGCCGCGGACGGCCCACCTCGGCAGCCAGTTCGGTCGACACGACTCCCGGTCGACGGGCGATGAGCATCAGCACCTTTCGCGTCCACGGTCCGTGCGGGGCGCGGGAATCGAGCCGATCCAGGCGGGTGCGCAGATCGTCGAGATCGGCCGCGGAGAGCGCGGCATCGTTGCGCAAGGCGATCCGCGGGTCGGGGCCGGCGTGCCGCAAGCCGATGCAAAAGACGGGATCATCGGTGCGGCGCAATGCCTTACGTGCCTGTTCGGCGGTGTCGAAACCGGCGCGACGCGCGTCGGCGTCGGAGATCTCGGAATCGGTGATCTGCTCGATCGAAGTGATCTCGATGAGTTCACCCTGACTGACGAATCGCGAACCGGGATGCAGACGCGGCGCCGACCACCGACGGAAGGCCAGGTCGACCTCTCCCTCGACGATCCGTGGCATCAGCCGGGCCGGGATCAGCATGAGAGCAGCGTAATCCCGGCGATGCCCGAAACGACGGTGTTCGTCAACGGTGATCGGCCGTATGGTCGGGTCATGAGCGACAACTCCTACACCCCACTGACCGCCGCCGAGGTCACCGCCGCCGTCGCCGACCCGTGGCGGGTCATCGCCAACGCCCTGCAGGTGGCTTACCGGACCCGGAACATGGTGACCGGCGGGCGATTCGTCGCGCGCATCATCGACGCCGCCGAGGAGGCCAACCACCATCCCGACATCGATCTGCGCTACGGGTCGGTGCACCTGTCCCTCACCACGCACAGCGAGCATCGGATGACCGATGCCGACGTCGCATTGGCGAACCGGATTGCCGACATCGCCCGCGAGATGGATCTCGAACCGTTCGCCGCGCCGCCCGCGCGATTCGACCTCGCGATCGACGCGCTGGACATCACCGCGATCCGCTCGTTCTGGAAGACGGTCCTCGGCTACAACGACGATCCCGACGACACGCTCGACCTCGTCGACCCCACCGGGATTCTTCCCCCGATCTGGTTTCAGCAGATGGATTCGCCACGGCCGCAACGCAGTCGGATGCACGTCGATCTGTGGCTGCCGCACGATCAGGTGCAGGAACGGATGGCTGCGGCCATCGACGCCGGCGGACACCTGGTCACCGACGCCTACGCTCCGTCGTTCTGGGTGCTCGCCGACGCCGAGGGCAACGAGATCTGCCTGTGCACATGGCAGGACCGCGAAAAATCCGACTGATCGGCCGGCGTTCGGCCTTGAATCACGCGCGGTCGCCTGTTTTCAGTCATCTGCCGAGTAGCTCGTGACCCGCGACCTGGGGTTTTGGGCCGAGGCTACTTTCGAAATGACTGAAAACAGGCGAGTTGTCGGCGCGGTGGGTCAGTCCTCGGCGTTCGCCGCTGCCGCGACTGCCGCGGCCACCGCCGGTGCGACCCGCGGGTCGAGCGGGCTCGGCACGATCTTGTCCACCGCGAGATCCTCGGCAACCACCGACAGAATCGCCTCTGCGGCAGCCAGTTTCATACTCTCGGTGATGCGGGTGGCACCGGCGTCGAGCGCTCCGGCGAACACCCCGGGGAAGGCGAGCACGTTGTTGATCTGATTCGGGAAGTCGCTGCGCCCGGTGGCGACGACCGCGGCGTGCTTGGCGGCGATCTCCGGGTGGATCTCCGGATCAGGGTTGGACAGCGCGAAGATGATGGCGTCGTCGTTCATCGACGCGATCACACCCTCGTCGATCGTGCCCGCCGACACCCCGATGAACACGTCCGCACCGGCGAGCGCCTCGGCCGCCCCGCCCACGAGTCCGCGTGGGTTGGTGCGGGCGGCGAGGTCCTCCTTGAACTCGTTGAGACCGTCGCGACCCTGCGACACGATGCCCTTCGAGTCGAGCACCACGACGTCGGAGATCCCGGATGCGAGAAGGATGTTGGCGCACGCGACGCCGGCGGCGCCGGCCCCGGAGATCACCACCCGCAGGTCGGTGAGCCCGCGGTCGAGCAGACGGACCGCGCCCTTGAGGGCGGCGAGCACGACGATCGCGGTGCCGTGCTGGTCGTCGTGCATGACCGGGCAGTCGAGGGCCTCGATAACCCGTCGTTCGATCTCGAAGCAGCGTGGCGCGGAGATGTCCTCGAGGTTCACCGCACCGAAGCTCGGGCGCAGACGCACCAGCGTCTCGACGATCTCGTCGGGGTCCTTGGTATCGAGGACGATCGGGATCGAGTTGAGTCCGGCGAACGTGCGGAACAGCGCCGATTTGCCCTCCATCACCGGCAGCGATGCGCGCGGACCGATGTCACCGAGTCCGAGGACCGCCGAGCCGTCGCTGACCACGGCGACGAGTCGATCGGTCCAGGTGTATTTGTTGACCAGCTCGGCGTCGGTGTCGATCGCGCGCGAGACCTGGGCCACGCCGGGGGTGTAGGCGATCGACAGGTCCCGCTGGGTCTGGATCGGGGAGCGCAGCTCCACCGAGAGTTTGCCGCCCACGTGGGCCAGGAAGATCTCTTCGTCGGTGATCGGATGATCGGCGATGGTCGGTTCGCCCACGCGGTGTATGGTGTTGTCTTCCGTGCTCGTCACGGTCATGTCCTCCTGCTCGGGTGGCGACGACGCCACCGGCTGTGCGCGCGAATCGGCGACGATGACGATCCGGCGCGTGAACCGCGCGGTCGTGTGGACCGGCCGCGGGATGACTGAAAGTCTCTCACTCGCGCATCACTCCCCGGTCACAGTGGTCCGGGTGTGGTGATCCAGGCAACAAACCGGTGGTGGCTCCCGTTGGCCGGCGGATAGCATGCAACTTGTGTCTATGTTGTATTCGCCTGCTGCCTCGGCCTCCGATCGGGTGTACGACGAGGTCAAGGAACTGATCCTGACCAACGAGATCTCCGGCGGCGAGCTGATCAGTGAAGGCGAGGTCGCCCAGCGCTGCGAGGTCAGTCGTACCCCGGTCCGCGAGGCCTTCCTGCGACTGCAGGCCGAGGGGTGGATGCGGCTCTATCCCAAACGTGGGGCCCTCGTTGTTCCGGTGACCGACCGCGATGCCCGCGACGTCGTCGACGCCCGCCAACTCCTCGAGGGCCATGCGGTGCGTGCGGTGGTCGCCGCCGATGCGGCGACGACGCGACTCGTCGAGTCGCTGCGCCGCAATCTCGAGGAGCATCGGCTCGTCGAACACGATGACATCGCCCGGTTCTCGCGGGTCGACGCCGAATTCCACCAGCACATCGTGGCCGCCGGCGACAACGCGCTGCTCGCCGGCTTCTTCACCGGCCTCGGCGAACGCCATCGTCGGATGACCACCACGAGCGTGCGGCGCGACCCGGCGATCGCGCAGAGCATCCTCGCCGATCACGCCGAACTCCTCGTTCTCATCGAACGCCGCGACGCCGACGGCTTCGACGCCGCGCTGCGCCGTCACCTCAGTGACGTCCACGACCTGCCGGGAGACCTGCGATGACCCTGACGACCGCATCGACCGCCGCGCCCGAGGGCATCGCGCGCCGCGCCACCTGGCCGGCCGTCGCACTCGCGGTGTTCGCCTCCGCATGGGGCGGAAACGAATTCACGCCCCTGCTGGTGATGTATCGGCAAAGTGGCGAGTTCTCGGCTGTCGCCGTGGATGCGCTGCTGTTCCTCTATGTCCTCGGCATCGTGCCCGCGTTGCTCATCGGCGGACCGCTCTCGGATCGACTCGGTCGCCGACCCCTGATGTTGCCGGCGCCGATCTTCGCCGCGCTCGGCTCGCTGCTCCTGGCGTTCGGCGCCCATTCGATCGTGCTGCTGTCGGTGGGGCGGGTGTTCAGCGGTGTGGCGCTGGGACTGTCGATGGCGGTCGGCGGCAGCTGGATCACCGAGCTCAGTGTCCGCGCCGGTGACCGTGCGGCCGCGGGCGCTCGACGCGGCGCGATGAGCCTGACCGCGGGCTTCGGCGTCGGCGCGGGTGTCGCCGGGGCACTGGCCCAATGGGCGCCGTGGCCGCACGTGCTGGCCTACGCGGTGAACATCTCGATCGCCGCCATCGCCGTGCTGTTGATCCTGCAGGTCCCCGAAACCCGCGAGCGGCAACAGAATCCGGGCCGACTCGTCGACGATCTGAAGATCCCGTCGGCCGGGCACCGACGCTTTCTGCTCGTCGTGTTACCGGTGGCGCCGTGGGTGTTCGGTGCGTGCGCCACGGCGTATGCGGTGATCCCCGCATTGATGTCGGTGCGCACGTCCGGCGCACCGATCGCCTTCGCCGCGCTGTGCTGTGTGCTCGGGCTGGCCGCCGGTTTCGGCATCCAATCGGTGGGGCGACGCATCGACGACCCCGACGGTGTCCGCGGGGTCGTGAGCGCCCTGGTGGTGCTCGCGATCGGAATGGGCTTGGCGGCGTTGGCCGCTCACGTGCTGACGATTTGGCTGTCCCTGGTCGCCGCGACCGTGCTGGGCTGTGGATACGGCATGGCGATGATCGCGGGGCTGTTGGAGGTCCAGAGGATATCCGGTCCCGAGGATCTGGCGGGTCTGAGCGCGGTGTTCTACGGCGTCACCTATCTGGGGTTCGCGGTCCCGGCCGTGTTGGCCTGGCTCTCACAGACATTCGGCGCCCTGACCTATCCGGAGATGTTCCTGTTCGGTGTGGGTGCGGCACTGGTGTGCCTGGCGATCGTGGGGGTCGGGCACCGGATGTATCGCCCCGACCTCGACGATCGTGCGGCAGGCGCTCAGGCGGGCGCGGCGGGTTCGACTCCCTGACCCAACGCCGCACTCAGGCGGCGGAGTTGGTCGGCGTCGAGTGAACGCAGTTGTGGCGGAGCCGGATCGGGGACGGCGGCCACGACGTCGAGCACCGCGCGCCCGGCATCGGTCAGATGCACGTACTTGCACCGTCGATCCTGCTCGGTGACCTTGCGGACGACGTAGCCCGCCGACTCGAGATCGGAGACCGCCACCGAGACCGCGGGCGGATCCATGGTGGCCGCGCGGGCGAGTTCCTTGAGCGGCGTCGGTCCCTGCGCCACTCGTCGGAGCACGCGGATTCGGCTGAACGGCAAGCCGGTTGCCGCGACCACGTCACGCCGCCATGGGTCGCGGGAGTCGAAGACGAGGGTGATCATCGCCTGCCAGACGTCGTCGACGAGGCTGTCGATCGTCGACGTGTCGGTGTCGTGCTCAGACATCGGCGGTCTCCGGTTCGATGAGGCGTGCCGATACGTCGGCGGCGGTGTTCTGTCCCCAGCGCGTCGTCGACACCAGGCCCAGGACGAGGATGATCGCGCTGAAGATGACCACCAGAATCCACATCGGGTGCATGTCGGCGGTGAACTCCGGCCCGATCCCGGATGCGGCGACGCCGGTGATGCTGCCGGCCAATGCCACACCGATGCTCACGCCGACCTGCCGGCTGGTGGAGGCGACCGCCGACGCGGCGCCTGCACGATGGCGCGGCATCCCGCTGACCGCGGAGTTGGTGATCGGCGCGTTGATCGCACCGAAGCCGATCCCGAAGATGGCGAAGATGATCCCGATCGTCACCAGCGAGGTGTCCCGCTCGATGGTCGTCATCAGCGCGGAACTGATCAGCATCGCGATGCCGGCCAGCACCAGCGACGGTCGTGTGCCGAAGCGCCCGACGGCACGCCCGGACAGTGGCGAGAGGATCAACACCGCCATCGCGGGCGGCAGCAACATGGCGCCGGTCTGGATGGCCGACAGACCGCGCACGTCCTGCAGGTACAGCGACATCAGGAACAAGAACGCACCCCAACTGGCGAATGCGCAGACCGCGATCAGCGTGGCCGAGGAGAACGGCACACTGCGGAAGAACCGCAGGTCGATGAACGGGTCGACGTGGTGCCGTTCGGCGATCAGGAATCCGACGAAAGCGAGTGCGGCAACGACGAATACGGCGATGGTCGCCGGTGAGCCCCAGCCCTGGACCGGGCCCTCGATCAATCCGTAGACCACCGCGGCCAGGGTGATCACCGCGAGCACCTGCCCGATCGGGTCGAGGGTCCGCATCACCGGCGAGCGTGACTCGGGCACGAAGATCGCGGTCAGCACGATCGCTGCGGCGCAGATCGGCAGGTTCACCCAGAAGACCGCGCGCCAGTCGATGAGATCGATGAGCACGCCGCCGATCATCGGGCCGAGCGCCATCGAGATGCCGACCACCGCACCCCACATGCCGATGGCCCGAGCGCGTTCCTTGGGCTCGACGAAGACCTGGGTGATGATCGACATCGCGACCGGGTTGAGCATCGAGCCGCCGATGGCCTGCAGGGCGCGGGCGGCGACGAGCACCGCCACCGAGGGCGCAAGACTGCAGGCCAGTGAGCCGATCGCGAAGATCGTCAGCCCGATCTGGAACATGCGCTTGCGTCCGTAGCGGTCGGCCGTCGCACCCGAGAGCATCAGCAGGGCGGCCAGCACCAGCGTGTAGATGTCGATGACCCATTGCAGTGATGACACCGACGCATGCAACTCGGTGCGGATCGACGGGAGCGCGACGTTCACGATCGTCGCGTCCATCGAGACGATCAGCAGGCTCATGCAACACGTCGCCAGGATGATCATCTTGTGACGCGGGGTCAGCTCCGTCGCGGAGATGCTTGTGGACATACAAAGATTGTAGAACTACAAGTATCTCCGAGGCGAGCGTCTCATTCCGGACATCGTCCCCGTCGGGGTCGACGCCGCGGAACTCGCGATCAGGCGTCGGGATAGCCGTTCGGGTTGTTCGACTGCCACCGCCAGGTGTCGGCGCACATGTCGTCGATCGTCTTCGTCGCATACCAGCGCAGATCGGCGTTGGCGCGCGACGGGTCGGCGTAGGAGGCGGCGATGTCACCGGGGCGTCGCGGGGCGATCTCGTACGGGATCTCCCGGCCGCTGGCCCGCTCGAAGGCCTTGATCACCTCGAGAACCGAAATGCCTTGTCCGGTACCGAGATTCCACACCGACATCGGCTCGTCGTGGCTGCCGACGCGCTCGAGTGCCGCGACGTGACCGGCCGCGAGATCGTCGACGTGGATGTAGTCGCGCACACCCGTGCCGTCGGGGGTGGGGTAGTCGTCACCGAACACCGACAGTTTCTCGCGCCGCCCGACGGCGACCTGCGCGACGAAGGGCATGAGGTTGTTGGGGATGCCGGAGGGGTCCTCGCCGATCTGCCCGCTCGGATGCGCGCCGACGGGGTTGAAGTAGCGCAGTGCCGCGATCCGCCACGACTCGTCGGACGCGGCGACGTCGCGCAGGACCTGTTCGATCATCACCTTGGTCCACCCGTACGGGTTGGTGGCCGAGGTCGGGGAGTCCTCGGTCATCGGCAGCACCGGCTCGGCGCCGTACACCGTCGCCGACGACGAGAACACCAGCGTGTGAACGTCGTGGCGGCGCATGGCGCGTAGCAGCGAGAACGTCGAATCGAGGTTGTTCTGGTAATAGTCGAGCGGTTTGGCGACCGACTCGCCGACCGCCTTGAACCCCGCGAAATGGATGACCGCGTCGATCTGCTCACCGGCGAAGAGATGTTCGGTCTTGTCGTAGTCGGTCAGGTTGAACGCATGAACCGGCAGGTGGACCCCGGTGAGCGCCTCGAGCCGGCCGATCACCGTCGGTTTGGCGTTGGAGAAGTCGTCGACGATCACCACATCGTGGCCGGCCTCGACGAGTTTGATCACCGTGTGGGAGCCGATGTAGCCGGCACCGCCGCTGACGAGTACGCGCATGAGCACCACGGTAGAAGGTCGGGCTGGGAAGTGCTCGTGCGGCCGGTGTGTGCCGGATGTGTTGCACCGGCTCGGTCAGTGGTCGCTCGCGACCGCGATCGAGGCCGGGGAGTATTCGACCGGACCGTATCGCCACGGCAGCACCCCGGAGCGGTGCACGACGTGGCCGACGGTGATCTCGACGGTCCGTTCTTCCGGCGTCGCATACCGCACCGTGGCGCGACCGGTGATCTGCAGCAACGCACCCGTATCGAAGTCGGGGACGGTCAGACCGGCCCGGTCGTCGAGCTCCAGGTTGCCCAGGCTGTTGAACATGGCGTTGCCGGGATGATCGGCGAAGCCGATGACGGTTCCGTCAGGGCCGCACTGCAAGAAGCCGGGCATCCCGCCGCGATGCGAGCAGTCCGCCCCGAAGCCGGGTGCGATGGTCGCGAGGACGGCGGTGTCGGCGCGATGCAGTAGCTCGATATCGGCCTCCGTCAGGTGCGCGGTGTCGGTACGTGTTGTCTGCACGACGGGGTCGGTGCCGACCGCCGGCCGGTGTGGTCGACTCTGAATGTATTTGGGGCAGTTGGCATAGCACTGGTCGACGTCGATGCGAATGCCGTCGGCGTCGGGGTGGACGGTGCCGTTGATGCGCGCCCGTCGGCGCCGGGTGAGGTCGATGGCCAGTAGCCCGACCTCCGATCCCGCGTCGAGGCGGTGCAGGGGATCGTCGGCGGCCGGATGCGGCAGGTGCAGGGTGGTGTCGTCGACGACCTCGATCAGACCGGCGTCTCCGACGAGTGTCGACGCCCAGATGCGGTGCGCCGCATCGATACCGCTCAGATGAATCCACGGCTGGTCGGCGAGGAAGCCGATCAGCGGTGTCGGCATGCTCGATCGGATGGTGCGTGCCATGCGCGCGCCGGCCTCGGCCAGGCCGGCGCTGCGCTGGGCGGCCAGTTCACCGGCGTGGAAGCCGGTGGCCATCAGAAGAATCCGCAGCTGGGGGTGCCGTCGTCGCGGGTCGGGTGAGTCTGCGCGCCCTCGGCGGTGCAGATCTCGATCCGGATGCCGTCGGGGTCGGTGAAGAAGATCCCGCCCGAGGTCATGCCGGGCATGTGCGCGAGGATCTCGTCGTAGATCAACGGTACGTCCCGCGAACGCAGGAATTCTTGTGCGGCTTCGACATCGGCGATCGTTGGCACGTTGAACGCCAGATGGTGCAGGCCGGCCATGGCCGTCGGGAACTCGTCGGCGCTCTGTTGCCACAGCGTCAGGATCAACTCGGCGCCGCGCCCGAGGAAAGCGAATTCCCGTCCGGGCTCGTCGCTGCGTCCCAGCACGTCGAAACCGAAGACGCCCGAGTAGAAATCGACCGATCTCGCCAGGTCGGTGACGTTGAGTGCGACGTGTCCGGTCGCGGCCGCCTGCAGTGGTGAGGTCTCGGATGTGGGTGCGGACATGATGCCTCCTGGCTGGTCACCGTCGGCGGGATGCTGCCGGTGTAACTGTCTAAATGACGTTAGGGGGTTAGTGGCCGCGGCGCAAGGGGGTGCCCGCACAAGTGGCGACCCGCCTCTACCCTGGGATCATGACCTCGCAGGCCGATCCGCGCCCGCTCCTCGGCGAGCCGCTCCCGCTGGATCTTCTCGACACCCATTGGATCGAGGGTGGCCGCCTGCAGGATCTGCTGGAAACCGTTGACGGCGTCGAGATCTGGCTGCGTTCGGCGATCCTCGACGAGCGGTACCGGCCGGAGCGGGCCGACGCGGCATTGCGTGCGGCGCTGTGCACGACGCGGGAGGCGATCGCCGCGGTGGCCCGGCGGCCCGCCGAGGAGGAATCCCGATTTGCGCTAAATGCTGTTCTGGCCCACGGGCATCGCGAGCTGTCTCTCGGCGCCGACGGGGTGCAAGACGAGCTTGTCGTCGATGATCCGGCATGGACGGTGCCGTGGCTCGCCGCCGAAGGCTATCTCGACCTCCTGGCACGGGTACCCGACCGGATTCGGCAATGTCAGCATCCACAATGCGTGCTCTGGTACCTCGACACCAGCCGTTCGGGGACGCGGCGGTGGTGTTCGATGGCGATCTGCGGCAACCGCACCAAGGCGCGGCGGCATCAGCAGGCGCAGGCCGGGAGCTGACCGGGACCGCGCGTCGGGCTATCCCAGGATCTTCTCGGTGACCGAGTACTTCTGCTCGGCACTCGTCTTGGCCGCACGCCACCAGTCGGGATGTTCGCGATACCAGTCGATCGTCGCCGCGAGTCCGGAGCGGAAATCCACATACTGTGGTCGCCAACCCAATTCGGTGCGCAGCCGCGTGGAGTCGATCGCGTAACGGCGGTCGTGGCCGCGCCGGTCGGTGACGAAGTCGAACGCGTCGCGCGGTTGCCCGAGCAACTCCAGGATGGTCTCGACGACGGTGCGGTTGTCGACCTCGCCGTCGGCGCCGATGAGGTAGGTCTCGCCGATGCGGCCGGCATCGATGATGGTCCACACGGCGTCGTTGTGGTCGTCGACGTGAATCCAGTCGCGCACGTTGCGTCCGTCGCCGTAGAGACGGGGCCGCACCCCGGACAGGACGTTGGTGATCTGGCGCGGGATGAACTTCTCCACGTGCTGATACGGCCCGTAGTTGTTGGAGCAGTTCGACAGGGTCGCCGCGACGCCGAACGAGCGCACCCAGGCACGAACGAGCAGGTCGCTGCCGGCCTTGGTGGAGCTGTAGGGGCTCGACGGGTTGTAGGGGGTCTGCTCGGTGAAGCGTGCCGGGTCGTCGAGTTCGAGGTCCCCGTAGACCTCGTCGGTGCTGATGTGGTGGTAACGCACCCGGTGTCGGCGGACCGCCTCGAGCAGGGTGTAAGTGCCCACGAGGTTGGTCTGCACGAAGGCCGACGGATCGGCCAGGGAGTTGTCGTTGTGCGATTCGGCGGCGAAGTGCACGACGAAGTCGGAGTCGGCGACGAGGCGCTCGACCAGCGGTGCGTCGGCGATGTCGCCTTCGACGAGCTCGACGGAGTCGGCGACCGGCTCGAGAGTCGCGGGATTGGCGGCGTAGGTCAGCTTGTCCAGCACCCGGATTCGGGCGTCGGGGCGATTCTCGACGGTGCGCAGCACGAAGTTCGCGCCGATGAATCCGGCGCCCCCGGTGACCAGCACGCGCATGTGAATCGAGCCCTTCGGTGTCGGAGACAGATGACGCTGTCGACGATGATGACGCTGTACGAGGATACCGAGAGAGTCCGACTTCGGCCCGCTACCCTGTCACCCATGCGCGGGATCATCCTGGCCGGGGGTACCGGCAGCCGGCTCCACCCCATCACGCAGGGGGTGAGCAAACAGCTGGTCCCCGTATACGACAAGCCGATGATCTACTACCCGCTGTCGACGCTGATGCTCGCCGGGATCCGGGAGATCCTCGTCATCACCACGCCCAACGACGCCGACGCATTCCGTGGGCTGCTCGGCGACGGCGGTCAATTCGGCGTCGAGCTGAGCTATGTGACGCAGGAGTCGCCGGACGGGCTCGCGCAGGCGTTCACCCTCGGTGCCGATCACATCGGCGACGATTCGGTCGCCCTCGTCCTCGGCGACAACATCTTCTACGGCCCCGGACTCGGCTCACAGTTGCAGGGTTTCGGCGACGTCGACGGCGGTGCGATCTTCGCGTATTGGGTCGCCGAGCCGGGTGCCTACGGCGTCGTCGAGTTCGACGAGTCGGGGACGGCGATCTCGTTGGAGGAGAAGCCCGCCGCACCGAAATCCAACTATGCGGTTCCGGGTCTGTACTTCTACGACAACGACGTCGTCGAGATCGCACGGGGGTTACGGCCCAGTGCGCGTGGAGAATACGAGATCACCGACATCAACGACCACTATCTGCAGCGCAGCAAACTCAAGGTCACGGTGTTGCCGCGGGGTACCGCCTGGCTCGACACCGGCACCTTCGATTCGCTGCTCGATGCGGGCAATTTCGTGCGGACCGTCGAACAACGGCAGGGGCTCAAGATCGCGGTCCCCGAGGAGATCGCCTGGCGTCGTGGATATCTCGACGACGATCAGCTCGCGGCCCGGGCCGAGCAACTGCGCAAGTCCGGTTACGGCGACTATCTGTTGGACATCCTCGCCCGCGGAAAGGGATTCGCATGAAGGTCCGAGAACTCTCGATCGCCGGTGCCTGGGAGCTGACCCCGGTACTGCACGGCGATGCGCGCGGGGTGTTCACCGAGGCGTTCAAGGCCGACGTCCTCGCCGAGACCATCGGGCACCGCTTCGACCTCGCGCAGGTGAACCTGTCGGTGTCGGCGGCCGGGGTGTTGCGCGGCGTGCACTTTGCTGACGTCCCGCCCGGACAGGCCAAATACGTCACCTGCGCCACCGGAGCGATTCTCGACGTGATCGTCGACATCCGAGTCGGCTCACCGACATTCGGTACCCACGACACCGTCCTACTCGACGACGTCGACCGCCGCGCGGTGTATCTGTCGGAGGGGTTGGGCCATGCCTTCTGCGCGCTCGCCGACAACTCCACGGTCACCTACCTGTGTTCGACGGGCTACAACCCGGGTGCCGAGCACGGGATCAATCCGATGGATCCCGAACTCGGGATCGACTGGCCGACGCTCGCCCGCGACGGCAGTCCACTGGTCTACGAACTGTCCGCGAAGGACACCGCGGCCCCGGGTTTGGACGCCGCACGGGCGTCCGGTCTGCTGCCGCGATTCGACGACGTCGAGGACTACGTGCGCGCGCTGGGCGAGAAGTGATCTCACACAACGTGGTTCAGGGTGTCGGGTAGGCCGGAAGCTCGGGGGTGAACAGCCACTGTTGCCACAGGTCCTGCAACGGGGCCGAGGAGAAATTGGCCGCGAGGGCGATGAAGTCCTCGGTGGTCACCGAGCCGTACCGGTATTTGTCGGTCCAGCGGTGTAGCAGGGCGAAGAAGTTGCCGTCACCGATGGTCAGTCGCAGAGCGTGCAGCGTGATGGCTCCGCGCTTGTAGACCCAGTCGTCGAACATCTTTCGCGGTCCGGGGTCGGCGAGTGCGACCCGCACCGGACTCGCGGCGAGCTTGGCGTAGTAGTGCCGGGCCCACTCGTCGGCACTGCGGCCTCCCGAGCGCTGGCTCCACAACCACTCGGCGTAGCAGGCGAATCCCTCGTGCAGCCAGATGTCGCGCCACCGCGCCAGCGTCACCGAGTTGCCGAACCACTGATGCGCGAGTTCGTGGGCGACGAGTCGCTCCGAGCGCGACGTGCCGTCGCAATGGTTGGCGCCGAATGTCGAAAAGCTCTGCGCCTCAATGGGGATCTCGAGCGGATCGTCGGTGACGACCACGGTGTACCGCGGAAACGGATACGGGCCGAACATCTCAACGAACGCCTCGACCATCTCCACCTGGCGGCCGAAGTCGATGTCGAGATTGCGGGTCAGTCGCGGCGGGAGCACCGCGTCGACCGGAATCGGCTTGGTGGCCAACGACACCTTCTTGTATGGCCCGACCTGGATGGACGCCAGATACGTCGACATCGGCTCGACCTGTTGATAGACCCAGGTGGTCTGGGCCGCGCGTACGCGTTTGGATTCCAGGACGCCGTTGGCCAGGGCGTAATACGGGCTGTCGGTGGTGATCGCGATCCGGTACGTGGCCTTGGCGAGCGGATGGTCGTCGCAGGGGAACCACGACGCCGCACCGTTGGGTTGGTTGGCGCACAGCGCACCCTCGGTCAGTTCTTCCCAGCCGACCTCACCCCAAGCGCCGCGGATCGGCCGCGGTGAGCCGTGATAGCGCACCACGATCGTCATCGCGCCGCCCGGCGGAATCGGTGCGGCCGGGGTGATGGAGAGTTTCTTGTTGCGGTGCGAATAGCGCACCCGCTTGTTGTCGACGGTGACGCGCGAGACGCTCAGCGTTCCGGCGAGATCGAGGGTGAAGCGTTGGAGGGCGACGTACGACGTCGCGGTGAGCGTCGCGGTGCCCTCGAGTCGGTTGCTGGTGACCTTGTACTCGAGTTCCAGGTCGTATCGGGAGATGCGGTAGCCGAGGTTCCCGTTGTCGGGGAGGTACGGGTCCAGTTCGTCGGCGGGTGATCCGAGGAGGGGCTGTCGCGATGCCTTGACCGACTTTCCCCGCACTCAACATCTCCCTCGTCCTCGGTGGCGTGTCACATGGTCGGTCCGGTTCTCCGGGCACGCGGGCGTCGCGGGTCGGTCACGGGCTGATTGCGATGGACTCGACCGGGTGACGATCGCGTGTCGGGCCACCTGTTCGAGCACCGACCGTGCGGAAACTCAGAGTACCCGTCGAGGGGTCGGTGGGCATCGTATGCCGGTGTGCCGCGATTGTAAGCGGACCATGGTCCGTATATCTTGGGTTCGGTCAGAGCAACGCCCCGCCACGACGTGGCGGATCGAGAAACGGAAGTGGCACATGAACGGTCTTCGCGGCATCGCACTCCTGGCAGCCCGGGTGATCCTGGGCTATGTCTTCATCATGCACGGCTGGCAGAAGCTCCATACCAATGGAATCGACGCCACCACGGCGTTCTTCAAGTCGGTGAACGTTCCCTGGCCGGAGTTCTCGGCGTACTACGCGGCGTGGGTCGAGCTGGTCGGCGGAATCCTGCTCATTCTCGGGCTGCTGCTGCCGCTGGTCTCGATCCTGCTGGTCATCGACATGATCGGCGCAATCGCCACAGTGCACTGGGATCACGGATTCTGGAGCAACGACGGCGGCTACGAGTTCCCGCTCGCGCTCATCGCGGCACTGCTGGCCGTGGGATTCGCCAACGCCGGAAACTTCGCGGCGGACAGCTACGTCTTCCGGCGTCGTCGGGGTGGGCGCGCGGTCGAGGTCTGACCACCCCCATCGGGTGAATGTGATGTCCGGTTGGTCCGATCGGACGATGGTCACGGCGTTCCCGGCGACCTAGCGTCGACGGATGCACCCGGACACGCCGGAACCCGAGTCGGGCAGACGATTTCCGCTGGCCTACTCTGCGGTGCCGCCACCACCACCACGATTCGCGCCGCCGCCGGCTCTGCCGATGTCCGGGTTCGTCGGAGCGCAGTGGCCGGTTCCGGAGGGGCCCAGTGCGGTGCCCATGCCATGGCAGGTCGTTGTTTTCGGGGTGTATCAGTTGGTGATGACGGTGTTCGCCGTCGTGGGCGGGATCGTCGGGGTGGGGCTCAACGGAGGCGGATTCGAGCGCACCACAACTTACGAGGTGCGCGACACCGGGGAACTGGTGATCTCCGACAACAATGCCGAGGTCGTGGGTGTGATCGTTGCCGGGCTCATCACCGTCTACGCGCTGGCTTGTCTGACCGCAGCGATCCGCTATCTGCGCGGGAAGCGCGGGGCGCGACGTTTCTTCATCGTGATCTGGGTGATTCCGTCGGTCTTCACCGTTCTCGCCGTCGTGCTCGCTGTCGCGCTGGAACCTGCTGCGCTGAGCCCGTGGCATGTGTTGTTGACGGCGGGCTCGATGATTCTCGTCATCGTTCTGCCCGGTTATTTCTTGTTCAACGCCCGGACCCGCGAGTACTTCAGCCCGCACGCCGTCTTCATCCGCGAATCACTGCGCCGCTCGGGGCGGCGATGACGAACCGCCTCAGGCCACCAACCCGTCGATCGTCGTGCAGGTGAACGGCGGGTCGTCGGCGGCGAGTCGTGACCGCAGATCGCCGAGGTCGGCGAGGACGTCGTCGGCGTGGCGCAAACCCACCCCGTCGATGGTTCCCGGCGTGACCAGGGCTTCGGGGTCGAGGTCGTGGCGATGGGCCAACGCGGCGCCGAGGAGCCGATGGGCCTGGTCGCGGTCGACGTCCCAGAGGGCGTCGGCGGTCAGCAGATACAGGCGGACCGCGGGCGGGTAGTCGTCGAGATGTACCAGCGCCCACGCCCAGTGCTTGGCGACGTCGACGGTGTCGCACTCGCCGCGCCCATGCGTGCGCACGTATTTGCCGTGCAACTCGCGGCACAGCGGCGTCGCGTCGGCCCACAGGCCCAGGTGCGACATGCAGCGCACCGAGTCGTGGAGGTTGGACAGATACATCGGCGAGTACGGTCCCTCACGTCGCGACCGGATCTCGCGCAGCACCGAGAACTCGGCCAGCGCGTGTCCGTATTCACCCGCGGAGAGCAAGGACCGGGCTTCGTCCTGCATTTCCTCGATCACAGTCGTCATTGTCGCCGAATCCGGGCACAAACGTGATCTGTTTCACAAAGACGTAACCGCTCCGAGCCTCGGTGCGGGGCCGAAGGACCTCGTTCGGCCGGGCATGCTGGCCCGCGGTCGCGCGGCCTGGCATCGTGAAAGTGTGAGCGGTTACGAGAACGACAGCACCCCCGAAGGCTCGGACGGCGAGTACAGCCTCGACCCCGACGATCAGCTGCAACCCGAGGACACGCTCGATGATCGTGGCGTCGACGACGTCCTGGACGAGGGCTTCTCCCCGCCCGATTACGCGCCCAAGGGTGCCGTGCACGGGCTGACCGCGCAGGAGATGCGCGAGGGGGAGACGCTGGACGAGAAGCTCTCCGAGGAGGAGCCCGACGTCGGGGCGAGTGATCCGCTCGACGACATCGCCGCCGATGAGCGCCGCGACTGGCGGTCGCACGAATCCGACGCCGACGACGAGTTCGTCGAGGATGCCGATCAGGTGGGCGGGCGTCGCGCCGGCCGATTGCTGGCGCCCGACGCCGGCGACTACCGCGACGACGAGGCCGAGGCCGTCGCCACCGACTGCGGGATCGACGGGGCGGGCGCCAGCGCCGAAGAGGCTGCGGTGCATGTCGTCGGCGACGAGGACTGACGTCTCGATCGCTAGGTCTTCAGCTGTGAGAGTTGTTCTTCGACAGCCGACTTCGTTGCCTCGGCATCGGCGCCCGCGTCGCGCAGGCGTGCGCCCACGGCCTGATCGGTGAACAGTGCCAGCAGCAGGTGCTCGGTGCCGACGTAGTTGTGCCCGAGTTCCAGCGCCGTCCGAACCGTCTGTTCGAGAACCGCTTTGGCGGCGTCGTCGTAGGGCAGGACGGTGTCGGCATCGCGATTCGCGGTGGGATCGGTGTCCACCGGCGCGGTGGTATCGGTCAAGACCGTCGGGTCGACGCCCTGTGCGGTGAGTACCAGTGTGGCCAGTGACGACGAGTCGGAGGCCAGTCCGTGGGCCAGGTGGGTCGAGCCGACGGTGCGTGCGCCGGTGGCAACCGCGTGATTGTGCGCCGACGAGATGACGTTGCGTGCTCGTGGGGTGAAGCGGCTGAACGGACTCGGTTCGTCGGACGCCGGGTTGCGGCCGACAAACCGTTTCTGTGCAGCCTGTTTCGTCACACCCATACTGGCGCCGATCTGCGTCCACGACGCGCCGGAGCGGCGGGCCTGATCGACGAAGTGTCCGATGAGGCTGTCGCCGACGTCGCCGAGGTGGGCGGCGGCGGTCATGGCGTCGGTGAGTTGTTCGAGCGGATCGTCGTGGACCTTGTGGATCGCGCTGATCAGGTCGTCGAGGCGGACTCCGGTCAATTGGGTGGGTGTGGGGTTGTCGCTCATGCGTCAACTCTAGGTTGACGCCCCTGTTGCGTCAACCATGAGTTGACGCCGACGAACGGAGTGGACGAACGGTGGATGCGCGCATTGTCCTCGTTGACAGTCGGCGCAGTCGTGGGAACGATGGAGTGGACGGGGTCGATGAACCCCGCGTCCGCACGCCACGGGAGGACCTCCAGTGAGCATCACCGAACGTATCTCCGTACCCACCGATCAGTCGCCGGCGCAACGCTTTCGAGAAGTCCGGGAGCTCACCGACCTACTGGCCGACCGGTTGTCGCCCGAAGACCAGACCCCGCAGTCGATGACCGAGGCCAGCCCCGCCAAATGGCATCGGGCCCACGTCACATGGTTTTTCGAGGAGTTCATCCTCCGCCGTGATCCCGGCTACGTGGTGTACGACGAGACCTACCGCTATCTGTTCAACAGCTACTACGAAACCGTTGGCGAGCGCCATCCCCGACCGGATCGGGGTCTGGTCACGCGCCCGGGCGTCGACGACATCACGCATTACCGCAACTACGTGGACGCGGCGATGGAAAGTGCCCTGACGCGTGGCGCCCTCGACGACGCCGCACTCGATCTCGTCGAACTGGGCTGCAATCACGAACAGCAACACCAGGAGTTGCTGCTCATGGACATCAAGCATCTGTTCTCGACGATTCCGCTCACCCCCGGCCCGATCTACGTCGACCGCGAACTCGATGTGCCGAGCGTGCCCGGTCCGATGACATGGCGTTCGGTCACCGGTGGCGTCACCGAGGTCGGTGCCGATCCGGGAGCCGGATTCTCCTACGACAACGAGGGACCGCGGCATCGAGTCTTCTTGGAGGACTTCGAGATCGCCGAGCGCCCGGTCACCAATGCCGACTGGCTGGAGTTCATCGCCGACGGCGGTTATCGGCGCCACGAGCTGTGGTTGTCCGACGGATGGGCGCACCTGCGGC
The DNA here is from genome assembly GCF_017654315.1 of Gordonia polyisoprenivorans. NCBI lineage: Bacteria > Bacillati > Actinomycetota > Actinomycetes > Mycobacteriales > Gordoniaceae > Gordonia > Gordonia polyisoprenivorans. The sequence goes on from NZ_CP072203.1 coordinate 1,449,227, forward strand.
AGACCGGTTGGCAGGCGCCCGGCTACTGGCACCGCGACGACGACGGACAGTGGACGACGTACACGCTCTCGGGACGGCGACCGCTCGATCCCGGTGAACCGGTGCTGCATGTGAGCTTCTACGAGGCAGATGCCTACGCCCGGTGGGCCGGAGCCCGTCTGCCCACCGAATTCGAATGGGAGACCGCCGCATCCACGCTCGGTGCCCAGCGTGCAGAGTTGTTGGACCCGGATCGTTGTCACCCCCGATCGGTCGCCGGATCCGATGAGGCGGCGATGATCGGCAATGTGTGGGAATGGACATCGAGTGCCTATCTTCCGTATCCGGGATTCGTCCCGGCGAACGGGGCGGTCGGCGAATACAACGGAAAGTTCATGAGCGATCAACATGTTCTGCGCGGCGCGGCCGCCATCACGCCCCGCGGCCACGAGCGCGTGACGTACCGCAATTTCTTCCCGGCACCGTCGCGGTGGGTGTTCGCCGGACTGAGGCTCGCCCGGTGACCGTCGAGACACTGCCACCGCTGGCCGCCGACGCTCTCGCCGGATTATGGTCCACCCCGCCGGTGTTGCCGACGAAATGGCTCTACGACGAGCGCGGCAGCAGGCTGTTCGACGAGATCACCCGACTACCCGAGTACTACCCGACCAGACGTGAGACCGCGATCCTGCGTGATCACGCCGACGACATCGTCGATGCCACGGACGCGGCGATGATGGTCGAATTCGGTTCGGGCACATCGACCAAGACCCGGCTGCTCCTCGACGCGTTCACCCGCGCGGGTCAGCGGATCGGCCATCGCCCGGCCGGACGATTCGTCTACGTGCCCGTCGACGTCAGTGCCGAGATGCTCACCGAATCCGCAGGCATCCTCGCCGGCGACTATCTGGGGATCGATATCCGGCCGGTGGAAGCCGATTTCACCGATACCGGGCTGGTCCTGCCGTCGTGCGATGGGTCGCGGTTGGCGGTGTTCCTCGGCGGGACGATCGGCAACTTCGACGACGACGGGCGCCGCGCCTTCTTCTCCGGCCTTGCCACCACCCTCGCCCCCGGCGACTACTTCCTCCTCGGCGCCGACCTCATCAAGGACACCGGTCGGCTCGTCGCCGCCTACAACGACAAGGCCGGGGTGACAGCGGATTTCAATCGCAACATGATCGAGGTCCTGCGCACCGGGCTCGACGCCGTCGGGCTGTACGCCGACGACTTCGACCACATCGCCCGGTGGAATCCCGAGCGCCACCGCATCGAGATGTGGTTGCGGGCGCGGCGGGAGATCGACGCCTACTTCGGTGACCTGCAACGTCGTTGGCGCTTACCGGCCGGTGCCGAGATCCGGACGGAGATCAGCACCAAATTCGATCTGCCGGTGTTGCACGGCGAACTCGCCGAGGCGGGACTGGCGCCCGTCACGAGCTGGACAGACCCGATGGGAGATTTCTCCCTCACCCTCGCTCGTCGGTGACCGCGTCGCCCAGGATCTCACGGACCCGCGGGATGACCTGTGTGCCATAGAGCTCGACGCTGCGCATCATGGCGCGATGCGGCAGTGTGCCGTGGGAGTACTTGAGGTCGAAGCGATCGAGCCCCAAGGCCCGCACGGTGTGGGCGATCTTGTGCGCCACGGTCTCCGGTGAACCGACGTAGAGCGAACCGCCGGGTCCGGTCGACCGGTCGAACTCGATGCGCGTCGGGGCGGGCCAACCGCGTTCGGCGCCGATCCGCGCCACGTATGCGCGGTAGTGCGGCCACAGTTCGTCGCGGGCCTGCTCGTCGGTGTCGGCGACGTGGCCGGGTGAGTGCACGCCCACCGGGAGGTCGGTCGGTTTGTCGAACTGAGCCAACGCCCGTCGATACAGGTCGGCGTACGGGGCGAATCGTAGGGGATCGCCGCCGATGATGGCGAGCATGAGCGGTAGGCCGTACCGCGCGGCGCGCACCACCGACTCCGGGCTGCCGCCGACCGCGATCCACGTCGGTAGCGGGGGAGTCTCGAGCGGTGGGTGGACGATCTGAGCGGTCAGCGGTGCGCGGGTGGCCCCCGACCAGGTGACCGGCCGGCCGGTTCGCAAGTGGGCGAACAGATCCAGCTTGTCGGAGAACAGTTCCTCGTACTGTTCGAGGTCGAAGCCGAACAACGGGAATGACTCGGTGAACGATCCGCGGCCGAGGATGACCTCCGCACGACCCGACGACAGCGCGTCGAGTGTGGAGAAGCGCTCGAATACGCGGATCGGGTCGTCGGAACTGAGGACGGTGACCGCCGTCCCGAGCCGGATCCGGGTGGTGCGTGCGGCGATCGCCCCGAGTACCACCTCCGGCGCGGAGACGGCGTAGTCGTCGCGGTGATGTTCACCCACGCCGAGGAAGTCGACGCCGACCTCGTCGGCGAGAACCGCTTGATCGAGCAGGTCGCGGATCGACTGGGCCGCCGAGTTCGGTGCGCCTGCCTCGTTGACCGTCACATCGCCGAAGGTGTCGAGCCCGAGTTCTACGTTCACCCCACCGATTGTGCCGAACCGGCGTCAGTTGGGGACGTTGGTCATGAATTGACCGCCTTGCGGGTGTGATTTCATGTTTTTGTGAGATGCTGAGTCCGGTCAGAAAACTGACCATGCACTCTGATCTCTTAAGGAGCACTCCCGATGTGGGATTCGTTCTGGAACTTCTTGTGGTCGATGGTGATCATCTTCGCGTTCGTCGCGTACTTGATCGTTCTCTGGTACATCATCGCCGACCTGTTCCGTGACCATAAGGCCTCGGGCTGGTCCAAGGCGATCTGGGTGATCTTCCTGATCATCCTGCCGTATCTGACGGCGCTCGCCTACCTGCTGGTCAAGGGGCAGGGAATGGCCGAGCGTGCCCAGAAAGCCGCAGTCGAATACAAGAAGGAATCCGACGATTACATCAAGACCGTCGCGGGTACTTCTCCGGCACAACAGATCGCCGATGCGAAATCGCTTCTCGATTCCGGTGCGATCAACAATGAAGAATTCGAGCACCTGAAGGCGAAGGCGCTCGCGCACTGAGCCCGATCACTACAACGACCGCCCGCTTCGATCGACGAAACGGGCGGTCGTTTCTTGTGGTGGGGACCGCCGGAGGGTCGTTGCGCGCTACAGACTCTCCGGCTCGGAGACGAACGGATGATCGGTGTGCCCGACGAGGTCGGCGACCGAGGCGATGACGCGTGTGGGCCGGTACGGGTAGAGCTCCACCGACTCCGGCGTCGAGATCCCCGAGAGCACCAGGATCGTCTGCAGGCCCGCCTCGAGTCCGGAGATGACGTCGGTGTCCATCCGGTCACCGATCATCAGGGTGTTCTCCGAGTGGGCCCCCATCCTCCGCAACGCCGAACGCATCATCAGCGGATTCGGCTTGCCCACGTAATACGGGTCGCGGTTGGTGGCCCGGGTGATGAGCGCGGCGACCGCACCGGTGGCCGGCAACGAACCCTGGGTGGACGGTCCGGTCGCATCCGGATTGGTCGCGATGAATCGGGCGCCGCGCTCGACGAGCCGGATCGCGGTGGTGATCGCCTCGAACGAATAGGTCCGTGTCTCGCCGAGAACCACGTAGTCGGGGTCGACATCGGTGATGACATAGCCGATTTCATGCAGGGCGGTGGTCAGGCCGGACTCGCCGACCACATACGCCGTGCCGTTCGGACGCTGGGTGTCGAGGAAGCGGGCCGTCGCCAGAGCCGAGGTCCAGATGGCGTCCTCGGGGATGTCGAGGCCGGTCCGCAGCAGGCGCGCACGCAGATCGCGTGGCGTCCGGATCGAGTTGTTGGTGAGCACGGTGAACGGAATCCCGTTGTCGCGTAACTCCGTAATCAGTGCGTCGGCGCCGGGGATCAGGTGCTCCTCGCGGATGAGCACGCCGTCCATGTCCATGAGGTAGTTCCAACTCATGGTGCCAACGCTACGGGGTCGTGTCCGGCCGTGGCGACCCCTGTTGCGGCGGACCGTTTCGTCGAGCAGCCCACCTATGATGAGCACCATGGAACTCTCGCGCGCGGTACCGATCCTGACGGTCGACGATCTCGATGCCGCGGTGCGGACCTACCGCTCGGTGCTCGGGCTCGACGTGCTGATGAACCTCGGGTGGATCGCCACACTGGGCAATGCCGCGACCGCCGGTGGCGGCACCGCCCAGTTCAGTGTGATGACCCGTGACGCCACCGCGCCGGTGAACCCGGTTGCCTCACTGGAGGTTTCCGACGTCGACCAGGCCTACGCCGAGGCGCTCGCCGAAGGCGTCGAGATCGTGCACCCGCTGACCGACGAGGAGTGGGGTGTGCGCCGGTTCTTCTTCGCCGACGCCGACGGCAATGTCGTCAACGTGCTGTCGCACGCATGATCACCGCGTGGGTGCTTGCGGACTGATCTCCACCCGCCAGAGCGGGTTCACCGGACCGTGACCGGCGCCGAGGGGGTAGGCGGCCTCGAGTCCGCGCGTCACCCACTGTTTGGCGAAGGCCACCGCCTCGGGCACCGAACGGCCGTGGGCGAGCGCCGAAGCGGTGGCCGCGGCCAGCGTGTCACCGGCTCCGTGGTCGTGGCCGGTGTCGACGCGTGCGTGTGTGAACTCGTGGAACTCCGCGCCGTCGAACAGCAGATCGGGGCTCTGATCGCTCGACCGGAGATGCCCACCCTTCACCAGGGCCCACTGCGGCCCCAGATCGTGCAGTGCCCGCGCGGCATCGCGCTGGGTGGACTCGTCGACCACCTCGATGCCGGTGATCAGCCGTACTTCGTCGAGGTTCGGGGTGACGATGGTGGCCAGCGGAAAGAGTGTGGTGCGCAACGTGTCCAGGGCTTCGGTGGCCAGCAGCGGATCTCCGTGCATCGACGCACACACCGGGTCGAGAACGAACGGGATGTCGGTGTCGCGGCCGATGCCGGCATCGGCGCACGCCTGCGCGACGGCGGCGATGATCGGTGCCGAGGCGAGCATCCCGGACTTGGCCGCACTCACGCCGATGTCGGAGACCACCGAATCGATCTGCGCGGCCACCACATCCGGAGTGATTTCCTGAAAACCGCTGACGCCCAGCGAGTTCTGCACGGTCACCGCGGTCACCGCGACGCATCCGTGCAGGCCCAACAGGGCGAAGGTGCGCAGGTCGGCCTGGATGCCCGCGCCACCACCGGAATCCGACCCGGCAATCGTCAGCACCCGCACGGGTGTCGATCCCGGTGCGGCGGTGGGCAACAGGGGTACGTCGGTCACGCAGAACTCCCGGCGTCGATCGGCAGGTAGATCCGGCCACCCGCATCGGCGAACTCGGCCGACTTGGCCGCCATCTCCTCGTCGATCTTGCGGTCGATGTCCTCGGCGGTCACCAGATTGTTCTCTTCGGCATAGGCGCGGACGTCGGCGGAGATGCGCATCGAGCAGAACTTGGGACCGCACATCGAGCAGAAGTGGGCGGTCTTGGCCGGCTCGGCGGGCAGCGTTTCGTCGTGGTATTCGCGGGCGGTGTCCGGGTCGAGGGCGAGGTTGAACTGGTCGTTCCACCGGAACTCGAAGCGCGCCTTGGACAATGCGTCGTCGCGTTCCTGTGCGCGGGGATGTCCCTTGGCGAGGTCGGCGGAGTGTGCGGCGATCTTGTAGGTGATCACGCCGACCTTGACGTCGTCACGATCGGGCAGCCCCAGATGCTCCTTGGGTGTCACGTAGCACAGCATCGCGGTGCCGGCCTGCGCGATCATCGCGGCGCCGATCGCCGAGGTGATGTGGTCGTACGCGGGTGCGATGTCGGTGGCCAGAGGCCCCAGGGTGTAGAACGGTGCCTCGGAGCAGAGTTCTTCCTCGAGGCGCACGTTCTCGGCGATCTTGTGCATCGGCACGTGGCCCGGACCCTCGATCATCACCTGCACACCATGGGATTTCGCCTTCGTGGTGAGCTCACCGAGGGTACGTAGCTCGGCGAACTGCGCCTCGTCGTTGGCGTCGGCGATCGACCCGGGACGAAGACCGTCGCCGAGGGAGAAGGTGATGTCGTAGCGGGCGAAGATCTCGCACAACTCGTCGAAATGTGTGTAGAGAAACGATTCCTCATGGTGCGCCAGACACCAGGCGGCCATGATCGATCCGCCGCGCGAGACGATGCCGGTGACCCGGCGCGCGGTCAGCGGGACATAGCGCAGCAGGACCCCGGCGTGCACGGTCATGTAGTCGACGCCCTGCTCGGCCTGCTCGATCACGGTGTCGCGGTAGATCTCCCAGGTCAGCTTGAGGGGGTCGCCCTTGACCTTCTCGAGGGCCTGATAGATGGGTACCGTGCCGACCGGCACGGGCGAATTGCGCAGGATCCACTCGCGGGTCATGTGGATGTCGGAGCCGGTGGAGAGGTCCATGATGGTGTCGGCGCCCCAGCGGGTGGCCCACACCATCTTCTCGACCTCCTCGGCGATCGAGCTGGTGACGGCCGAATTGCCGATGTTGGCATTGACTTTCACCGCGAATGCCTTGCCGATGATCATCGGTTCGGATTCCGGATGACGATGGTTGGCGGGGATCACCGCGCGCCCGGCGGCGACCTCGCGGCGCACCACCTCTACCTCCACGCTCTCGCGCGCAGCGATGAACCGCATCTCCGGTGTCACCAGACCTGCTCGGGCCCAGGCCAATTGGGTCGCCGCACCGTCGACCGGGGCGGGCCGCTGCCACTGATCGCGAGTGGGGGCGAGGCCGTTGGCGACGTCGATGCTCTCCCGTGGATCGGTGTAGGGCCCTGATGTGTCGTAGACGTCGAGATGCTCGCCGTTGGTGAGGTGGATGCGTCGCTGCGGAATCCGTAGTTCGTCGACCTCGAGGTAGTGCTTGGTGCTGCCCTGAATCGGGCCGGTGGTGAGGATATCGTTGTCGACGGCCCCGGTGGTGGATACCTCGGTGGTGGATACACGTGTGCCCATGAGCGTTCTCCCTACGCCGGCATTACCCGGACAGGTTCGGGCGGTCGGCGACCGCCAGTCGCCCTCTCAGCCCCCGGATCGTGGGAGCCCCCGCGTGGTGAAGTTGTGTGAGCTGTGCGCGACGAAGCGCGCACACGACACCATACCCGGATTCGCCGGTGCCGGAACCCCCGCCGCGTCGTCGACCCGTAACCGGGTGGTCGGGAGGTTGTTTCCGCGAGACGCCTTGCGCCTACGTAACCGTAGGGTAGGGTGTGACCCGGATCACAGAGGTGGGTCCGTCGTCGGAGGGGCGCCGACGACTCGTATTTCGTTGTCGTGTCACCGCGACGTGATGAGGGGTTATGAACACAATGAATCGCAAACACCGGCATCGCCCGCCGCAGTCGGCGCAATCGATTCTGCAGCAGATCTCCCAGGTCGTGCACAATCCGGATCGGGAGCGATTCGAGCTCTGGGTTGCGGGCGATCTCGTCGGCGTCCTGGGTTACTCGATCGAGGAGAGGGACGGTCAGCGCACGGTGACCGTGCTGCACACCGTCCTCTACGACGAGTACACCGGCCACGGGCTCGGCACGCGGCTCACCCGCGGGGCTCTGGCATTCATCCGGGATCAGAACGCCCGCGTACGCCCGGTGTGCACCTTCACCAAACAGTTCCTCGACGGCCATCCCGGGATCGTGCCGATGGCACCGGTCTGAACTGTGTCGATGGCACCGGTCTGAACTGTTCGAGCCAACGCACGGGCACCGTCCCGGTTGGTTAGGCTACCCTGACCTCGAATCGACTTCGAGGAAAGGGGCCGTCTCCCATGGCCGAGACCACACACAAGGCGCCGTCGCGCGGGTGGCAGGGGGCGGTGCTCAAACTGCTGCGTGCCGACGATTACGAGTTCACGGTCACCAGCACCGAGAAGATCACCGAGTACTACATCAGGCTCGGCTTCACCGGCGGTGGTGTGCTCACCGATCGGCCGGTCCATCCCACGATGTGGGTACGGCTGTGGTTCGAGTCGAACGGCAAGGCCCATCAGCGTGGATACACCCTCGCCGACCCGGACCCGGCCACCGACAGTTTCTTCATCGAGTTCGCCGTCCACGACGGCGCGGCACTGCGATGGGCGTTGGCCGCCAAGCCTGGTGACACCATCAGCGCCACCTTCATGGGCTCCAAGTTCGCGATCCCCGAACCCGCGCCCGCCGGCTGGCTCGTCGCGGGCGACCCGGCCTCACTTCCCGCGATCAACTCGCTCCTCGACGCGCTCAGCGCGTCGTCGGGGCCGCAGGTCGGCGCGACGATCTGGTTCGAGTATTCCCACGACGACGACCGCGACCTGCCGATCCGGCTGCGCCCACAGGACACCATCCATTGGATCGCGCGTGGCGCCGACGGGAGCGCTCTCGTCGAGGCGGTGCGTGCTGCGGCCACGGCACAACCCGACCATTTCGGTTGGGTGGCACTCGATTCGGTGAATACCCGGGTGGTCGCCGACGTGTTCCGCACCGAATTCGGACTCGGCAAGAAACGTGTCAAGGCGCTGGCCTACTGGCAGGTCGACGCGGCCCCGTCCTGATCGGCATCCGTACGGATGAATCTCGCCCATCCGTACAAACCGGGCTTGGGTTTGATGCCGTATGCAGGTTAGCCTTTCCTGAACAGGGGCTTCGGGGGAGTGAAGGTCCTGCTGCCACGACAGGAGCACGACAGTGACACAGGCGCATGGGACACAGGCGTACGGGACACAGGGGCACGGGGCCACACCCGGCTATCCGGGTCAGGCATACGAGAGTGGGGCTTACGACACCCCCTACGGAGACGACCAGCCGACCGAGCAACACGCAGCCGCGGCTGGAGAGGTCGAGCCGGCAGAGTCGGAAGGCCAAGATCCGGAAGGCCCAGACGAGGGCGTGTCGGGTGGCTCGTCGCTCAACTGGCCCACGGTGCTGGCGTCGGCCGGTGTCGCCGCGGTGATCTCGGCGCTGATCGTCACGATCGGGGTGGTCGGGCTGCTCGTGGTCGACAACCGCAACGGACTGCAGAATACGGCCGCCCAGCCGACGGTGGTGAACCTCGGCGGCGCCCAAAACGCGCAGGCGCCGGCGGCACCGGGTGCCGCGGCACCGTCGGCGCAGGCGCCGGGTCAGGTGCCCGCCGCGGCGCCGACCGAGGCCGTCCCACCGGCCGCCGGCGCGGTGACCCCGACCGCGGCGGTCCCCGCGCAGCCGGCCGCACCACAGACAGGCGCACCCCAGGCCACCGCGCCCGCGGCGGTTGCCCCGGCGGCTCTGGCGCCGGCGCAGCTGACCACCAAGGTCAAGCTCGTGATGAACACCGGCGCACCCCGCGCCACCCGCGCCGCCGAACTCCAAGGCGGTCAGCAGGCACTGACGTCGGTCGACGCCGTGTCGAGGTTGTTGGCCGCATATCCCAATTCCGGGTTCAGCTATCAGATCATCGGCCCGGTGACCGTGAGCGGTACCACGATGAATGCGCAGCTTCAGATGTCCTTGGTGGGCAACGGGTCTCGCTACAAGCCGATGAGATGGCTGTGGTTGGACGGCAAGTGGAAGCTCTCCAACGAGAGCGTCTGCGGCATCGCCTCCTACGCCATGATCCCGTGCTCGGTATGAGGGCGGGCGTGGCCGGGACGCGGGCACTGCTCGGAGTGATGATCACCGCTGCGGTGATCATCGGACTCGCCGCCTGCTCGTCGCCCGACGAGTCGGATTCCGGTGGCTCCGTACAGATCAACCTGCCCGACGGCCGGTCGGTGACGATCCCGCAGACCCCCACGCGGATCGTCACCCTCGGTGGGCAGTGGACCGATGTGCTGCTGTCGTTCGGGCAGAAACCGGTCGGCTACTACGACGCCATCCAGGCCACCGCCAAGCAACTCCCGCCGTGGTACGGCACCAAGCTCGCCGACTCCACGCCGCTCAACCCCAACGGGGACATCGTCGCCGATGTGGCCAACCTCAAGCCCGACCTCATCGTTGCGCCCGGATTCGCCTCGATGAGCGGGGTTTTCGACAAACTGACGAAGATCGCGCCGACCATCGACAAGATCAGTGGGGCCCAGGTCGATCCGTGGCAGGACATGGTCACCCTGATGGGCACCATCCTGCATCAGCCGGGCAAGGCCACCCAGATCATCTCCGGCGTCGACGCCAAGATCAACGCCATCGCCGCGGAATACCCGGGGCTGAAGGGCAAGACGTACTCGTTCGCCTACATGTATGGGTCCGACCAGATCTCGGTCCTCGGTGATCCGCAGGACGGGGCGGGCAAACTCTTCACCTCACTGGGACTGACGATGGCACCCCGGCTGGTGCAACAGAGCACGACGACCGGACAGCCGAGATTCCAGATCAGCGCCGAGAACCTGCCGTGGCTCAACTCCGACGTCCTGGTGATGGCCACCCAGTCCGACGCTCTGCGTACCCGCCTCGTCGGGCTGCCCGGATACCGCAACCTCACCTCGGTGAAGACCGGCGCGGTGTCGATGATGGATCAGGTACAGATCACCGGACTCAATGAGCCGTCACCGAACGCCACCGTCTACGTCCTCGACCGGTTGCGTCCGGCCCTGGCCCGCGCGGCGGGACAGTAGCGCCGCCGAGACCGGCGGTCGGGAATCCCTCAGCTGTCGGGGATCACCGACGCGACGGCGATGCCGGTGGCCCGCCACCGCGCCAGGGTGGCCCGACGTGCCGACACCGGCGTCGAGAGCAACACGGCGAATGTGGCCGGGGGATCGGCGAAGTCGCGGTAGTGATCCCGGTAGAACACCAATGACCGCGCGAACCAGGTGAATGTGTCGTCGGCGTGCGGCAGCACGTGCTGCGCGTCGGTGAGCACGGTGAGGAATCCGGTGATCCCCGCGGGCTGATCGAGATCGCGCATGCAATCGTCGAAGGCGTCGGCGTTGCGCCCGAAATGGTCGGGGAATCGCCAACTCCGGGCGAACTCGTCGAACACGTCGGGGCGAGTGGTCAGTCGGGTGCCGGCGATCACCCGTACCCGGAAGTCGTCCGGTCGGGGCACGTCGACGGTGGCCATGTCCTCGGGGCCCTCGATCAACCCCACCGCCGGCCCGTGTCCGGCGGCACCGATCAGGAACTCTTGCAGCGACACCCGTTGTGCCGTCATGTCTTGTGCGTCTTCATGAAGTCGGGCCCCTGATGAGTACGAAGGTCTGATAGTGGTCGTCGGTGTACCAGGCCGATCCGTCGCTGCCGGTGACGATGCGCTCGGCGTCGCGGGATCGGCCCGGTCTCTTCGGGTTGACGTCCCATTCGCGGTACGTGATCGCCTTTCCCGATGACGTGGCCGACGGCAGCCGACCCTCGTTGTTGCGGAACACGATTCCGCCATGGGTACCCGGTGCGTTGGCTGCCGCGGGCCACGTGCCCGCATCGATGAGCGCCAGCGTCTCGCGCACCCGGGCGGGAACCCGGCTGCCCGCCGGGGCGGATGTGGATGGGGTGGATGTGGACTGGGCGGAGGTGCTTCGTGTGCTCGAGTGTGCGCTCGGCGACGAGGCCCCCGGCGTCGAGGTCGTGGCATGGGAGTTGTCGATCACCCAGATCACGATCACGACGACGGCGATCACCACCAGCGCGGCCGCGGAGATCACTGCCTGCCGACGACGCCGAGCCGGACTCGGGGTGGGTGTACCGCGACCTCTCGCCCCGCCGGTCACGACGACGTCCGCAGTTCGATGTAGCGGTAACGGTGATGTAATGCGAAACCGCGTGCGCGATACCAGGTACCGGCGATCCGGTTGCCGGACTCGACCTGCAGGTACGCGCGTGCGGCCCCGTTCTCGGCACCCCATTGCCGCAATCGTGTGAGCATGGCGTCGCCGAGGTGCTCGCGGCGTCGTGTCGGATCGGTCCACAGCGCCGTCAGGCCGAGCATGCGTGTGCCATCGGGCGATTCGGTGACCGCGCCGCGACCGATCGCGATCGGGCAGCCCGCATCCTCGATGGCGGCGAAGGTCACCGGCGCGTCGTCGAGGGTCGCGCCCAGTACCGGCGTGGCCGCCGTGATGTCGGTGTCGGGGCCGAGATAGGCCCGAAGCCAGTCAGGGGTGGGGGCGGGGCGCAGTGTGACGTCCGGGTGTTCGGCGAGTGGACGATCGGTGCTTGGCCCGGCGGTCAACACGTGGATGACCGTGGACGCGGGCACGCCGTCAACCCCGGGCGGTACCAGTCGTTCGGGTGTCGCGATCAGGGTCGGCAGATCGCGGGCGGCATACCAGGATTCGATGGCCGATCGGGTGTTCGGGTCGAGGCGCGCCGAACGATCAAGGGCGATGGCCGAATTGGCGCGCCGGGAGATGCCCGCACCGGCCCGCACCAACCAGCCGTCGATCCACGCCTGCTCGGTGCCGGGCCAGGCGGCGGCCGCGGCGTGCTCGAGGGCGCGAATCTCGCTGTTGCGCACGGGAGCCGCTGACAACACGCGCAACGAGGTGATCGCCGAGCGTGGTATCGCCTCGACGGTGCCGTTCCGGTCGAGGCGAACGGGGTCCCCGTCGTCGACGAGGAACCCGGTCACATCCGATTGGGTGGGGCCGCCGGCGTGTGCCGGAGCCGGATTGGGGGAGTCACGCCAATCGGCGGGAGTCGCCTCGCCCAGCAGATAGCGCACCACGACGCGGTCGCCCCGGTATGCGCCGAGGTCGGGCCCGTCGTCGCCCACCGCCATCGCCGGAATCAGTCGTCGTCGTCGTGGCCGAAGGGGTCGGCCTGCTCGCCGGGCACCCAGGTGAGTCCGGGCACGCCCCAGCCGTTGCGTTTGATGGCCTTCTTGGCGGCGCGGGCGTTGCGGCCGACCAGGACATCGACGTAGAGGAAGCCGTCGAGATGGCCGACCTCGTGCTGCAGCATCCGCGCGAAGAATCCGCGGCCCTCCAGCACGACCTCGGCGCCCGTGCGGTCGACGCCGGTGACCCGCGCCCAGTCGGCCCGCCCGGTCGGGAACTGCTCGCCGGGCACCGACAGGCACCCCTCGTCGTTGTCGTCGGGGTCAGGCATGGTCTCGGGGATCTCCGAGGTCTCCAGTACCGGGTTCACGACCTCGCCGCGACGCCGTGTCGTGGACAGCCGGGACTCGCCGTCGGGGCAGTCGTAGACGAACATCCGCTTGCCGACGCCGACCTGGTTGGCGGCCAGGCCGACCCCGTTGGCGGCGTCCATCGTCTCGTACATGTCGTCGAGCAGGGTGACGATCTCCGCCGAGGGTCGTCCCTGCGCGTCGAGTTCGACCGGCTCGGTCGCGCGATGCAGGACCGGTTCGCCGACAATGCAGATCGGGAGGATTGCCATGCGGGACAGATTACTGTGCGCGAATATTCGTCGACCGTCGGTGACGGCGGGGGCCGGGGACGGGGTGAGCCGGGCCGGCTTCCCCCGCGAGTCACACCACCTCGGCCGGTGCCGTGCGTGGTTAGATATTCACGAACCACACCGCTGTGATTCTCGATGGCCGGCTCGTCGGAAAGTGCGCGGTGTGAGGTGTTGCAGCGAGATCTTCGAGGGAGCGAGATGGACGGCGCAGCAGCGCGTGACCAGAAGCAGCAGAGTGAACGGCCGGATTCGGTGACCACTCCCGACGATGGTGCGCAGGCGGTCGACCCGAATGCGGTCGGACCCGACGGTCTGTCGCGCCGCGACCACGACATCCTCGCCTTCGAACGGCAGTGGTGGAAGTACGCGGGGGCCAAGGAAGAAGCGATCAAGGAACTGTTCGGACTCTCGGCGACCCGCTACTACCAGATCCTCAACGCCCTGGTGGACCGTCCCGAGGCGCTCGCCGCCGACCCGATGTTGGTCAAGCGGCTGCGCCGGCTGCGGGCGTCCCGGCAGAAGGCGCGCGCCGCGCGCCGGCTCGGGTTCGAGATCACCTAGCGGCGGCGGCAGCGTCGCGGGCGCACCGGCCGATGTGCGTTAAGGTCATCGGTGATGAATGCTGATCGCGAGTCGAACCGCCTGCCACTGCGGGCCGGCGCCATGGTGCTCTTTGCGGTCGCCATCGTGTTCGTGGCCCTGGGATGGCATCACGCGGCGACGTCCGGCGACAATCCCGAAGCCCAGTTGCAGGCCGCCCAGTCCAGCGTGCCGAGCACCACGAGCGCCCCGGCGAGCACCACGTCGTCGTCGGCGACCGGCAACGCCCGGATCTGCGTGATCAACGCGGGCACCGTCACCGGGCTGGCGACCGAGGTCGACGAGGAACTCAAGGGCAAGGGCTTCACCACGATCGGCATCAACGCCCAGAGCAACTACGACGGCGGCTTCTCGCAGAACACCGTCGTGTACTCGTCGCCGGCGCAGAAGGACCAGGCCGACAAGATCGCCCAGGCCCTCGACAACGACTACACCGTCGACTCCCGCGCGAACCTGGGGAGTTCCTTCAGCAGATGCGTCGGCGGTATCGCCGTCGTCGCGGTGCAGCGATGACCCGGCACGCCTTACCCGGCGATCCCGGGCACCCCCGATCAGGCACTCCCACCGCCGATCCCGCATACTTCAGTGCCGGGGCCCATGGCACTGCCACCGGAACGAGTGTCGGCATCTGTGCCGGCACGAGTGCCGGTGTCCCATCACACATCACTCGAGGAGCGAGATGACCGTCAATTCGAAAGCAGGCTCTGCGACCATGCGTGCCCTCGCGGTGCTCGCGTCGGCGGGTGCCGTCGGGTTGGCCTTGGCGGCATGTACTCCCAACGAGCCGACGACCAGCGAGAAGGGCACCACGCCCGCCGTGCAGACCGGTGACCAGGCACCCCAGGGTGGTCTCGTGGACGCCGACAACATCCCGGCCAGCGGTGGCGAGACCGAAACCGCCTCGTTGATCAACACCGACGGCAAGAACATCGGTGAGGCCGTCTTCCGGCCCAGCGGCTCCGCGCTCGGTGTCACCGTCACCGTCAAGGCCGGCAGCGGTATCCCCGCCGGATTCCACGCGATGCACATCCACTCCGGCAGCACCTGCAACACCGCCGACAAGTTCGTCTCGGCGGGCGGCCATCTGCAGGTCGACGGGCACACCGGTCACCCGTCGAGCGGCGACCTCGTGTCGATCAACATCCTGTCCGACGGGTCGGGTTCCACGACGACCTCGACGTCGGCGGTCGATCTGTCGCAGATCGCCAACAAGACGATCATCATCCACGAGAACGCCGACAACTTCGCCAACATCCCCAATCGATACACCTCCAACGGCCAGCCCGGCCCGGACGAGGAGACGATGAGCACCGGTGACGGTGGGGCGCGTCTGGCGTGCGGTCAAATCTCGGCGGCTCAGTAAGTCTGCCGCCACACCCGGCGCGCCGAGGCTGAACTGATGCCGGTCAACACCCTCATCGGATTCCGCGGTTCGCCGACCCCGACGCTCGGGGTGGAGTGGGAGTTCGCGCTGACCGACAAGGTCACCGGCGATCTGTCCAACACGGCGGCGGATCTGTTCGCCGAGGTCGGCGCGAGGTTCCCGGGACTCGACGGCAAGGTCCACAAAGAACTGCTGCGCAACACCGTCGAGCTCGTCACCGGCATCTGCAACACCACCGCAGAGGCGGTCGCCGACCTCTCGCACACGCTGCACGCGGTCCGCGGCGTCGTCGACGAACTCGGTGTCGACCTGTACGGCGCGGGTACCCATCCGTTCGCCGAATGGTCGACGCAGTTGCTCACCGAGGGGCATCGATACGCCGAACTGATCGAACGCACCCAGTGGTGGGGCCGGCAGATGCTCATCTGGGGTGTGCACGTGCACGTCGGTATCGACCACCGCGACAAGGTGTTACCCATCTTGTCGTCGTTGCTCAACTACTATCCGCATCTGCTCGCGTTGTCGGCGTCATCACCGATGTGGGCGGGCCAGGACACCGGGTATGCCAGCAACCGCGCGATGATGTTCCAGCAGTTGCCGACCGCCGGCCTGCCGTTCCAGTTCGAGAAGTGGAGCCAGTTCGAGGCGTTCGTCGCCGACCAGAAGACGACCGGGATCATCGACCACATCAACGAGATCCGCTGGGACATCCGGCCATCACCGCACCTGGGCACCATCGAGGTGCGGGTGTGCGACGGGATGACCAACCTCACCGAACTCTCGGCGGTGGTCGCGCTGATCCATTGTCTCGTCGTCGATCTCGACCGCCGGCTGTCGGCGGGCGAGGAACTCCCGCAGATGGCGCCGTGGCTGGTTCAGGAAAACAAGTGGCGCGCAGCACGTTACGGCCTCGATGCGATCGTCATCCTGGACTCACGGTGCAACGAGCGGCTGGTGACCGACGACCTCGCCGACCTGCTGGTCCGGCTCGAGCCGGTCGCCGCCGACCTGCGCTGCCTCGACGAACTCTCGCAGGTCGCCGCAATCGTGGAGCGCGGCACCAGTTATCAGCGCCAGCGCGCCGTGTACTCGCAGACCCACGACATGCGTGACGTGGTGGCCTCGGTGGTGTCGGAGCTGCAATAGCGCGCCGGCGCTGTCCACCTCGACCATCGGATGGAAGGTCCGGAGTAGAACGACGGCGCATTTCCCGACCGAGGGTCGACCCTTGCCCCCCGGTGGTCGAGCGCTTCCGCCCTTCCGACGCTCGTTCCGTCCCCCCGATGGTCGAGGTGTGAGCCGCGTGCGGCGAGCCTCGAGACCGCTTGTGCCGGTGCTGGTTCGGTTGGGCGGGTGGTGCGGATACCTGTCGGCGAGCGGGGTCTCGAGGCTCGTCGCTGGCGCTCCTCGGCACCTCGACCATCGGAAAGGATCTCCCGATGCTCGACCGTCCCCCCGGTGGTCGAGGTGCGAGCCGCGTGCGGCGAGCCTCGAGACCGCTTGTGCCGGTGCTGGTTCGGTTCGGCGGGTGATGCGGATACCTGTCGGCGAGCGGGGTCTCGAGGCCTCGTCGCTGGCGCTCCTCGGCACCTCGACCATCGGAACGGAAGGTCCGGAGTAGAACGACGGAGCGTTTCCTGACCGCCGCTCGCCCCTTTCCCCGATGGTCGAGGTGCGAGCCGCGTGCGGCGAGCCTCGAGACCCTGGCGAGATGACAAGCATCGCAACCACATCCACTACCCACTCGACGAGTTGTCCACAGATTTCCCCGGCCTGGCAATCACCGGGACGGTTTTGTCGGTACCCCTTCGTACACTTGTGCCCATAGGTTGTATCACCGATCGCGGGAGGGGAGGTTGTTCGGGTGTCGAGTGTGTTGACGTTCACCGATCCGGATGCCGATGCTGCCGCGATCGCATCGATGTCGCGGGATGAGCTCACCGAGACCGGCCCTGAGTTGTTGCGTCAATCGCGTAAGTACGAGGCCCGGACGGTGCTGGCTGCTGCCGCGTTGGCGGAGAGGGTGTTTCGTGAGCATCTGGCGGGGCGGCCTGAGATCGGTGTGTGGGGGTCGGTGGTCGAGCATGCCGAGAGACTCGGCCGGGCCGAGGTGTCGTTGCAGTTCAAGGTCTCCCGCAGCAAAGCCGGGAGTTGGATGGCGTTGGCGGATCTGTTGGAGAAGTTTCCCCTGATCCGTGCCGCCTATCTGAACGGGGAACTGTCGACGAATCGGGTGTCGATCATGGCGCGCGCCGCGCAGCGTGGCGGGGATATCGACACCACCGACAGCGACACCGACACCGACGATGACGAGTCCGGGATGTCGTTCGAGGAGATCGTCTTGGACTACGGGTCCCGGGCAACGACCGATCCGGTGCTGTCGCAACAGCTTGACGCTGCACTGATTTCGATGAACCCCGACAGTGTGATCGAGGACCGTGACACCCTCACCGATCTGGTGGGAAACGTCACCATCACCCCCGATGTCGCTGGACACTCCACCTTGGATGCGGTCGTTCCCGCGCATTACGGGGTGTTCCTCACGACGCAGATCAACGCGCTGGTCGATGAACGGACCTGCCGCAAAGACCTGCGCCGCGTGGGGTCGCTGCGGGTGATCGCCCTCGGGGAGATCACCGGCGTCCCGGGGGCGCACCTCGACTGCGAATGTGGCCTGGCCACGTGCACGAAGGGTGGCGGTGCCGTCAACAGGGACTCGGCGGAGACACCCGCCGATACCGAGGATGCGGCAGCGTGGGATGACCTGCTCCCCGAACCTATCGACGCCGACGCTCCCGAAGTCGAGTTGGTGGAGTTGGTCGAGCCGGTCGTCGAACCCGAGATCCCCGACCCCATGGATGAGCCGACGCCCGATGAGGTTCCGGTGGCGTTCGGACGGGCCCTGGTCGTACCCGGCGCACCCGTACTGACGGTGTTGAAGGACCCGGACGGCATTCTCGTACCCCGGTTGCAGGGATACGGGCCCATCGACCGCGACTACGCGACCACCCTCGCCGAGATCGCGAAAACCATCCACTACCCCGAATCCGCCCGCACGGCTGGACCGTTGATCCCGCAGATCTCCGACCGCGCACAGGCCCCACCGGCAGATCCGACCGGACACGGTGGTCACACCGTGCCACCACCTGGGGCATTGACGTATGCACCCAGCGCTGCGTTGCGCGCTGAGGTGTTGGGCAACGATGCCTGGTGCCGATACCCGTACTGCGGGATGCCGTCACACCTGTGCGACCTCGATCACTGGCGACCCTTCAACCATGCCGACCCCGAAGCCGGAGGATGGACGGTGCTCGGTGATCTGATCCCGTTGTGTCGGGCTGATCACCAGCGCAAACACCTCGCCGAATGGGTACCGACGCTCTACACCGACCGACGGGTGCAGTGGCGGAACCGGAACACAGGGCAGATCATCGTCACCTACCCGCGGTGATGTTGCCTCACCGCTAGTCCCGGTCCCCGCGCTCCATCTGGTCCCGCGACATCAACCCGTCCTGGGCGCGCTGCTCCTGATAGACGAGCCGGCCGATGCGGTGGGCGACCACCGGCGCGGTGATCAGCGCGAACAGCCCGGCCAGCACCAGCATGCCCATGTCGACGTGCGTGCCGCCGATGCTGACCATCGCACCGATCAGCATCATCAACAGACCCAGGGTCTGGGGTTTGGTCGCCGAATGCATGCGCGAGAGTGTGTCGGGGAAGCGCAGGATGCCGATCGCGGCGGTGACCGCCATGAGCGCTCCGATGGTCAGGAAGACGGCACTGACGATGTCGGCGATCATGCTTGATCGTCCCGAACACGGAAACGGGCGATGGCCACCGACCCGACGAAGCTCACCAGCGACAGCGCCACGATGCCCGGCACCACCGTCGTGTCACCGCTGTAGGCCGTCCACGCCGCCAGTCCGCACATGCACAGCGCGATCAGTGCGTCGAGGGCGACCAGTCGATCGAGAGTGGTGGGCCCCAACAGGATTCGGGCCATCACCAGCACCGCGGAGAAGAGCAGCGCGATCGCGATGAAGTACCACATGACGGTCATCGGCTGCTCCCGTCGCCGAGGCCCTGGGCAGTCGCGCGGTCGGCGGGCCGCACGTGGTGGTAGTCGTCGTCGATGCCGTGATACGGGCTCGGATGCCATTCGCTGTCACGCTCGAAGGCCTTGATAAACATCCGCTCCACGTAGGACACCTGCTTGTAGAACTGCCGGACCTTCTTGTCCGAGCGTACGTCGAAGACGTGGACGTAGAGCATGCGACGGCGGTGGTCGATCTCGAGCACCATCGTGCCGGGTACCAGGTTCAGGTAGTCCACGGCCAAGGTCAGCACCATGTCGGATTTGATCGCGACACGCACCCGCATCACCGCACCGAGCGGAGGCTTGCCCGGGCGGACGGCCACCCACGCCACCTGCGCGCTGGAGACGAAGAAGTCGACGATGAGCCGGCCGACCAGCGCGAGCACCGTCAGCGGGTGGATTCGTCCCTCGACGGGCACCCGCGGCAGCGGCAGCAACACGCCGATCGCCACGGCCAGCACGATCCCGGCGATGATGTTCGCCCAGGACACGGTGCCCCACAACAACACCCACACAAAGGTGAGCCACGCGATCGACCACAGGCGGACGGCGGCCTCGCGGCTGTCGTTGCCCAGCCACCGCGGGATGCGCAGCCGGTTGTGCAGCCACACCCACGCGCTGACCGTCGTCCACGCGAAGAACAGCACCGAGTAGCGCGCGGTGTTGATCAGCAGTCGCTTGACCGGCCCCTTGCCGACGGGTTTGACCGGCGCGATGCGGTCGGGCCTGTTCTTACGCGGCTGTTTCTCCTGGTTCTCACTCATCGGTCACTCCCGAGTACCGATCCGATGTAGACGTCGCGGTTCATGATGTCGGTCGCCGCGCGGTCGGTGAATCCGAAGATCGGGCCGGCCCAGATGGTCAGGGCGATCCCGGCGGCGACCATGAGCGCGGTCGGGACGACCATCGTGATCGGCATGCGGCCGACGTCCTCGCGGTCGTCGAAGGCGATGTCGGCGCTCTCGTCGATCAGCGCCGACGGTGCGCTGTCGGAGAGCTCGCCCTCGGGGGCATCGGCGCGCGGACGCCAGAATCCCTTGGTCCAGATACGGGCCACCACATACAGGGTGAGCAGGCTGGTGACGACCGACCCGGCGACGAGCACCCACGCGAGTACCGACCCGTTCTCGGTGCCCGCCTGGATGAGTGCCACCTTGCCCAGGAAGCCGGAGAACGGCGGGATACCACCGAGATTGAGCGCCGGGATCAGGAAGAGGGCGGCCAGCACCGGGCTGGCGATCAGCCCGCCGAGCCGGCGCAGCGACGCCGACCCCGCTTGTCGTTCGATGAGTCCGACGACGAGGAACAGCGTCGTCTGCACCAGGATGTGGTGGGCGACGTAGTAGATCGCCGCGCTCATCCCGAGTTCGGAGGACAGGGCGATACCGAACACCATGTAGCCGATGTGACTGACGAGGGTGAACGACAGCAGTC
Organism: Gordonia polyisoprenivorans; assembly: GCF_017654315.1. NCBI lineage: Bacteria > Bacillati > Actinomycetota > Actinomycetes > Mycobacteriales > Gordoniaceae > Gordonia > Gordonia polyisoprenivorans. The sequence continues at coordinate 1,470,020 of NZ_CP072203.1, forward strand.
GCTTGATGTCGGACTGTGCGATCGCACCGAGGATGCCGACGATCATAGTCAGCAGACCGGCGACGAGCAGGATCGGATCCATCGACCCGCCGGGGAACAGCAGGGTGTGGGTGCGCATGATCGCGTACACACCGACCTTGGTGAGCAGGCCGGCGAAGACCGCGGTGACCGGCGCCGGTGCGGTGGGGTAGGAGTCGGGCAGCCACGTCGAGAGCGGGAACACCGCGGCCTTGATCCCGAAGGCGACGAGCAGCACCGCATACAGCGCGTTGCGGGTGCCGTCGGGCACGTGATCGAGGCGCACCGCCATCTCGGCGAGGTTGAGCGTGCCGGTGGTCGCGTAGGCGAAGGCGATGCCCACCAAGAAGATCAGCGACGACACCATCGACACCATCACGTACGACGCGCCGGCCCGCACACGATCGCCGGTGGCGCCGAGGGTGAGCAACACGAAGCTCGCGGCGAGCAGCACCTCGAAGGAGACGAAGAGATTGAACAGGTCGCCGGCGAGGAACGAATTGCACACCCCGGCACACAGGATCAGATAGGTCGGCAGGAACACCGACACCGGCTGTTCGGACGCACCGTCGCGGATACCCTGGCCGATCGCGTAGACGACGACGCACAGCAGCACCAGCGTCGCCACCACCAGCATCAACGCCGCGAGCTGATCGACGACTAGGGTGATCCCGAACGGTCCGTTCGGATGTCCCTTGTCGTCCCAGCCGCCGATCGCCAGCGAGTAGGTGCCGTGCGCATTGGTGAGGTAGAGCATCATGCACGACGCGACGAGTGTCACGATCAGCGCCGAGACGGTCACGATCCGCTGGAACAGCGGGTTGCGCCCGCGCAGCAACGTGAGTGCCGCGGCGAGCATCGGCGTCAGCGTCGGCAGGGTGATGAGCACCGGGAACCACGAGACCTGGGGGATCACGAACGCCCCCCGTCGGAGTCCTCGGGACTGTTCGTACCGTCGGCGTCGTCCGTGCCGTCGGCGCCGGGTTCCGCATAGGCCTCGCCGGTCTCGATGACGTCGACGACATCGGCGGCGAGTTCGTCGACGACGTCGGCGTCCTCGGGCATCAGGTCGGTCTCGATCCGTTCGCGGTGCAGCGCGATGTACTCCTCCTCGGTGAGCGGGTTGCCCTCGTCGTCGAAGAAATCACCCGCACTGGTGTCGGCGCCGGTCACCGGGTCGTCGCTGCGGTCGCGGTCCGGTGCCGACTGCAGCGAGCTGGTGGCGACTTTGACGTCCTCGGTGTCGTCGTCGACGTCCTCGTCGCGGTTGAGCACGAACAGCCGGTAGACCATGGCGAGGATGAACGCGGCCACGCCCATCGTGATGACGATCGCGGTGAGCACCATCGCCTGGGCGAGTGGATCGGCGTCGTGCGGGCGGGCTTCGGAGGATCGGCCCATGATCGGCGGATTGCCCATGCCGCCGGCCAGCACCAGGATCAGCAGGTTGACGCCGTTGCCGGCGACCAGCAGGCCCAGCAGCATTCGCACCAGGCTGCGTTCCATCAGCAGGTAGGCGCCGCAGGCGATCATGATCGCGATGACCACGAGCAGGCCGAGGTTGACGCTCATCGGCCCGCACCTCCGGAACGCTCGCCGGCGTCCTGGCGGCGCAGCGGCCCGCTCGGGAAGCCGGCACCGGTCTCGACGTCGAGGCGCGCGCCGAGACTGCGCAGGACGTCGAGCACGAGGCCGATCACGATCAGATAGATGCCGAGATCGAAGAACAGCGCGGTGACGAACTTGATGTCGCCGAGGACGGGCACGGTGATCTGGAAGACCGCCGACGACAACGCCGGGGCCCCGAGGAACATCGAGGTGACCGCGGTGGACGCCGAGATGAGCAGGCCGGCACCGAGGAAGGTGCCCGGTTCCACTGGCAGCGCCTCACCGAGCTCGTAGCGTCCGCCCGCGAGATACCGCAGCACCAGAGCCAGACCCATCGTCAGGCCGCCGGCGAAGCCGCCGCCGGGCGAGTTGTGGCCGGCGTAGAAGAAGTAGACCGAGAGCACCACCATCGTCGGGAAGATGAGACGGGTGGTCGCCTCGAGCACCATCGACCGGTGGCGCGGGTCGCGGAACTCGCTGCCCAACAACCACGTCGTGCGGTCGGGCGGGATCGGATCGTCGTCGTCATCGGTGATTCCAAAGTGCCGGGCGGCGTCGGCCACCCGCGGCGCCGCGCCGAAGCGGCGGTTACGGAACACCAACGACGCGACGCCGGTGGCCGCGACGATCAGCACCGACACCTCGCCGAGGGTGTCCCATGCGCGGGTGTCGACGAGGAGCACGTTGACGGCGTTGGCGCCGTGCCCGAACTTGTAGGCGACCTCGGGGATGGAGATGCTGACCGGCTGGGCCGAGCGCGCGGCGGCGGCGAACATGCCGATCAGCACGATCGAGACACCCAGCGCCAGACCGATCGCCGCCCGTAGCGGTTTGAACCCGGTCGCATGCCGCGGTTCGGGTTCGGCGGGCAGTTTGCGGATCACCAGCACGAAGATCACCAGCGTCAGCGTCTCCACCAGGAACTGGGTGAGCGCGAGGTCGGGGGCGCCGTACAGCGCGAACAGCATGCCGCATCCGTAACCGGTCACCCCGACCACCAGGGTCGCGGCCAGCCGGTTGCGCAGGATCACCGTCGCCAGCGCCGCCGCCGCCATGATCACCGCGATGACGGCTTGGGTCATCGAGTCGAAACCGTTGGGCTGCAGGGTGTTCCGATTACCGAGGAACAGCATCACGGTGGGCAGGATGATCATCGTCGACAAGATGACGCCCTGGGTCACCGGCAGCGAGCCGCGCTGGGTATTGCGGGTCAGCAACAGCGAGAGCGTGTCGGCGCCACGCAGGGTGGCGTCGTAGATGCGGTCGGCGTTAATCAGTGGGCGCGAGCCGAACACCACGTCGCGCAGGCGCCGCAACACCAGGAACAGCACCGCACCGCCGAGTACGACGATGACCGAGAACACCACCGGCAACCCGAAGCCGTGCCACATCGCGAGGTGCTCGAGCTCGTGGCCGTAGGCGGGCAGCGACTCGGCGTACGGCTCGAACCAGTGGCCGAGCCATCCGCTCCAGAATCCGGCGATCACACCCAGCGCGGCCAGCAGCAGCGGCGACAGCAGGAACATCGGCGACGGGGGGTGCATCTTGGCGACGGCCCGGGTCGGCAGCCTGCGGACCTTGCGTCCGAACGCGCCCCAGAGGAAGCGGCACGTGTAGGCGAAGGTGATCACCGAGCCGACGAGCAACACGATGTCGACGGTCTCGGCCTGCCATGGTTGCAGCGACCCGGTCTCCCAGACGGTGCCGAACGCCGTCTCCTTGCCGACGAAGCCGAGCGTGAACGGCAGCCCCGCCATGCTCGCCCCGGCCACCGCGGCGATCGCCGCCAGGACCGGCAGCCGGTGGCCGAGGCGGGCCAGTTTGCGGATGTCACGGGTTCCGGTGGCGTGGTCGATGATGCCGACCACCATGAACAACGACGCCTTGAACAGGGCGTGTGCGACCAGCATCGCCAGGCCGGCCATCGCCACGTTGGCGTCGCCCATACCCATCAGCACCGCCATGAACCCGAGCTGGGAGACGGTTCCGAAGGCCAGTACGAGCTTGAGGTCGAGTTCGCGCATCGAGCGCCAGCCACCGAGGAGCATGGTGAACGAGCCGAGGCCGATGACCATGATCTGCCAGCTCGGCAGCGGCGCGAACGCCGGTGCGAGACGACCGATGAGATAGATGCCGGCCTTGACCATCGCCGCGGCGTGCAGGTAGGCGCTGACCGGGGTGGGGGCGGCCATCGCGCCGGGCAGCCAGAAGTGGAACGGCACGATCGCCGACTTGCTGAGGGCGCCGACGAGCAGCAGCACCACCGCGACCTCGACGTAGACACCCGCGGCCGGCGGGTGGGCGAGCAGATCGCTGAGCAGGTAGCTGCCGGTCCGTTCGCCGAGCATGATGATGCCGACGAGCATCGCCAACCCGCCCAGCGTGGTCACCAGCAGTGCCTGCGTCGCCGAGCGCCGCGAGGTCGCCCGGATGCGGTAGTAGCCGACCAGCATGAACGACAGAACGGTCGTCAGCTCCCAGAAGATGTAGAGGACCAGCATGTTGTCGCTGGTGACGAGACCGAACATGGCCGCGGCGAAGGCGACCATCTCGCCGCCGAACACCGCGACGCGTGGTCGCGCGTCGTCGAAGTAGTGGGCGCAGTAGCAGAGGACCAGGGTGCCGACGCCGAGGATCAGCACCGACAGGATCGCCGCGAGCGAGTCCATCCGCATCACGATGTTCATGTGCAGCGACGGCACCCACTGCAGCGTCTGGACCTCGGGTGCGCGGTCGGAATCCGGCCAGTGCGTCAGCACCCAGAGCAGCCCGCCGAACGGGGCGAGCGCGACGACGTAGAAGCCCTTGGTGCCGATCCAGCGGATGATCCCGGGTGCCACGAGCGCGCTCAGTGCCAGGGCGATCAGCACAGTGAGCAAGGGGGCGCACTCCGTCTCTGGTCGGTGGGCGGGGTGGTCACGGGGATGCGGATCGCGGTCGCGGTGATCGCCGATCGGGCGCGATCACGCGCCTGTCCCGGTGTGTCACCGGACGAGACCGGCGCTGTCTATCTTACCGTTGCGGGCATGCCCCGGTTCGACAGAGTCGCGGCGACGGTCCTCGCTGTGGTCGTCGCCACTGTGCTGATGCTGTTCGCGGCAGGGTGCTCCGACGACGCGCCCGCCCAGCGCGAGGGACTGCCGAAGGACTTCCCGTCGTCACAGGTCCCACTGATCGACGGGCACGTCATCTCCGGTGACGGCACCACCGACGAGTGGAATGTGGTGGTGCAGGCGCCGGCGAATGCGGGCAATCCGATCGACAAGGCCGTCCGGGCGCTCACCGACGCCGGGTATCAGGAGGACGGTCGCGACAGCGAGGGTGGACAGACCGTGGTGCGGCTCTCGGCATCCAAGGACGGCAAGACCTACTGGGTGACCGTCGGCATCACCTCGCAGGCCGCCGCCGGGGGGACGTCGGTCTTCTATCACGTCTTGACGTAGTCGCATCGCGACGGTTTCACAGTCGACTCACAGCGATCGGGCAGTCCCGACCAAGCGGACGTCGGCACCGTGGAGTCACTTCCATCAGGCCCCCGACAGCGCTCCTCAGACGCGCCCCGGGCAGACCCGCGAAAGCGAGAGTGACTCATGTCGGCTACCGACACCACGACCCAAGCTCACGTGCCCGACCCGAACGAGGGCGATGCCCCGACGACTCCGGTGACCCAGCCCGCTCCGGCAACCGAACCCGCGGCGGCAGCACAGCCCGCGGCGGCGGGCGGCCAGGCCATCCCGTCGAAGACCAAGAACGCCATCATCGCCGGCGGCATCGGACTCGCGGTGGGATTCGGGCTCCTCGGTTTCGGCGCCGGCTACGTGGTCGGCGACTCCGGGTCGTCGACCACCCAGCAGCAATTCCCCGGTGGTGGCAACGGCCAGTTCCCGGGCGGGGGCATGAATGGTGGGGGCATGAACGGCCAGTTGCCCGGTGGTGGAGGCGGCCAGTTGCCGGGTCAGCAGAACGGTCAGATCCCCAACGGACCCCAGGTCGGTCAGACTCCCAACGGTCAGACGGCCGCACCCACCCAGTCGCAGCCGCAGTCGCAGTCCAGCTGATCCGGGCCGGCACCGGTGCGCTGCCCGGATCAGCTGGGCAGTTCGCCTGCCACCTGCGGCGGAAGCAGCCGGGCAGGGAAGTTCTGGTAGGTGATCGGACGGAGGAACCGCGCAATCGCTGTGGCGCCCACCGAAGTGGTGTGGATGGCGGTGCTTGCTGGATACGGGCCGCCGTGGTGCTGGGCGTCGGTCACCGACACTCCCGTCGGCCACTGATTCCACAGAAGCCGGCCGGCTTTGCGTGCGAGAACATCGGTCAACGAGTGCACGTCGTCGATGTCGGAGTCCTCGCCGTGCATCGTCGCGGTGAGTTGGCCGGGTAGTGCCGCGGCCAGCGCCGTCAGCTCGCCGGGGTCGGCATAGGTGACGACGACCGATGACGGTCCGAAGCATTCCTGGAGCAAGGTCTCGGGTGCCTCGACGACCCGTGCGGCCGTGGTGCGGTGCAGTTGCACGGCGGCAGTGAGTTCGGAGTCACCGTCGATGCAGCGCAGCGTGGTCACGCCGTCGAGAGCGGTGACCTCGGCCACCGCGCGATCGAAGCCGGCTCGCATCGATGCGGTGAGCATCGGTGCCGGGTCGGGCAGAGTGGTCCGTTCGAGGGCGGCAAGCGTCGCCGAGCCATCGGGGACGATGAGAAGCCCTGGGCTGGTGCAGAACTGACCCATTCCGAGGGTGAATGAGGCGACGTACTGTTCGGCGATGTCCGCGCCACGCGCGCGGTCGGCCGCGGCGGTGACGAACACCGGGTTCACACTGCCCAACTCGCCGAAGAACGGTATCGGATCCGGTCGCGACGACGCGATGTCGAACAGGGCCCGCCCGCCGCGGGTGGAGCCGGTGAAGGTCGCAGCCCGTACCCGCGGATCGGTCAGCGCTGTGATCCCGGCATCGACCCCGATGATCGTACCGAAGACGCCGTCGGGGGCACCGGCATCGTGCAGCGCGGTCGACATCAGCCCGGCGATGCGCATGGAGAGCCGCGGATGGCCGGGATGGATCTTGACGACCACCGGGCAGCCCGCGGCCAGTGCCGAGGCCGTGTCCGTGCCCGGGACGCTGAAGGCGAACGGGAAGTTGCCTGCCGCGAAGTTGAGGACGAGTCCCAGCGGTAGATGGGTGCGGCGCAGATCGGGCCGCGGTGCGCCCATCGGCCAGTCGGGGTCGGCGTGATCGACGACCGGATCGAGGTGCCGGCCGGCGGCGACGTACTCGCCGAGGTAGCGCAGTTGGAAGGTCGTTCGGACGAGTTCGCCGCGCAGTCGTCCAAGGGTCAGATGGGTCTCCTCGGCGGCCAGATCGATCAGTTCATCGGCACGTTTGTCGAGGACATCGGCCACGTGTGACAGGGCGAGAGCACGCTCAGCCGCGGGGGTTGCGGCCCAGGCCGTGGTGGCGCCGTGGGCCGCAGCCATCCTCGCCTCGATCTGATCCGGGGTGGAATCCGTGGTCTGAGCTGGTGTGCGCGTCATCAACAGTCCTCTGGTGTCCTCGGCGGCGATCCGGCCGTCGATCGATTGCGTTGCCGGAGGCAACCTACTCCGACCGTCGCTGGGCGTAGGCCCGGAGATTCTGCACCTGCGCGGCGTCCAGCGACGGCCGCACCCGGGTACGGGCGTCGGCGACGTCGTCGGCGGTGACCGTGGCGGCCTCGATGTTGCGGCGCATAGCCGAGAGTGCGGCCTCCCGCAGCAGTGCCGAGCAGTCGGCGGCCGAGTAACCGTCGAGATCTGTTGCCAGCGACTCGATGTCGATGTCGTCGGCGAGCGGGACGTTGCGTCCCGAGGTGTGCAGGATGTCGGCGCGTGCCTGCGCATCCGGTGGTGGGACGAATACCAGTCGCTCGAGCCGGCCCGGCCGCAGCAACGCCGGATCGATCAGGTCCGGACGATTGGTGGCGCCGAGGACGACGACGTCGGCCAGCGGTTCGACGCCGTCGAGTTCGGTGAGCAGCGCAGCGACCACACGATCGGAGACCCCGGAATCCGACGACTGACCGCGTCGGGGCGCCAATGCGTCCACCTCGTCGAGGAAGATCAGTGAGGGCGCGGATTCCCTTGCGCGGTCAAACAAGTCGCGGACCGCGCGCTCGGAGGCACCCACCCACTTGTCCATGAGTTCGGCGCCCTTGACCGTGTGTACCGAGAGCCGGCCCGACGCGGCCAACGCCCGTACCACGAAGGTCTTGCCGCAGCCGGGCGGTCCGTAGAGAAGCACCCCGCGCGGCGGATCGACACCCAGACGGGTGAACGTGTCGGGATGTTCGAGCGGCCACAGCACGGCCTCGGTGAGCGCCTGCCGGGTCTCGACCATGTCGCCGACGTCGTCGAGCGTGATCGATCCCAATGACACCTCCGGCGACGTCGCACGCGACACCGGTCGGATCACCCCGACGGCGCCCCGCAGGTCCTCGGCGGTCAGTGCCGGTGAGGCCGTCGATCCGGCCGCGGTCACCCGGGCCGCCGCCCGCAGGGCCGCCTCCCGAGTTAGGGCCGCGAGATCGCCGGCGACGAAACCAGGTGTCCGTGAAGCGATCTCGAAGAGCTGCAGGTCGCCCTCGGTGGGCACCCCGGTGAGGATGGCCGCGAGCAACCGGCCGCGCAATGCCGCGTCGGGCAGCCCGATCGAGAGCTCCCGGTCGCACAGTTGGGGATCGCGCAATCGGGTGTCGACCGCTGCCGGTTGCGTCGTGGTGGCGATCAGTGCGATCGTGCCGGGCTGATCATCCTTGCCGGCCAACGCTTCTCGCAGCGTGTCGAGGAGGAGTGTGGAGACCGGTTCGGCCTCGGCGGGTAGCAGGGCGTCGACGTCGGTGATCAGCAGGACACCGCCGCCGGGACGCAGTGAGGACACGGCGTCGGTGACGGTGCGTAGTCGCGAATTCGCCTCGGTCGCACCGACGGTGGGGCCGTCGATCACGGCCAGCGGCCGCCCGGCCGCTACCGCGCGTACCAGTGTCGCCTTGCCCACCCCGGCCGGGCCGGTCAGCAACACTCCCAGGCGCGGGACCGCACCCAGGGTGCGCAACACCTCGGGCTGATCGAGCGTGATTCGCAGCCACTCGGTCAGTTTCGCCACCTGATCGTCGACCCCGACGAGCTCGGCCACCGGCCGCACCTTGCCGCCGACAGCGCCCGTCACCCCGCCGACAGCGCTCCCGACACTGCCGACAGCGCCCGTCCCAGCGCCGACAGCGCCCGGCGCGGTGGTGTCGGTCCACACCACCGCGGTGTTGGGCTGCACACTGACCGGCGCTCCGGGGTCGGTGGCGGTCACCGTGAGAAGCTGTGTGGTCCAGGTGATCCCGACGGAGCGGGCCAGGGCGCGCACCGCCTCGCTGGCGGTCAGTTCGGGTCCGAGGTCGCGGGGGAGCAGGGAGACGGTGTCGCCCACCGATAGCACCTTGCCGAGCAATGCGCGTCGCAGGGTCGGCGCGTCGACGCCCTGGCTGGCCAACGCCGACCCGGTCACCGTCACCCGGGTGGCGGCCTGCACCTGCACCGGCCCGACGACCACCTGGGCGTTCTCGCGGACGCCGGTATTGGAGAAGGAGATGTCGTCGAGCAGGATCGTGCCGGTCGACGAGTCCGCGGGGGCAGCGGCGACGACGGCGGCGCTCACGCGCGCACCGGTGATGCGTACCGCATCCCATTCGCGGAGTCCGAGCGCGGTGAGCGCCTCGGGGTGCACGCGCACGATGCCGCGGCGGGCGTCGCCGGCCGACGGGTTCAGGCGTGCGGTCAGCGTGAGTTGGGCGCTCACGCGGTGGGGCTCTCGGCGTCGTCGGGATGGGACGTGCCGTCTGGACGGGGTGTGATCGTGCCGGTGCCGGTGCCGGTGCCGGTGCCGGTGCCGGTGCCTGTGCCGGTGCCGGCGGGCCGGTGCAGGCCGAGGCGAGCCTGTGACTTCTTCATCGTCTGCCGACGCCGCGGAATGACGCGCCGTCCGGGCGTCTCGCGCGCCATGGCCCGCCGCTCCGCGCGACGTTCCCGTGGTGGCGCGTCCCAGTGTTCGGGGCGCGAGGCCACCCAGCGACGGGAGCGCCACGCGAACGGGATGTGCGCGGCGTAGCCCGCGATGCCGATGATCATCAACACGTAGGGGAAGGTCACCAGCAGTGCCGCGCCGACGGCGACCAGGATCAGCAGGACCGGCAGAGCCCGCGGCGACACCTTCGCCGCCTTCAACGACGCCGTCGGTACCCGGCTGGCCGCGAGGAACGCGACGATGAGCAGCCACGTGCACACCACCGGCAGCGACGTCCACCAGCCCGACCCGAACTGCTGCAGCAGCCCGACGGGCAGCAACGCGATGATCGCGGCGGCCGGTGCGGGCACGCCGACGAAGAAGTCGCGGGTGTACGCGGGTGCGTCGTCGTCGTCGAGCAGGGTGTTGAAGCGGGCCAGGCGCAACACGATCGCGCAGGTGTAGACCAGGCCGATCAGCCAGCCGATGTCGGCGTGCTCCATCAGGGTCAGATACACCAGGAATGCCGGCACCACACCGAAATTGATGGCGTCGGCGAGCGAGTCGATCTCCGCGCCGATCTTGGTCGTGGCACCCATCAGACGCGCCACCCGCCCGTCGATGCCGTCGAGTAGCGCGGCCGCGACGAGTAGGGCCAGTGCCGCATTGATGTTGTCGTTGGACGCGAACCGGATCGCGGTCATGCCCGCGCAGATCGCGAGGATCGTCAGCGCCGACGGTACGAACATCCGGCCCGCCGACGCCTGACGCCGCAACCGCGACTGCTCGGCCGGGGTGTGTACGCGTCCGGCCACGCGCGCCGGCGTGCGGTGCGGGGTTCCCGGCCGGTCGGCGCGCGGACTCATCGGCCTGCCGCTGGATCGGCGCCCGGACCGAGGACGGCGATCGTCGTCTCGGCGCCGATCGTGCGCTGCCCGAGCCGGACCTGCGGCGTGGTGCCGGGCGGCAGGTAGACGTCCACCCGCGAGCCGAAGCGGATGAGCCCGTAGGTGTCGCCGACCGACAGTGCGCCGCCGACCGTCGGATTGCACACGATTCGACGGGCGAGCAGCCCGGCGATCTGCACGACCGCGATGTCGGCGCCCGTCGAGGTGCGGATCGTCATGGTGGTGCGCTCGTTGACCTCGCTCGCGTCGGGGAGATCGGCCGACACGAACCGGCCGGGCGTGTGGGTCACCGAGGTCACCGTGCCGGCGATCGGCACGCGCTGCACGTGGACGTCGAACAGCGAGAGGAACACCGACACCCGGGGTCGCGGGGTGTCGCCGAGCCCGGACTCGGCGGGTGGCACGGCCTCGTCGAGAAGACTCACGGTCCCGTCGGCCGGGGCGGCCACCGCGAACGGATCGGTGGGCGCGACGCGGGCGGGATGCCGGAAGAAGGCCGCGCAGGCCCCGGCGGTCAGGACGGCCGGTGTCCGGATCCAGCGGTGACGCCGACCGAGCACCGCGACGGCCGAGGCCGCGGCGACGAAGGGGAGGCCCGCCGGGTGGACCGGGGGTACGGTCTCGCGGGCCAGGGTGACCAGATGTGCCGGGGACAATCCGTCTGGTGCGTCCTCACGCGGGCGCCTCGCCACAGTCATCCTCTCCGACGTCGTCAACGCGACCGCTCGCCGCGCCCGTTCAGCTTAGAGCCCCGGGCGCCGGTGGCTCCACGTGCTGGGAGGCGGTGTGCATCGACGGCGATTGTGCACAGCCGGCGAGACCGGTGGCACATGTCACCGAACACATGTACAATAGATCAAAATTTCGACGCACGCGTTACGGACACCCGGGGGGGTGGCAATGCTCGAGACGACCGACGATCTTCGTGAGTTCGCCTGTGCGCTCGTCGAGATGACGCCGGCGACAACACAGTCCGATGCGGTCGAGCGGATCACCTTCCTGGAAGAACTGAAGTCCGCCGCCGCGGCCGCCCAGGTGCGCGAGACCGCCCGACTCGACGAACTGCGCGCCGCCGATGAAACCGAACGCAATGTGCCCCAAGGTAAGAGGGGTAAGGGGTTGTCGGCCGAGGTCGGTCTGGCGCGCAAGGCGTCGGCGCAACGAGGTGGCCAATTCCTCGGGTTCGCGCGGGCCCTGGCCACCGAGATGCCGCACACCTTGGGTGCGCTCGAGGACGGCGATCTGACCGAGTGGCGCGCGACCATCCTGGTCCGCGAAACCGCCTATCTGACACGAGAATCCCGCGAGGAGATCGATCGCGTCGTCGCCGGGGACCGGCAGGCTCTGCTGAGCATGGGGGACAGGGCGTTGACCGCACGCGCCAAGGAGTTGGCCTACGAGCTCGAACCCCGCACCGTCGTCGACCGCAAGGCGAAAGCCGAGCGCGATCGTCGGGTTTCGGTGCGCCCCGCCCCGGATCTGATGGCGCAGGTGTCGGCGCTGCTGCCGATGGCACAGGGGATCGCGGTGTTCGCCGCGCTCACACGCCACGCCGACACCCTTGTCGGGTCCGACGGACGCACGCGAGACCAGATCATGGCCGACACCCTGGTCGAGCGGGTCACCGGTCAGGCGAGCGCCACCGCGGTGCCGGTTGCGGTGAACCTGGTGCTCTCGGCCGAGACGATGCTCGGCGGGGATGCGTCGGCGGAGATCCCCGGTTTCGGGCCGATCCCCGCCGAGATGGCGCGGCAGCTCATCGCCGACGGCGTCGACCCCGACGGCGAGACCGCCTCGACGATCCGGCGATTGTACGTGCGGCCTGCGGAAGGCACGCTGGTGGCCGCCGACGCGCGGTCGCGGTGCTTCCCGTCGAGCCTCGCGCACTTCGTCCGCATGCGCGACCGGCGGTGTCGGGTTCCGTTCTGCGATGCGCCGATCGCCGAGATCGATCACGCCCGGCCGCACCGGCACGGTGGTCCCACCTCGCTCGCCAACGCCGACGGCACCTGCGTGGCGCACAACCGCGCCAAGGAGGCCGACGGCTGGACCTACACGCCCATCGACACCGAATACGGGCACATCCTCGACGTCACGACGCCGACCGGCGCCTGGCATCGGAGCCGGGCGCCGCATCTGGTCGGCCGGCAGCCCCGCGCGTCGATGACCTCGACGTGGCGAAAACCCAAACATCCCCATCGAATACGCCCCGCGCGTCGGCCGCGGCGGTCACGTCAGCCGAACCACGTCCACCAGGTCGCCGGCCGCCAGTGACACGGTCTCGGCGGGGATGTCGACCAGCGCGTCGGCGTGCGCGAGGTTGCTCAGATGATGTGATGCCGGCGGCCCGACCGTGGTGACGGCCGGTCCGTCGGGGTGGCGGACGAAGACCGCGCGCTGAAACTGACGTTTGCCCGCCGGTGAGGTCAAGGCGGTGGTCAGTTGCGCGCGCAACCGTTGCCGGCGCAGATGCAGGCCCATCGCGGCGCGCAGTGGGTCGCGGATGAACACCTCGAAGGACACCAGCGAACTCACCGGATTGCCGGGCAGGGTCACGATCGGCACGGACCGTCCGGCCGGACCGCGATAGTGCCCGCAGCCCTGGGGCATCCCCGGCTGCATTGCGACCTTCACGAACTCCACCCCGCCGGTCATGCCCAGCGCTTCCTTGACGACCTCGAAGGCGCCGGCACTGACCCCGCCGGAGGTGAGGATGAGGTCGGCGTCGGCGGCGATCTCATCGAGGCGATGCAAGAACTGGGTCGTGTCGTCGGGGACGAAATGCACGTGCCTGGCCTCGGCGCCGGCCTCGATGGCCGCCGCGGTCAGCATGGCACCGTTGGACTCGTAGATCTGTCCGTGCCGCAACGGAATTCCCGGAGCCACCAGCTCGGACCCGGTGGACAACACCGCCACCCGCATCGGCCGGAACACGCTCACCGTCGAGAACCCGAGCCCGCACAGCAGCCCGATTTGCGCGGCACCGATCCGGGTACCGGCCGGCAGCGCGGGCTGCCCGGCGACGATGTCGGAGCCCGCCGGGCGGATGTGTTTACTGGTCGGCACCGCGGTGGTGATGCCCACCTGCGTGCCCTCGACGGGTTCGGAACCGGAGAATACGGCGGTGGTCAGTTCCACCGGCACCACCGCGTCGGCGCCGGCCGGCATCGGGGCGCCGGTCATGATGCGGTGCGCAGTTCCCGGTGCCAGCGGCGGCGGGTCGATGCGGCCGGCCGGGATGTCGGCGTCGACGCGAAGGTGCACCGGCTGCTCAGGCGTGGCCGCGGCGACGTCGGCCGCGCGGACCGCGAAGCCGTCCATCGCGGAGTTGTCGAAGCCGGGTAACGAGATCGGGGCGACGACGTCGGCGGCGAGTACCCGACCCAGTGCGGCAGTGACGGGCATGGAGACCGCCTCGGGCGTGCCGAACAGACTGGCGACGACCTGCTGGTGTTCGGTGACCGTACGCATGCGCCCAGCATGCCATCGCCCCCACGGCGCGCACGCACCGCCGACGCGCAGGTTCTCCCCGCACACCCTAGATTTGTAGGATGACGCTCGGGTTGCTGATGGACATCGACGGTGTGATGGTCACGTCGTGGAAGGCGCTGCCCGGCGCGGTCGAGGCGGTCCGCATCCTCGCCGACCGCGGCCTGCCGCGGATGTTCTTGACCAACACGACGTCCCGCTCACGCGGTCAGATCGCCGACGCCCTCAACGGCTGCGGGTTCGAGGTGTCGGCCGAGGAGATCCTCACCGCGGCGAAACTCACCGCCGAATACCTCGCACAGACCTATCCGGGCAAGAAGGCATGGGTACTCAACGAGGGACCGATCGCCGACGACATGACCGGCATCGCCCTCACCGACGACCCGTCGCAGGCGCAGGTGGTGGTGCTCGGCGGCGCGGGGCCGGTGTTCACGCATCGGGCACTGTCGATCGTGCTCGAGCTGATGTTGGCCGGGGTGCCGGTGGTGGCGATGCACCGATCGATGATCTGGTCGACCGCCCAGGGGCTGGCCATCGACACCGGCGTCTACCTCGAGGGTCTGGAGAAGGCATCGGGTCGCAAGATCCGCGCCATCGGCAAACCGTCACCACTCGGCTTCCGCGCTGCGGTGGAGATGATGAACCTCGAGCCGACCCAGGTGGTGATGGTCGGCGACGACATGCACAACGACGTCCTCGGCGCGCAGGCGTCGGCGCTGATCGGGGTGCTCGTGCGGACCGGCAAGTTCCGTGAGGAAGCACTCGCGGCCCTGCAACGCGACGAGTTCGGGCCGGTCCCCGACCACGTCATCGACTCGATCGCCGACCTGCCCGCCCTCATCGAGAAACTCGACGGGTGAGGGCGCTACTCAGCCCTCGACGGCGCGCTTGATCTTGCCGAGTGTCTCGGCCATACCGAGTTTCAGCTCGGCCTCGAAGTTCTCGGTGCCGCCCATCAACTTGTCGACCAGCACCGACGACACCGTCGAGGTGGTTCCGCCCGGGACCTCGCGACGCTCGGTCACAGTGACCCCGCTGGCCGTCGGCGTGATGGTGTAGCTCCACACGGTCCGGTTCTCGGCAACCCGGAAACCGAGCTCCTGGTTGGGGGAGAACCGGACGATCTTCGACGTCGTCGGCCACACCAGCGGCCCGCGGCGGTTGACGTTGATCGTCTTGGTGCCCAAGCCCACCGGGCCGCGCACGATCATCTTCACGCACTGCGGACTCCATTCGCCCATGCGCTTGAGGTCGGAGATGACCTCCCACACCTGTTCGGGTGTGGCGTCGATGTCGATGGACTCCTCGATGAGTGGTGCGGCCATGCGGTGATTCCCCCTGCGTGGTGTCTGTCCGGCCGGACGACGCGCGCCGTCCTCACAGGGGACACTAGGGCACTTATTGAGCAAGCGTCAATAAGCTCATGGGTCAACAAGCCCGGGGCGTCAGGCCAGCAGAACCGCCGCGATCACCGCACCGATACCGAGGAAGACCGTCGCGGTCACCCAGATCGCCGGATGTTCGCCGTCGTCGTCGAGCAGCAGGGTGCCGAGCTTTCCGGGGGTGAGCCAGTCGATCAGGACGAACGACCACATCATCACCGCGATGGTCAGCGCGACGTAGACGATGGTGTAGACCAGCCCGCGCCACAGCTCGAGATAGGCGGTGTCGATCACCGAACAGACCATCACCGCTACCAGTCCGATCACCATCGAGACGGTCAGGATCGTGGCGTTGCGGTTGTGGTCGACCCAGACCAGCTGCCGCAGCCGGCCCGGGGTCACCAGATCGAGGGCGACGAAGCCGACGATCAGCAGCGCGATCCCCACCAGGGAGAACGACGCACCATGTGCCAGGTTGTCCCGCAAGATCTCCACTGAAACTCTCCCGTTCTCACACGTCAGCGGCGAACCGCATCCCTGCGGAGAACCCTAGGCCATCACCGGCGCCCGATCGGGCAAGAAGATCAAACCCTGGATGGGTCAAACCCTTACGCGGGTAGCGGGTCGGTTGTGTACTCCCACACCATGACCTGGTTGTTGCGTCTGCTCGAATCCGAGCACCGGCATCTGCTGAGGGGTGTGGAGAGTCTGTGCCCGGAGGGGGTCGGCGCCACCGGTCTCGGCGCCGACCCCGCCCGGGTCGAGATCAGGACAGGGCGACCAGATCGTAGGAGTTGACGTTGCGTGCCAGGCTCTGCACGTGCTCGGTCGCGTCGCCGAGCGTGTGGCTGATGGCGGTCAGTCGGCTCGTGTAATGGCCGACCGGGTACTCGGCGGTCATACCGATACCACCGTGCATCTGGATCGCCTCCTGCCCGATGTGGCGACCCGAGCGGCAGATCTGCAGCTTGGCGCGTGAGGCGATCACCGGGTCGGCGATCCCGTCGGAAAGGGCGGTCGTCGCATACAAACTCATCGACCGTGCCAGCTCGAGCTGCACGTACATGTCGGCAGCGCGGTGCGTCAGCGCCTGGAACGTCGCCAGTGTCACCCCGAACTGCTTGCGCGTCTTGAGGTAATCGACGGTGAGGTCCAGTGCGCGTTCCATCGCGCCGACGGCCTCCGCGCACAGTGCGGTCTGGATGCCGACCTCGACGTCGGCGAGCAGTGCCGAGGCGTCGCCGGAACCGAGGCGGGTGGCCGGAGCGCCGTCGAAGACGATCTGAGCGCCTCGACGCCGATCGTGGGTGCGGTAGGCGGTGCGGGTGACGCCCTCGGCGTCGGCGTCGACGAGGTACAGGCCGACCTCGCCGTTCTCGCGCGCCGACACGATCAGCTTGTCCGCGCAATCACCGTGCGGCACCAACGATTTGGTTCCGGTGAGCTTTCCGTCGGCGGCGGTGGTGGCCACCGCGGCCGCAGGCCAGCGGTCGCCGGCCTCCTGATGGGCGAAGGCGAAAAGCAACTCGCCGCCGGCCAGGCCGCCGAGGAGTTCCTCGCGCAGGTCGCCTTCGGCGGTCGCGACGATCAGCGAACCCGGGACCAACGCCGCGTCCAGGTACGGCTCGGGTGCCAGCGCTCGGCCGATCTCGCCCATGACCGAGGCGAACTCGACGGGGCCCGCTCCGGCGCCGCCGTCCTCCTCGGGGATGGTCAGGCCGAGAATGCCGATGTCGGCCAACGACTTCCAGACGTCGCGGCTCCAGCCCAGCTCGGTGTCGGTGACCTTGCGCAGCGTCTCGACGTCGTAGGTCTTGCTCAGGACGTCGCGGACGGTGTCGCGCAACATCGTCTGTTCTTCGGACAGTTCGAAATCCATGTGTGTTCCTCGTGTGTCGGGAGGTCGAATGGTCGTGTGTGCGGCGCGATTACAGGCCGAGCACGGCCTTGTCGATGATCTGGCGCTGAACCTCCGACGAACCGCCGTAGATGGTCACCTTGCGGTAGTTCAGATAGGTCGGCACCGACAGCTGCGCCCACTCCGGGGCCTCGATGTCGGCCGATCCGTTGGGCGCGGCCGGATCGAGGCCGGCCACCGGGAGCGAATCCGGGCCCGCGATGTCGGCGAGCAACTCCATCGCCTCCTGCTGCAGCTGGCTCCCGCGGAGCTTGAGCAGCGACGACGCGGGATTGGGCTTGCCGTCGGCCGACGATGCGACCACACGCAGCTGGGTCAGCTCCAGGGCGAGGATCTCGTTCTCGAGTTCGGCGAGGCGCGCGGCGAGGAACGGGTCCTCGATCAGCGGCTTGCCGTCGGCCGCGGTGATCTCACGGGCGAGTTCCTTGGCGCGGGCCAGCTTGGTCTTGGTGTAGCCGACGCGCGCGATACCGCTGCGCTCGTTGCCCAGCAAGAACTTCGCCTGCGTCCACCCCTGGTTCTCCTCGCCGACGAGGTTCTCCACCGGAACCCGCACGTCGTTGAAGAAGACCTCGTTGACCTCGTAGCCGCCGTCGATCAACTGGATCGGACGCAGTTCGACGCCGGGGGTGTCCATCGGGAACAGCAGCATCGAGATGCCGGCCTGCTTCTTGACGTCGGGGTCGGTGCGGCACAGGCAGAAGATCCAGTCGGCGAACTGGCCGAGGGTGGTCCAGGTCTTCTGGCCGTTGACGACGTAGTGGTCGCCGTCGCGCACCGCGCGGGTCTTCAGCGACGCGAGGTCCGAGCCCGCCTCGGGCTCGGAAAAGCCCTGGCACCACCAGATGTCGAGGTTGGCGGTCTTGGGCAGGAAGCGTTCCTTCATCTCCTGCGACCCGAACTGGGCGATGACGGGCCCGATCATGCCCGCGTTGAACGGCAGCATGTCGGGCACCGACGCGAGGCTCATCTCCTCGCGGTAGATGTGGTGCTGGATCGGGGTCCAGTCCTGGCCGCCCCATTCGGTCGGCCAGTGCGGTACGGCGTAGCCCGCCTCGTTCATGATGCGGGTGGTGGTGACGATGTCCTCGGGGTAGTTCAGCTTCCCGGCGGCCGAGCGTTCGCGCAGGTCCTTGGGGATCGCGGTGGTGAAAAATGTCCGAAGTTCGTCGCGGAAGGCTTCTTCACTTGAACTGAATTTCAGGTGCATGCCTACCTTCATACTCTCCGAGGTCGCGGGCGCAAACCCGGGCCCGGAGATTCGCCCGCCGGCGGGTGCGCGCCGACGCCAGTCCGCCGAGGACGGCGAGTGCGAGCACGTACCCGACGTAGATCGCGACGGTGGCGCGCAGACCCAGGTGGCCGACGACGAGTCCGGCGATCACCGCGGGCACGCTGAAGGCCACGTAGCTGACGATGAAGACCGCCGAGAAGACCTGGCCGCGCGCAGGAGCGGGTGTCTGCGCGCTGATCGAGTCCAATGCGCCGAGGAAGGTCCCGGCGAATCCGGATCCGGCGATCAGCGAGCCGACGATGTACACCGGCAGTGACTCGGTGAGCACGCCGGCCAGCGAGATGACCGCACCACCGGCGAGCGCCGGATAGCCGAAGGCCAGTTTGGCCTGCGGCGCCCACGACGTGACCAGCAACGAGGTCAGCGCGCCGGCCGCGAAGAAGACGAACAGCAGTAGGCCCGCCTCGGCGTGATTGGCGACGCCGAATACGCGCGCCACCACCGATGAGCCGAGCGAGAGGTAGAGGCCACCGAGCGACCATGTGGCCACGAACGCGGGGATGGCCGCCCAGAACAGCGGGCGCACCGCGGCGGGCACCGACGCCTGCGGTGCCAGGGTGCCGAGCAGGTGACGTCGTGACGAGAAGCCCACGCGCTCAGACGTTTCCGGCACGATCAGCAGTGCGATCAGGAGGACGGCGTAGAGGGCGAGGACGATCTCGTAGACCAGGAAGCGAGGGTGGGGAGCATACTGAACGAGAACGCCGGCCACTGCGACCCCGCCGGCGAGACCGATGGTCGGCCCCGCCCCGGTGATCGCCGACGACAGGCGTGGGCTCGGTGCCATGTCGACGACGGTCGCCGTCAGGGTGCCGATCGCGGCACCGGTCGCCAATCCCTGCAGCGCACGAGCGGCCATCAGCGTGCCGACGCCGTCGGCGACCAGGAACAACACCATGCTCGCGATCAGCAGGACCAGAGCAACCGCGAGAACGGGCCGTCGGCCGATGTGATCGGAGAGCGATCCCACCGACAGCAGGCTGATCAGCATCGTGACGACGTAGATCGCGAAAACGCCGGTCAGGGTGAACGACGAGAAACCCCACAGCTGTTGGTAGACGGGATAGAGCGGTGAGGGCGCCGCCGACGCGAACAGCACCATCACCACCGTGGCGGTGACCACCCAGAACGCGCGGTGCGGATGTAGTCGCGACACGGGAACCTCCGAAGTTGACGAGCTGGCAAAAGCAAAGACGTTTGCGTTAGTCAAACTAGCCGGGATGGACCCCTAAAGCAACGCAGTTTGCAATAATCGATTCCATGAGTGCGACAACGGCGACGAATGTGCAGGTGGACGAGGGGCAGCACCCACGACGGCCCGGTGGACGCAGTGCGCGCGTGCAGCAGGCCGTCTACCGCGCCGTGGGACAACTCGTCGGTGCCGGCGAGCGCGAGACCATGACCATCCCGCAGGTCGCCGAGATCGCCGGGGTCAATCCGACGTCGATCTACCGGCGCTGGGGATCGATCACCGCACTCGTCGAGGAGGTGGCGGTCGCCGCCCTCACCCAAGGGGATGATCTTCCCGATACCGGCAGTCTGCGTGGCGATCTCACCGACTGGGCACAGATCATCGCCGCCGACATCGGGCGGCCCAAACGCCGCTCCTACTTGCGCGCGATGGTCGTCGCACGCGACGAACTCGTCGACGAATGCCCGTGCTGGGAGATTCGGCGCACGCAGGCGCAGCAGATGGTGGCCCGTGCCACCGACCGCGGCGAGTCCACGCCGACCGTCGAGCAGATCCTCGACCACATCATCGCACCGCTCTATCACCACGCGGTCTTCGGCAAGGCCATCGACGACGCGTTCGCCGCCCGGCTGGCCGGAGATGTGATGGCGATGATCGCCTGATCAGCCGCCGATCGCGCGTCGGAGGAACGGCCATGACCGGTGGAGCTGATCCTGCCAGTAGCCCCACGAGTGGGTGCCCGGCCGGCCGACGTCGGCGGTGTAGGGGATGTGCAGTCCGTTGAGGCGTCCGAGGAGTTGCTGGGTGCAGATGCTGGTGGCCGCCTCGATCCCGCCGCCGAGCACCACCTGATCGGTCAGCGTGATCGGGTCGCGCACCGCCTTCGGGGTGTCGTGCGGACCGGGCAGACCACTGGAGTTGGAGATGTAGAGCGCGGTGCCGCGCAGCTTGCCCGCGTTGAGGACGGGATCGTTGGCACGCCACAGCGGCCCGTTGTCGGGGCCCCACATGTTCACGGTGTTGCCACCGCCGCGACCGTCGACGACGAGCTTGATGTACTGCTGGCCCAACGGGTCCGACGTCGAGGCGCAACCGCTGTAGGACGCTGCCGCCCGATAGAGCCCGCGGTGCGCGATCGCCAGATTGAGCACCGAGGTTCCCGACGACGAGATACCGCCGATCGCGTTGCGCCCGCTCGTGCGGTAGGTCGAGTCGATGACCGCGGGCAACTCCGAGCCGAGGAACGTCGACCACTTGTTGACGCCGAGCGTCGGATCACGACGAATCCAGTCGGTGTAGTAACTGAATGCGCCCTGCTCGGGGATGACGACGTAGACGTTCTTGTCGGCGAAGAACGACTCGATGTCGGTCCGCGCGAGCCAGGAGGCGCTGTCCTCACCGCCGCCTGCGCCGTTGAGCAGATACAGCACGCCTCGCGGCTGCGACGGATCGCGCGGCTTGATCACCGTCAGCGGGATGTCGCGGTCCATCGCATCGGAGTGCACGACGATGGTGGTGAGCTTCTCCGACGGCGAGCCCGCCGACACCATGTGCCCGGCCGCGTGGGCCTCGGGAGCCACACCGACCGGAACGAGTAGCGCTGCGATGGCCAGCACCGCGATCAACAGTCCGCGTCGTGCTCGTCGCGTCATCCCCGGGCCCCGTTTCGTGTGCATGTGGATGGAGTGGACGCTATCAGGGTCGACGCCCGCTAGGGTGGGCGCGCATGAGGCATGTGCATGCATTCGGAGACGACGCACTCGGGCAGTCCGACGCACTCGGTGTGGCGGCGGCCATCGCCGCGGGTGAGATCTCGGCGACCGAGGCCGTCGACGCCGCGCTCGAGCGGATCGACCGGGTCAACCCGCAGATCAACGCGATCGCCATCGATGACAGGGAACGTGCCCGCAAGCGTGCCGCCGCCGACGATTTCGGTGGCGGGGTGTTCGCCGGCGTGCCCTCGGTCATCAAGAACAACACCCTGATGGCGGGTATCCCGACGACCCACGGGTCCGCGGCGGTCTCCGAACGGGTGGCCACCGCCAACGAGCCGTTCACCGATCAACTGCTCGCCACCGGACTGAACATCGTCGGGGCGTCGACGCTGCCGGCGTTTGGCCTGACCGCGACGACCGAATTCGTCGACCGTGACCCCACCCGCAATCCCTGGGACACCGACTACTCCTCGGGTGCGTCCTCCGGCGGATCGGCCGCACTCGTCGCATCGGGGGCGTTGCCGATCGCGCACGGCAACGACGGCGGCGGTTCGATCCGAATTCCGGCCGCCGCATGCGGACTCGTGGGGCTCAAACCCAGCCGCGACCGGGTGGTGGCCTCGCCCGAGGGTAAGGCGATGCCCATCGACCTCATTTCCAACGGGGTCATCAGTCGCAGTGTGCGCGATACCGCCCACTTCCTCGCCGATGCCGAGAAGTTCTGTCCGGCACCGGGTCTCCCACCCGTGGGTCTCGTCGAGGGGCCGTCGGAGCGGCGCCTGCGCATCGCCATGCTCACCGAGCCGCTGACCGGACAGTTACTCGACGACGACACCCAGGCCGGCCTGACCGCCACCGCCGAACTCCTCGAAAGCCTGGGCCACCGCACCGAATTCATCCCGGTGCCCGTCGACCGTGCTTATGTCACCCAGTTCACCGACTACTGGGCGATGCTGGCGTTCTCGTTGGACCGATTCGGAAAACGGATGATCGACAAGGGTTTCGACCGCAGCAAGCTCGATCCGTTCACCCGCGGACTCTCGCGCCTGTATCTGCGCCGCATGTGGCGTACGCCGTCGGTGATCCGCGGACTCAAACAGTCGACCGTGCGCTTCCGGGAGACCTTCGCCCGCTTCGACGCGGTCCTCTCGCCGACACTGGCACACACCACCCCGAAGATCGGATACCTCGATCCCGCAGGCGATTTCGATGAGATCTTCGACCGGCTGACCCGCTACGTCGCGTTCACCCCGGCCAACAACACCTCCGGCGCGCCGGGTATCAGCCTGCCGCTCGCGCAGACCTCGCAGGGCCTACCCCTCGGCATGCACTTCACCACCGACCTCGGTGACGAGCGAACGCTGCTCGAACTCGCCTACGAACTCGAGGCGGCACAACCGTTCGCACGAATCAACGACGCCGGCTGACGCCGGGAACTCGGGGGGAGATGTCGGATGGGGGTAGAGCTGTGTGGTCGAGCTGTGTCGAAGGGGGCCGCGCTCCTGGCAGCGGGAGGCGGGCTGGGCGCGGCTGTGATGGCTGTCGTGGCCTTCTTCAGTCGGCGGTCCGCCACGCTGATCGGAGGTGACTTCGGTTCTGTCACTTCTTTTCTCGGCACGGTGGTCGGAATGGCCATCGTGCAGGCGGTGGTTTTGTTCGCGGCCGTGACCGGGGTGATGGTGAGACGTGTCCGGCGTCGAATCGCGTTCTTGGTGACCCCGGCGATCTCCGTGTTTCTCGCGGCCTCGGTCGCGGTGGCCGCATGGGCGTGGCGTGGATCGCCGTCGAACGACGCCGACGACGAGCTGTTGGGCTTCGACGTTGCGCCCGTCATCGCGATCGCGCGGTGGGCGTTGACGTTGATGGCTGCATCGGTGGCGGTGCTGTTGGTCGCGGCGGTTCGCGCGGGCGGACCGGCGGCCACCACCGGTACACGAGCCGTGCTCGTCGGCGCGCTTGCCGGCGGTCTGGTCGTCGTGTGCGCCGCTGTCGGCTCGAACGTCGTGGCGACACCTCGGTCGTCCGTAAAATCCGTTGCAGCGGTTCCCGTCCCATCGATTCCGACAAGCCTGGGAACCCGCATCGCCTACACCGTACCTGCACTCGGTCCGTTCTCGGTGACCCCGGCCGGACCAGGTTTCGTTGTGCTGGGCCGGGATTCGGTGGCTGCCTACCACGGTGAGACCGGGCAGCGGCGGTGGGCCCGATCGTTCGCAGATCTACCGTTCGGTTGCCGCACGGTGGGGATATGGGCTGCAGGGCCGGCCGGGCACGAGGTCGTCCTGGTCACCTGTTCGGACGGGGGGTACCGGAATGCCCTCGTCGGGATCGATGCCGTGTCGGGGGAGCGGCTGTGGACCAACGCCGAAGGTTGGCGAGTTCGGGTACCCGGGGCCACTAGAGCGTCAATCGTGGGGGTGATCGCTTACGACCGCAACGACCGCCCAACGACCATCGGAGCGCTCGATGTCCGCACCGGCCACACGCGATGGACGACGCCGGCCCGTGAGTGTTTCGGTGGTTTCAGGGTGTCGACGACGACGTCGTCGGCGGTGGTGGCCATCTCGACCTGCGGGGAGCGGCCATCGCTCGTGACATTCCATGCGACGTCGGGAGTCGCGCGTAACATCGGCCTCCCGACGTCACCGGACTCCGAGGCGTCGATCATCGCCGTGGACGGTGACCGTGTGGCGACAGTTTTCGAGCGTCAGTCGATCCACGAGCGAAAGTTGGCGATTGTCGATGTGTCACAGAATGATTCGGTCACGACAGTGCCCGGCACACCCAGTCTGGATATGTTGATGAGGGCGGTGGGCCAGGCCCGTTACCTGCAAACCGACTGGTATTGCGCCGACGGCCGAACCATGAGCGGGATGGTCGATTTGCGAAGCGCGTCGACCTCGACCATCCGTGGCGTCGACCTCTATCCGAACGGGATACCCGACGAGATTCCGGTCGGACAACGACTCGCCGCCGTCGGCGATGGCATCGTGAGCGGGGTGGTGGCCACGACCGGACCGAATGTCGTGGCGGTGATCGCCGCCGATGGGCAGGCAACGACGCGACCCGCGCCTTGCGACAAGGTATCCGGGGTCCTGCCGGTACCCGGCGCCATCTTGATGACCTGCTTCCGCCACGATCGGCCGAACACCGTGAACGACGTCGTCGTGCTGGGTATCCGGTAACACCGGGCGAGGGGCGCGAAGGCGGCAGAGGTGAACTTCTGTGCGTCAGACGAACCAGAATCGATACCAATCTTGGTATATCCTCTGGGTATGGATGGTGCAGAGATCGGTCGGCGGCGGCGGCGCGCCGGAATGACTCAGGCGCAACTGGCTGACGCCTCCGGTATTGCACAACCACATATCTCTGCCTATGAGGGCGGAAAGCGAACGGTCACAGCCGATGTTGCGGCCAAGGTCGACGCGGCGACACGGCTGCGGCCGTCGGAACTGGTAGGTCGACACCGAGAAGAGATTCGTGAGATGGTTTCGGCTCACCGCGGCCACAATGTCCGCGTATTCGGTTCGGTGGCCCGCGGAACCGATACCGAGAACAGCGACCTCGATCTCCTCGTTACCTTTCTCCCCGATACGCATCTGGGAGAGGTTGGGGTTCTGATCGGTGAGTTGAGAGAGCTTCTGGGCGTCGATGTCGACGTGGTCAGCGACGGTGCTCTGACCGACAACCGCTTCTCCCGGCGGGTCCTCGCCGATGCGGTGCCTCTCTGATGCCCGAAGAGAGTCGCGTCTCGATCAGCGAGCGCTATGGCGAACGCGTGCTCGACCGCCTTGACGACCTCATCGACCATTGTCGGGAGGCTGAGGAGCTCGTCGCCGATGGAAAGCCTGCACTCCTGGAAAGCTGGCGTCAGCAACGTGCGGCCGAGGCGGTGATCGGCCGCATCGGCGACACTGCGTCGCACCTCCCGGCGCGATTCCGCAACGAGTTCGACGGCCAGCCGTGGACTCTGATCGTCGGCATTCGGATCCAGGTTGCTCACAAGTACCACGACCTCGACTACCACCAGGTGTGGACAGCACTCGTCGGAGCGAGGGCGTTGCGCCTCTACGTCGAGGACGACATCCTGGGGAGATGAGGCCCCGCGACGCCGAGTCGCCCCGTCCCAGTGCCCCTCAGCCCAGCGCCCCTCAGTCCAGCGCCACCGACAGCCGATCCGCGAAGTCCGTCATCACCTGTCGATCTCCCGGGACACCCGGCTGCCAGGGCAGTCGCAGGCGGTCCCGGTCCCGATCGGCGTACCGCGGGATGACGTGCAGGTGGAAGTGGAAGACGGTCTGCCAGGCGTCGGCGCCGCAGCAGTTGAGGAGATTCACGCCGTCGGCGTCGAGGTCGCCGACCACTGCGCGGGCGATCCGCTGCGCTTCGAGGGTGACCGCGGTCAGATCCTGCGCGTCGATGTCGAGTAGATCGGTGCTGTGGCGCTTGGGGATCACCAGCAGATGGCCGTCGTTACCCGGCGCGATGTCCATGAATGCGTAGGTGGTTTCCGTTTCCGACACCCGGACACTCGGTGCCGTACCCGCGACGATCGCACAGAAGATGCAGTTGGTCATGCCCGAATGGTAAAGGCGTGTCTCCCGAGATCACCTCGGGAGACACGCCTTCGGGTCACCGGATGGCGTCCTAGTGCGCCACCGCCTCCTCGGCGCCCACACCGGTCAGGGAGCGAACCTCCATCTCGGCGTTGCGTTCGGGGGTACCGCGATCCGACGGCGAGGTCAGCGTGCCGACGATACCGAGCACGAAGGCCAACGGGATCGAGACGATGCCGGGATTCTCCAACGGGAACCAGGCGAAGTCGGCACCGGGGACCATCGAGGTGGCCTTACCGGAGACCGCGGGCGAGAACACGATGAGCAGCAGCGTCGAACCCAGGCCACCATAGATGCTCCACAGTGCACCGCGGGTGTTGAAGCGCTTCCAGTACAGCGAATACACGATGGTCGGCAGATTGGCCGCGGCGGCGATGGCGAACGCCAGGGCCACCAGGAAGGCCACGTTCTGGCCGTTGGCGAGAATGCCGAGCACGATTCCGAGGACGCCGAGAGTGATTGCGGCATAGCGGGATACGCGGACCTGGTCGTCCTCGCTGACTTTGCCGCGCTTGATGACGCTGGCGTAGATGTCATGGGCGAAGGACGCCGAGGCGGTGATCGTCAGTCCGGCGACGACGGCGAGGATCGTCGCGAACGCGACGGCCGCGATGATGCCGAGCAGGATCGTGCCACCGAGTTCGAAGGCGAGCAGTGGCGCTGCGGCGTTCTCCTTGCCTGCGGCCGCGAGGATGCGGTCGGGTCCGACGATCGCGGCGGCACCGTAACCGAGGATGAGGGTGAACAGGTAGAACGCACCGATGAGCGCGATCGCCCAGACCACCGAGCGCCGAGCCTCTTTCGCGGTCGGGACGGTGTAGAAACGCATCAGCACATGCGGAAGGCCGGCGGTGCCGAGAACCAGGGCGATGGCCAGTGAGATGAAGTTTATCTGCGATTCCATCGACCCGCCGTACTTGGCGCCGGGCGCGAGAACGTCACGGGCGGCGACCTTTTCGCTCGACGATCCACTGATCGCATCCTGTGCGCCGCCCAGGATGTGGGACACGTTGAGCCCGAACTTGGCCAGCACCAGGACCGTCATGAACGCGGCACCCGCGATCAGCAGCACGGCCTTGATGATCTGCACCCAGGTGGTGCCCTTCATTCCGCCGACGAGCACGTAGACGATCATCAGCGCGCCGACCACGGCGATCACGATCGACTGCCCGGTCCGTGAGGTCACGTCGAGCAGCAGGGCGACCAGGCCGCCGGCACCGGCCATCTGTGCCAGCAGATAGAACAGCGAGACCGCCAGTGTCGAGATCGCCGCCGCCAGTCGTACCGGGCGCTGCTTGAGGCGGAAGCTCAAGACGTCGGCCATGGTGAATTTGCCGGTGTTGCGCAGCAATTCGGCGACGAGCAACAGCGCCACCAGCCATGCCACGAGGAATCCGATGGAGTAGAGGAAGCCGTCATAGCCGTACACGGCGATGGCGCCGGCGATGCCGAGGAAGCTCGCGGCGGACAGATAGTCACCGGCGATGGCGATGCCGTTCTGGGGTCCGGAGAACGCGCGGCCACCGGTGAAATAGTCGGTGGCCGACGCGTTCTTCTTGCTCGCGCGGATCACCACGAACAACGTGATGGCGACGAAGGCGACGAAGATGGCGATGTTCGCGATGGGGTTACCCACGGCGGCAGATGCTGCGAGAGTGGTCATTTGGCGGCCTCGTTCATCATCTCGGTGCGGATCGCCTCGGCCTTGGGGTCGAGGTCACGATTGGCGAAACGGACGTAGAGCCCGGTGATGACGAACGTCGTCACGAACTGCAACAGGCCGAGAATGAGGCCGAGGTTGATGTCACCCCACACAGGCGTCGCCATGAAGTCGTGCGCGAACGCCCCGAGCAGCACGTACACCGCGTACCACAGCAGAAAGAAGGCGGTCATCGGGAACACGAAGCGGCGCAGGGTGCGCTTGAGATCCTGGAATTGCGGACTGGCCTGCATCGCGACGTATTGCTCGCCCGTCGGATGCGCGGGCGCCGGCGGCGACGCCGGCGTGGGTTGGTCGACAGTGGACACGAGATCCTCCCAAACTGTGATGGTTCGCCCAAACTGTGATGGTCGATGACTCATAGAGTTAATGAGGTCCATGTCACACACAATGGGGTGGCGCGGGTCACACGACGAAACCGGTCATCCGTGCGGTGGGCGGTCGGTCGGCCCCGACGAACGGTCGGTGTCGATGGGCACGCAACGACACGACGGGGGAGAGGATGGCCGTATGACGCTTCTGTGGGATCAGCACGCATGTCTGCCGCTGCAACCCGACGCCGACGTCGGATACCTGCGGCGATTCGACCGCCACGGGCCGACATATGTGTCGGTCAACGTCGGCTACTCGCCGCAGAGCTTCGACGATTCGTCGTTGCTGCTGAGGCGTTTCCGGGCCGCGATCACCGACCACCCGGGCCTGGCGCTCGCGACGACGCCGTCCGACATCGAGGCCGCGGTCGGGCGGATCGCGGTGGCCTTCGATCTCGAGGACTCCAATCCCCTCGACGGTGACCTCGACAACGTTGCCCGGTTCGTCGACCTCGGCGTTCGCACGATGCTCCCGTCGTACAACCACGCCAACCGTGCCGGGTGCGGGTGCCTCGATACCGACGACACCGGACTGACCGCGTGGGGTCGAGACCTCGTCGCCGAGATGAATTCGGCCGGGATGGTGCCCGACGGTTCACACTGCTCGGTGCGCACCGGCCTGGATCTGTGCGAGGTGTCGAGCAAGCCCGTCATCTACAGCCATTCGTGCATGCGCGGTGTGTGGGATCACCCTCGCAACATCACCGACGATCAGGCCCGCGAGTGCGCCGCGACCGGCGGGGTCGTCGGCATCACCGGTGTCGGGATCTTCCTCGGCCCCAACACCCCGACGCTCGAGGCGATGGCCCGCCACCTCGAGTATGCGGTCGAACTCGTCGGCATCGAGCACGTCGGCGTCAGCACCGATCACTCCTTCGACGCCGAGGACTTCCTCGCCGAGATCCACGACCATCCCGAGGCGTTCGACGAGTCCTACACGCGGTGGGGGCCGATCCGCTGGATGGCGCCCGAGGTTTTCGTCACCCTGGGAAGCCATCTCGCCCAACGTGGTTGGGCCGCCGAGGACATCACCGCGGTACTGGGCGGCAACTTTCGGCGGGTCGCCGAGTGCTCCTGGTGACGGCGCGTGACCTCACTACGCCGACCCGTCGCGGGGGAGGCGTTCGACGCCCATCCCGACTCGTTCGGGGACGTGCATCCGCGCGAAGGTGCGCGAGAGGTCGCCGGGTACGCGGGTGCGGGTGGCGAGGCTGACGAGCATCATCGTCGCGAAGGCGAGCGGCACCGTCACCGCTGCGGGGAAGCCGACGATGACCGCGGGCCATCCGCCCAACGAGGTGTCCCCGATACCGCCGGCGATCGCCAATGATGTTGCGGTGCCCGACGACAGACCACCGACCAGCATGCCGGCGATGGCGCCCGCGGGGGTCAGTCGGCGCCACCAGATGCCGAGGATCAGCAATGGGCACAGGGTCGAGGCCGCGACCGCGAACACCAGGCCGACCGTGCGCGACAACTCCAGAGACGTTGCGGCCACACTGAACACGATGGGGATCACCCCGCCGATCACGGCGGCGACCCGGAAATCGCGGATGCGCCCACGCAAGACGTCGGTGGAGATCGCCCCGGCCACACTGACGAGCAGTCCCGACGAGGTCGCGAGGAACGCGGCGATCGCGCCCGCGGCCACGAGTGCGGCGAGGAGTTGGCCGGCCACCCCGCCGATCGCCGCCGACGGCAACAGCAGCACCGCGGCATCGGAGGTACCCGTGATCAACAGTTGCGGCACATAGAGTCTCGCGAAGACCCCGAGCAACATCGGGAACAGGTAGAACAGGCCGAGCAGGGCGATCACAGTCAGAGCGGTCCGGCGAGCGGAGCGTCCGTCCGGGTTGGTGTAGAACCGCACCAGCACATGCGGCAGCCCCATGGTGCCGAGGAAGGTCGCGATGATGATCGAATACACCTGGTACAGGGGATGATTGCCGCCGAGCCCACCGCCCGGCGCCACCCAGGACGCACCGGTCGTCGGGGCGCCGGCCACCACCGGGGTGGCCGCGCCGGCGTCGAGCCGGATGGTGCTGCCCGAGCTCAATGTGTACTCACCGGGCGCGCGAAAGGCGGCGTCGTCGACGTGTGAGCCGTCGATGGTGCCGGTGACGTGCACCCCGGCGGTCTCCGGGACCGACAGCACGGTGTCGGTGGTGATGTCGACGGTGGTGGCGACGTCGACGCGCGGCGGCGCGGGCTCGCCGACCGGTTCACGGTGTGCGAGGAACACGATCACCAGGGCCAGCGCGGGCACCCCGATCGCGGTGAGCTTCAACCAGTACTGGAATGCCTGGACGAACGTGATCGAGCGCATGCCACCGCCGACGACGTTGACGATCACGATCACCCCGACGGTCACTGCACCCACCCAGACCGGTACGCCCAGCAGGATGTTGAGTGTCAGTCCGGCGCCCTGGAACTGCGGGATCAGGTACAACACACACACGACGACCACCACCAGCATCGCCGTCTGACGTGCGGGCCTCGACGAGAGGCGGAACTCGGCGAAGTCGGGCACGGTGTAGGCGCCCGACCGTCGCAGCGGGGCAGCAACGAACAGCAACAGCCCGAGGTATCCCGCGGTGAAGCCGACCGGATACCACAGCGCATCCGCGCCGTATTTGGCGACGAGCCCGGCGACACCGAGAAATGATGCCGCCGAGAGGTATTCACCGGACACCGCGGCGGCGTTCCATCGGGAGCCGACGCTGCGTGAGGCCACCAGGAAGTCCGAGGTGGTGCGCGCGAAGCGCCCACCGTAGGCGCCGATGACGATGGTCGCCAGTGCCGCCGCGACGAGCGCGAACGCGGTCAGGATCGTCCCCGACATCAGTCGTGCTCCGAGGGGCCGGCGCCCGCGTCGTCGTCGACGACGCCCATGAAGTCGCGTTCGGCCTGCTCGGCCAGATGCACGTAGAGTCTGCCGAACAGATACAGCAGCGGATAGACGAGCACCCCGAGGACCAACCAGGACACCCGGATGCCGAACACCGTGTACTCGCCGAGCGCTGGAAAGACGATGCCCAGCAACGGAACCAGTGCGATGATCGCCGTCACGCTCAGGCCCAGCCGCAACGCCAAACCCAGCTGTGCGCGCATCAGGCCGCGCACCAGGGCGTCGCCGACCTCGGTCTGCTCGTGCACCTCCACCCGCGTACGCACCACGCGTGCGCCGCGTCGGCGGGCCAGCACCACCCGCTCCCGCTGCGGTGGACGCTCCGGGCCCGGAGGCGTCTCGCCCCGGTCCGAGGTCACTGCTCGTCTCCGGTTCGGTAGGCGCGCATCGGGTCCCGGATGAGGCGATCCTTGAGTTCCCGGACCTGCCGGCGGCTCACCGGGAGTTCCACCGCCCCCGAACGGCCGTTGGCGCGCACCGCCACCATCGTCGTCGAGCCGGAGGCCCGCAGCCCCGTCACCATACCCAGCGCCACCAGATACGACCGGTGAATACGCGCGAATCCCTTGTCCTGCCATCGGGATTCGAGGGTGGACAGCGGAATCCGCACGAGGTGTGCACCGTCCGCCGAATGCAGCCGGGCGTAATCGCCGACGGCCTCGACCCACGAGATCGAATCCCGTCGGATCAACGAGGTCACCCCGCCCAGTTCGACGGGGATGACGTCGTCGTCACGCGCGGTCGACTCGGAGGTGGTCGTGGGTGGGGCGGCCGCGGCGGCGACCCGATCCACCGCCTCACGTAACCGGTCCTCGCGCAACGGTTTCAGCAGGTAATCCAGCGCGCCGACGTCGAATGCGTCGACCGCGCGGTCGTCGTGCGCGGTGACGAACACGATCTGTGGGGGACTGCTGAGCTTGCGCAGCACGGTGGCCAATTCGATGCCCGAGAGGCCGGGCATGTTGATGTCGAGGAAGACCGCGTCGATCCGGTGGTCGCCGAGTTCACGCAGCGCTCCGGTGGCGTCGCCGGCGGCGAAGACCTCGCCGATCCCGGGCGCGCGGCGCAGCAGGAACACCAGTTCGTCGAGGGCGGGGCGTTCGTCGTCGACAGCCAGGACCGACAGTGCCATGGGTGTCATACTCGCACCCCGGCACGGAATTTGGGGACCCGCATCCCGACCTTGGTGCCCGCGCCGATGCCGGTGTCGACCACCAGGCCGTAGTCGTTGCCGAAAGCTGCGCGCAGCCGATGGTCGACATTGGTGAGTCCGACTCGGGCTCCCGCCGATTCGTCTCGGGAGGCGGGCGGATCGAGCGCGTCGATGTCTCCAGACCGCAGGAGCTCGGGGTCCATGCCGACGCCGTCGTCCTCGACGGTGATGACGCAGTCGGTGCCCTCGTCGCGCGCGGTGATCGTGATCGATCCGCCGCCCTTGGCGGCCAGCCCGTGCCGCACCGCGTTCTCGACCAGCGGCTGCAGGGCCAGGAACGGCAGCACAACACCCAGAACTTCTGGCGCCACATGCAGTTTCACGTCGAGTGCCGGGCCGAAGCGCGCGCGTTCGAGGGTCAGGTAGCGGTCGATGTTGCGCAGTTCGTCGGAGAGCAGGGTGTATTCGCCCGCCGCGCGGAACGAGTAGCGGGTGAAGTCGGCGAACTCGATGATCAGTTCGCGTGCCCGGTCGGGGTCGGTGCGCACGAATGACGCGATCGTGGTGAGCGCGTTGTAGATGAAATGCGGACTGATCTGTGCGCGCAGGGCCAGGACCTCGGCCCGGTCGAGCCGCGCCCGCGAGGCGTCGAGTTCGGCCAGCTCCACCTGATCGGAGACGTACCGGGCGACCTCCGCGATGGCGCCGAGCATGCCCGGGCCCGGGCGGCTCACCGTCGCGACGACGAGCGCTCCCGCGCCGGCGTCCCCGGCGATCAGCGGCTCGGCGACCAGCGCGCGTACCGGGGAGTCCGGGCCGGACGGATCGTTGACGAGTACCCGCCGCTGCTGCGCCAGCGCCGAGGCCGCCGCCGCGTCGGCCGCGGTCAGCACACGCGTGGTCCACACCGGGTCGTCGTCGTGGGCGAGTGCTTCGGCGTCCGCGTCGTACAGGGCCACCCCCTGCGCAGCGGTCAGCGAACGCAGAGGTGGCAGGGCGTCGCGCGCGGATTCGGCACCGAGCCCGCCGCGTAGCGATCGCGCGGCCAGCGACGCCGTGTGCAAGGCGGTGTGCACGGCACGCTCGGTCGGCGTCGCGACCACCCGCCGGGTCCGGATGAGCACCACGAGGCCGACGACGATCAGCGCGGCCAACACCACCACGATCGCCGCGAGATCACTCGACATCGGAATTCACCGACTCATTGTCGCGCGATCGGCGAGCCCGGGATCGGAACATTGCCGGATGTGTCGTACAGTTTCTCCGGCGATGGCAGGGGGCCAGCGTGAAGGGGGAATCCAGAATGGTGCGATATCTGTCGGCGCGACTCGTGGGTGCGCTCGGGGTGGCGGGGCTGATTGCGCTTGCGCTGACCGGCTGTTCGGCGCTGCCGTTCAGCAAGTCCACGCCGGTCTCTTCGGTCACCGAGAGCCAGGACGCCGGTGGCGACGTCGACTTCGACGCCGCGATCGGGCAGTGCGTCTACCTGTCCGGCACGATGATGGACGCCAAGATCGACCACGCGACCTGCGGACAGGCGCCCGCCAACTATGTGGTGGTGGCCAAATCGCCGACCAAGGAGGCCTGCCCGTCCGACGTCGACCAGACCTACTACGTCACCCAGGGCGGCACACAACAGGGCGCGCTGTGCCTCGACACGGATTGGGTTGTCGGACAATGCATGACGGTGCCGAGCTTCGGCGACCCGGCGCACGTCCCGTGCAACTCCACCGATTCCGACGCCCGTCGCATCCTTGCCGTACTCCCCGGAGCGACCGACGAGAGTGGTTGCCCGGACGCGACAACCAACTACTACACCTACGACCAGCGGCACAAGGTCGTCTGCGTGGAGAAGCTGAGCTGAGCTGTCGGCGCCGACGGCGCCTGCCAGCACGCCGACAGCGTCCGCCCACACGCCGACAGCGCCCAACCACACGCCGACAGCGCCCGTCAACACGCCGACAGCGCCCAGCTAAGCGCTGTCACGGCGCTGGTGAGCGCTGTCGGCGGTGGGGAGGGCGCTGTGGGCGTCAGCCCTGGTCGCGCAATTCCCGCCGCAGGATCTTGCCGGTGACGGTCTTGGGGAGGTCCGAGACCACATCCACCGAGCGCGGGTACTTGTAGGCGGCCATCTGCTCCTTGCAGAAGGCGATCAGTTCATCGGGATCGACGGACTGTCCCTCCCGAAGGGACACATAGGCTTTCACGGTTTCGCCACGATAGTCGTCGGGCACGCCGACCACTGCTGCCTCACGCACCGCCGGATGGGTGTAGAGCACGTCCTCGACCTCACGGGGCCACACTTTGTAGCCCGAGGCGTTGATCATGTCCTTCTTGCGGTCGACGAGATAGAACCAGCCGTCGGCATCCATGAAGCCGACGTCACCGGTGTGCAGGGCGCCGCCGGGGATCGATTTCTCGGTGGCCTCCGGCTTGTTCCAGTAGCCGGCCACCACCTGTGGGCCGGACGTCACGAACTCGCCGACCTCGCCGACAGCGACGTCGTTGCCCGCCTCGTCGACGACGCGCACCACCGTGTTGAACACCGGCACACCCACCGACAACGCTCCCGACGCGGGATCGACCGGCGCCCGAACACCCAGCGGCACACCGTGAGACGGGGAATTGGTCTCGGTGAGTCCGTAGATGTTGTGGATGTAGGCCCCGAAGACCTGCTCGAGCCGATCACCCATCGCCGGGGCGATGGGCGCGCCACCGGAGTACAGGATGCGCAGACTCTCGAAGTCGTCGGCGCCGGCACCCGGCGCCGACGCGAGAGCGTTGAACGCGGTGATCGCGGCGACCGTGAACACCGGACGGTGTTCACGGATGGCGTCGAGCATGACCGACGGCTCGAAGCGATGTGCCAGGATCAGCGGTGAGCGGGCGATCATCGCGAACATGACGTGACCGACCAGTCCGGTGATGTGGAACAGCGGCGCGATACCAAGGATTCCTTCGCCGGGTTTCAGTCCGGTCCAGTCCCGATAGGTTTGCGCGTTGAACGCCAGATTGCCATGAGTGTTCATGGCGCCCTTGGGATTACCTGTGGTTCCCGAGGTGTAGGCGAGGACGGCCAGATCATCGGGCCCGGGAGAGACATCCGGGAGGTCGCCACCGACGAAGTCGTCGATGATGGTCACCAGATCGAGAGTGCCCTCGGGCCGGGTGCGCTCGAGCTCGGCGAACAACCGGGGATCGCTGCGCGTCTGGAAGTCCAACGCGGAGCACGTGATCACGGTGTGCACCGACGTCGACCCCGACTCGATGACCCCCTTGGCGACACCGGTGTAGAGGTCGTCGAGGGTGAGCAATGCCACGGCGCCGGAATCGGTGAGCAGATAGGTGAGCTCGCGGGCCTTGTTCATCGGGTTGATCGCCACGGCGGCGCCACCGGCCCGCCACGCGGCGAGGAGTCCGATTACGAACGCCGGATTGTTCTGGACGTACAGACCGAGGCGGTCACCATCGCCGAAACCATGCTCGCGCAACGTGACTGCGGCGGCACGTGAGGCGCGATCGACCTCGGCGAAGGTCAACGACTGATCGAAGTAGATCAGGAAGACGTCGTCGGGATTCTCGGCGACGGCGGCGTCGAACAACGCGAGGCCCGACACGTACTCCGTCGTGATGTCACCGGCGGTGCCCGGCGGGTACAGCGATGACCAGGGTCGCGCGGCGTAGAGTCCCTCGCTCACTTGATCACCACCGGGTTGACCGGCGAGCCGGTGGCGTTGTGGATCTTCAACGGTGCTGCGACATAGAAGAACTCGTACACTCCGTCGTCGGCACAGTCGGCGGCGAGCTTCTCCAGGTCACAGATCTCGGTGAAGGCGATGCCGAGGTTGCGCATCAACGCGTTGTGCAGCACCAGGGCGACCCCGTTGTTGGGGTCGGTGGTGATTTCGTTGGCGATGGTGTCGGTCACCAGGTTGGGGATCTCCTTGGCCTGGAACCACTCCACGAGTTCGGGTGAGTACACCAGGCCCGGCTCGCAGAAGTCGTCGTAGAACTTGTCGCCCTGCTGGAAGAATAGTTCGAGATGGTTGGTCCTGATGATCAGGATGTCGCGCGGCTTGATCTCGATTCCCTGTGCCTGCGCACACTTTTCGAGATCGGTGTGATCGTAGGTCTCGCGCGGGCCGAGGTGGTCGACGCCGCGGTGGCGCGCCATGTCGAGCAGCACGGCCCGGCCGGCGACGCCACGCTCGGCGATCGGCTCGACACTGGCCTTGTCGAGGCCGCCGATGGTGGTCCGGGCGTCGAAGCCGTTCCAGATCTTGCCGCCGTACCAGACGTGTCCCAGCGCGTCGTACTGTGTGGAGCCCTGCAGGAAGGCGTTGATCTTGTCGTCGGCGTAGTGCAGGCCGCCGGGGAACGCGGGGCCGTCGCCACCGTCGTCCCAGTGCGACTCGTCGAGGATCATCTCGCGGGTGGCGGGGCTGCGGCCCGGCCAGACCGGATCGCCCTTCGGGTCGCCGATCAGGCGTTGCAGGGTGAACAGCGCGCCCTTCTTGATGAGCGACGCGCCGGCGATCACCTGTTCGGCGGTCAGGTAGTTGAGGCTGCCGACCTCGTCGTCGGGGCCCCACTTGCCCCAGTTGGTCGGCGCGTTGTCGAGGAGTTCGGTGAGCTGGGGGGCTTCGGGAGCGGTGGTCATCGTTGATCCTCCAGTGATGAGCGAGTGTTCTGAACTGTGCGAGCGATCGTTCAGGCCGGGTTCAGTGAGATGAGCATCACAGATGCCCCCGGGGTGCGTCAACCCCCTCGGCCTAGCGGTGTTCGGGTGACGAAGTGGGCCGGGCGAGTTCAGTTCTGCTGAACTCGGTGGCCCATCATCGCCAGGGCGAGTTCGGCGTATTCGGCGGCGACCTCGGCCGGTGATTGCGGGCCGCCGGATGAGTACCAGTAGGGCAGTGCCATGCACATCGTGGCGATGGCCCGGCCGGTGTTGTGCGGGTTGGGGGTGGTGAACTCGCCGGCCGCCACGGCGTCCGCGGCAACGACGTCAAGGTGCTGTTGGACACGGCGTCGCGAGTCGGCGACGCGGGTTCGGTCGGGCTCCTCGAGGCTGCGCATCTCGGTGGCGGCGATGAAGGCGAGGTCGCGCCGGTGCGTGTGGCACAGGGCGAGCGCCTCCACCATGAGCGCGAAAGATGGCACCGGATGCGGATTTTCATTGGCAGCTGCCGACATCCGCCAATGCACCTCGGTCATCATGACGTCGAAGAGCGCGACGAGTAGCTGCTGCTTGCTCCGATAGTGGTGATAGATCCCGGCGACGCTGATCCCCGCCGCGCCGGCGACCACGCGCATGGTGGCACCGTGATAGCCGGTCTCGGTGAACACCTCCACCGCGGCGGCCAGGACGGGGTCGAGGTCGAGGTCGGCGAAGTGTCGCCAGTCGTCGTCCCCGCGAGCCGGAGTCGGACGGACGAAGGTGTCGCCGGCCAGCAGGGCGCCGGCGGTTACCCCGAGCACCGCGGCGACGGCGTTGAGTCGTTCGACGGTGACGGCGACCTTGTTGTTCTCGATCGCGCTCATCGTGCCGACACTGACCTCGAGGCGCCCGGCGAGATCACGCAGGGTCATCCCCGCGTTCTCCCGCGCTCGTCGCACCGCGGCACCCACCGCAGGTTCAGTCACGCTGAACAATGTACGGGCCGAGTCGGGCGCGCGTCGCGATTCGTGCGTTTACCACTGCTGTGCGGGTTGCGGCCGTACACTCACGCACGCGATGCGCACACCAGACGACCTCGATCCCCGACGATCGACGAGCGGCCCGGGCCCCGGCGACTACGACCGGCGCCCGTGGCTGGTCCACTATGCCCCGGATCTGGGTGCGCACCTGACGCCGGGCGCTGCGAATGCATTGCAGATGTTCGAGGCGACCGTCGCCGACCGGCCCGATGGCAACGCGCTGGACTACCTCGGACAAACGATGACGTGGCGGGAGGTCGACGAGGCTGCCGACGCGGTGGCCGGTCTGCTGGTCGCGCGCGGCTTCGCACCCGGCGATCGACTCGCCATGCTCCTTCAGAACGACCCCGCGTTCATCATCTGTCTCGTCGCGGCGTGGCGGGCGGGAGGGATCGCCGCGCTCATCAGCCCGATGGTCACCGCCGACGAACTCC